>CAYOXW010000028.1:0-21626 GCA_964408005.1 uncultured Methylibium sp.
ACGGCGTGCGCAAGATCAACATCGACACCGACATCCGCCTGGCGATGACCGGCGCGGTGCGCAAGTTCCTGGCCGAGCACCCCGAGAAGTTCGACGCCCGCGAATGGCTCAAGCCCGCGCGCGAGGCGGCCAAGCAGATCTGCAAGCAGCGCTACCTGGAGTTCGGCTGCGAGGGGCAGGCCGGCAAGATCCAGGCGCGGACCCTGCAGGCCGTCGCCACCCAGTACGCCAAGGGCGAGCTGGCCCAGACGGTGCGCTGATCCGGCCACGGCGCGGCCGCGCTGCTAACTTTTACAGCGTGACACCGAGTGCGCGCGCCGATACAACTCTGTCCAAGCCATGTCGACCTCCCCCCTTCTCGAAAGCCGCCTGCACTCCCTGCCGCTGATCGCGCGCGGCAAGGTGCGTGACAACTACGCGGTCGGCACCGACCGCCTGCTGATGGTCGCGAGCGACCGCCTCTCCGCCTTCGACGTCGTGATGGGCGAGCCCATCCCCGGCAAGGGCGAGCTGCTGACGAAGATGGCGCTGTTCTGGTTCGGGCGGCTCGGCGCGATCGTGCCCAACCACCTGACCGGCGACGCGCCCGAGAGCGTCGTCACGGCCGACGAGCGGGCTCAGGTCGGTGGCCGCTCGATGCTGGTCAAGCGCCTCGCGCCGCTGCCGATCGAGGCGGTGGTGCGCGGCTACCTGGCGGGGTCGGGCTGGAAGGAATACCAGGAGAGCGGCCGCGTCTGCGGCGTCGCGCTGCCGGCCGGGCTGAGCAACGCCGCCCGCCTGCCGGCGCCGATCTTCACGCCCGCCACCAAGGCCGAGGCCGGCGCGCACGACGAGAACATCAGCTTCGAGCAGGCCGCGGCGATCGTCGGGCCGGAGCGCGCCGAAGAGGTGCGGCGCGTGTCGATCGCGCTCTACGAGGCCGCCGCCGCCTATGCGCTGACGCGCGGCATCATCATCGCCGACACCAAGTTCGAGTTCGGTCTCGACGCCGACGGCATCCTCACGCTGATGGACGAGGTGCTGACGCCCGACTCCTCGCGCTTCTGGCCGGCCGAGGACTACGAGGCGGCGCTGCGCGAGGGCCGCAACCCGCCGAGCTACGACAAGCAGTTCGTGCGCGACTGGCTCGAGCAGGCGCGCGTCGACGGCGCGCCCTGGAACAAGCGTGCCCCCGCCCCGGCGCTGCCGGCCGAGGTGATCGAGCGCACGGCCGAGAAGTACCGCGAGGCCTGGCGCCGGCTGGCCGGCTGAGGACATGCTGGCTCGCCTGCGTCATCGCCTCGAAACTGCGATCCCGCGCGCGGCCGACCGTGTGAGCGCAGGGCGGCTGCGCGGCGAGCTGGCCTGCCTGCTGGCGCGCCACGGCGAACTCGAGCGCGCCCGCGACGACGTGGCCCGCCTGCGGGCCGAGTTCCGCTTCGAGCCCGATGCCAGCGTGACGGCCTGGCTGTCGCTCGCCGACGGCCTGCTGGACTACTACGCCGACCTCGACACGGGTTGTCGCGACCGCCTGCAGCGCGCCTACTCGCTGGCCGCGGCCGCGCAGTTGCGTCCGCTGCAGGCGCTCAGCGCGGCCTGGCTGGCGCTGCTGGACTATGTGCAGCACGACGTCGACTCGATGGCCCAGCGCTTGCGCCACGCCTTCGACCTGAGCACGCCCGACGACCATGGCGCCCGCGCCCGCGCCTGTCTGGTCGCGGCCCAGGGCTACCACTGGGGCGGCCGCATGGACCGCGCCCAGCCCTGGTACGAGCGCGCGCGCCAGCATGCCCTGGCCGACGGCGACGAAGCGATGATGAGCGCGGTGCTCTATAACCGCTATGCGATCACGATGAACCTGCAGCGCGAGGCCGAGGCGCAGCAGGTGGTCGATGTCGGCACGCCGCTGTCCCCCGAGGCGCTGGCCCAGCGGGCCAGCGACGCGCTGCGCGGTGCCGAGTCGACCGAGCGCTTCGACCAGATGGTCGGCGCGACCTCGCTGGGCGTGCTGCACCCGCTGATGCGGGCCCAGCTGCTGACGATCCAGGGCTGCTTCGATGAGGCGCGCGCCTTGTTCGCCGAGCACTACGAGGCCAGCCTGAAGCAGGGCATGCAGGGCAAGGCTGCGCTGCTGCTGGCCGACATGGGCTGGTGCGAGGCACGGCGCGGCGATGCCGCGCGCGCGCTCGGCCTGGCGACCGAGGCCGAGGCCGGACTCGGCGCGCTCGGTGACGCCGACGACGATGCGGCGGCGCGCTGCCGGCTGGTGCAGATCTACGAACTGTGCGGCGGGGCGGTGGCGCGCGATCGCGCGATCGAGTTGCGCGAGGTCGCCGCGCGCCACTGGCGCGCCCATATCAGCCAGCAGTTGCGCTGGGTCGAGCGGCTGGATCTGGCGCTCGGCAGCGACGGTCCGACCTGAGGCTGCCGCGCGCGGCAGCGCCTCGGCGGAGCCCGGCTCAGCTCAGAACAGCACCATGCTGAGCTTGCGCCGGTAGGCGTCGACCACCGGATCGCCGGCCGGCGCGGCCACCTTGCCGGTGAGTTCCAGCGCCCCCTGGGACTCGGCGGCGGCCTTCGGCTGCGGCCGAGTCATCAACTCGAGGATCGCGACATAGAGCTTGCGGGCGCGCTGGTCGGCCCAGGCCTTGTCGCGCATCAGGATCTCGAGCAGCTCGTCCATCGCGTCGGCGAAGCGCTGGCCGGCCATCAGCGTCTGGGCGCGCTCGAAGCGCGCGTCGAAGTCGCGCTTGTTGGCTGCGATCGCGGCCTCGAGCGCAGCCATCGGCCGGGCCCCTCGCGCCGATTCGCAGGCCTCGAGCCACAGGCCGAGCGCGCTGGCGCGCGGCTCGCCGATCGCCTTCGGCGCCAGCGGCTCCCAGACGCGCCGCGCATCGGCGAGCCGTCCGGCCTCGAGCAGGCGCTTGAGGTAATCGGCGCGGATCGCGTCGTCGTGCGGTGCGATCGCCAGCGCCTCGGCCAGCTTGACGAGCGCCGCATCGGTGTCCCCGCCGGCGGCGAGCTGCTCGGCCTCTTCGGCCTCTTCCTCGGCGGCCAGTTCGTTCGGGCTGGGCACATGCTTGTCGAGGAAGGCGCGGATCTGCGACTCGGGCAGCGCGCCGACGAAGCCGTCGATCGGCTGGCCGCCGACGAACATCACGCAGAAGGGGATCGAGCGCACGCCGAAGGCCTGGCTGAGCTGGTTGGCGATCTCGGGCTGCTCGTCGCTGTTGAGCTTGGCCAGCGTGAAGCGGCCGGCATACGTCGTCTCGAGCTTCTCCAGCACCGGACCGAGCTGCTTGCAGGGGCCGCACCAGGGGGCCCAGACGTCGAGCAGCACGGGGGTGCGCTGCGAGGCCAGGATCAGCGCGGCTTCGAAGTTCTGGAGGGTGATGTCGATCATGTCGCCTCAGCTGCGGCCAACGGGCTGCAAAGCAAGCCGCCGCCTACAATTCGTGGTTTTCCGACCGGAGCGGCCGTGACTGCAGTGCAACCCCTGATCGGCGTGGTGATGGGCTCCAAGAGCGACTGGGAGGTCATGCAGCATGCGGCCGCGATTCTCGCCGAGTTCGGCGTGAGCTTCGAGGCGCAGGTGGTGTCGGCCCATCGCATGCCGGACGAGATGTTCCGCTACGCGGAAGGCGCCCGCGACCGCGGCCTGCGCGCGATCATTGCCGGTGCCGGTGGCGCCGCCCACCTGCCGGGCATGCTGGCGGCCAAGACCCCGGTGCCGGTGCTCGGCGTGCCGGTGCCCTCGAAGCACCTGCAGGGCGTCGACTCGCTGCACAGCATCGTGCAGATGCCCAAGGGCGTGCCGGTGGCGACGTTCGCGATCGGCGCGGCCGGCGCGGCCAACGCGGCGTTGTTCGCGGTGGCGCTGCTGGCCCACGACGATGCGGCGCTGCGCGCCAGGCTCGACGCCTTCCGCGCCGCCCAGACCGAGGCGGCACGCGCGATGACGGCCGAACTCGGCCGGCCCTGACCTGCCCGGAGCCCGGACCTGCGATGACCCGTTCCAAGACCATCCTGCCGGCCGCCGTCGCCGCCGGCGCCCAGGCCACGACGCTCGGCGTGATGGGCGGCGGCCAGCTCGGCCGCATGTTCGTGCACGCGGCGCAGCGGCTCGGCTATTTCACCGCCGTGCTCGACCCCGACGTGGCCAGCCCCGCAGGCCTCGTCTCGCATGTGCACGTGCAGGCCGACTACCTCGACGAGCAGGGCCTCGCGCAGATGCTGCAGCGCTGCGCGGCGATCACCACCGAGTTCGAGAACGTGCCGGCCGGCGCGCTCTACACGCTCGGGGCCCACCTGCCGGCCGCGCCCGACGCCGAGGCGGTGTCGATCTGCCAGGACCGTGCCAAGGAGAAGCGCCACTTCGTCGACTGCGGGGTGCCCTGCGCGCCGCATGCGCTGATCGAGACCGAGGCCGGACTCGCCGCCGTGCCCGACGCGCTGCTGCCGGGCATCCTGAAGACCGCGCGGCTGGGTTACGACGGCAAGGGCCAGGTGCGCGTCGGCACGCGCGCCGAACTCGCCGCCGCCTGGGACACGCTGCGGCGCGCGCCCTGCGTGCTCGAGCAGCAACTCGCGCTCGACTTCGAGCTGAGCGTCGTGCTGGCGCGCAACGCCTTCGGTGACGTCGTCACGCTGCCGCTGCAGCGCAACCTGCACCGCGAGGGCATCCTCGCCGTCACCGAGGTGCCGGCCCCCGGCGTCAGCGCCGCGCTTGCGGCCCAGGCGTTCGAGGCGGCGCGCCGCATTGCCGAGGGCCTGCACTATGTCGGCGTGCTGTGCGTCGAGTTCTTCGTGCTCGCCGACGGCACGCTGGTCGCCAACGAGATGGCGCCGCGGCCGCACAACTCGGGCCACCACAGCATCGACAGCTGCGACGTCTCGCAGTTCGAGTTGCAGGTGCGCTGCATGACCGGCCTGCCGCTGGCGGCGCCGCGCCAGCATTCGGCCGCGGTGATGCTCAACCTGCTCGGCGAGCTGTGGTTCGACGCCGAGGGCCGTGAGCGCACGCCCGACTGGGCGGCGGTGCTGGCGATCCCCGGCGCCCACCTGCACCTGTACGGCAAGGCGGGCGCGCGGGCGGGCCGCAAGATGGGCCACCTGACGCTGACCGCGGCGACGCCCGAGGCGGCCCGCGAGGCGGCCCGCCGTGCCGCCGCCGTGCTCGGTCTGCCGCCGCTCTGAGCGGCACGCGATGACCATGCCGGTCCTCGACGGCCGCGCGCCCGAGTCCGTTGCCGCGGCGGCGCGCCAGCTCGCCGCCGGCGGCCTGGTCGCCTTCGCGACCGAGACGGTCTACGGCCTCGGCGCGCGGGCCGACGATGACCGCGCCGTGGCCGGCATCTTCGCGGCCAAGGGCCGACCGGCCGACCACCCCTTGATCGTCCATGTGGCCGACGCGGCCGGGGCCGAGGCCTTCGCGGCCGAGTTGTCGCCACTGGCGCGGCGGCTGATCGCGGCCTTCTGGCCCGGCGCGCTGACGCTGATCGTGCCGCGCCGCGCCGGCGTGGCCGCGGGCGCGGCCGGCGGGCAGGCCACGATCGGACTGCGCTGCCCGGCCCACCCGGTCGCCCAGGCGCTGCTGCGCGCCGCCGCGGCCGAGGGGGTGCCCGGCGTGGCCGCGCCGAGCGCGAACCGCTTCGGCCGCATCAGCCCGACGCGGGCCGCCCATGTCGCGCAGGAGTTCGGCGCGGCGCTGACGGTGCTCGATGGGGGAGACAGCGCGCTCGGCATCGAGTCGGCGATCGTCGATGTCAGCCGCGGTCGCGCGGTGCTGCTGCGCCCCGGCGTGCTGACGCGGGCGCAGATCGAGGCCGCCCTGGGCGAACCGCTGCACGAGGCCGACGCGGCGGCGCCGCGCGCCGCCGGCACGCTCGAGGCGCATTACGCGCCGCGCGCGACGCTGCGGCTGATGCCGGCGGCGGCGCTGCGCACCGCGCTGGAGCTGCTGCCGCTGGATGCGCTGCCGACCCAGGCGGCGCCGAAGCTGGCGGTATATTCCCGCAGCGTCGCGGTGCCCGCGCGGCTGCCGCAGCGCCGCATGCCGGCCGACGCGGCCGCAGCGGCCCACGAGTTGTTCGCGGTGCTGCGCGAGCTCGACGACCTGGGCGTCACGCTGATCTGGGTCGAGGAGCCACCCGCCGAACCGGCCTGGGAGGGCGTGCGCGACCGGCTGCGGCGTGCCGCAGCCGCCTGAGCCCGCCCGCCTTCCCTTCCTGCCTGATGCCTGGAGTGAGCATGACTGTCGTGACCGATCTTTTCCGCCGCCTGCGTCTGCCGGCATGCCTGCTCGGCACGGCCGCGCTGCTGGCGCTGGCCGCCTGCGGGGGGGGCCAGCGCGCCAACGATTTCAAGCCGGAGCGCGTGCTCGTGTTCGGCGACGAGGCCAGCGTGATCGAAGCCGGCGGCGCGCGGTACACCGTCAATGGGCTGGTCGAGGGCGGCAGCACGATCGACTGCCAGACGAACCGCATCTGGGTGCAGCTGCTGGCCGCGCGAGCCGGCTTCGGCTTCCCGGAATGCCCGCTCGAGAGCGAGCCGGAGCCGGTCAGCCGTATCTATGCCGCAGTGGGCACTGGCGTCGAGGACGTGGCCCTGCAGGTGGATGCCTTCCTCGCCGAGGCCGGGCCCTTCAACACCACCGACCTCGTGACTGTCTACACCGGGCAGAAGGACATCATCGACTTCTACGGCACGGTCACGGCGATGGAGCAATGCCGTTTCGTCGCCGGCGATGCCGATCGTGCCGGTGCGGTGGCGCTGCAGGCGCGCGAGCGCGGGCGCGCCCTGGCGCGTCAGATCGAACGGATCGCCGCGGGCGGCCGTGGCGGGCGGGTGCTGTTCGTGACCGTGCCGGGCGTCGGCTACACGCCTTTCGGCCGCGAGCCGAGCGAGGTGTCCGGCGTCGACAAGGCCACCTGCCTCAACGAGCTGACCGAGGCCTTCAACTCCGGCCTGCGCGTGGAGATCGAGGAGAGCGATCTCGACGGCAGCGACGTCGGCCTGCTGCAACTCGAGGAGCTGGTCGAGGTGGCGATCGAAGGCGACTTCGGTTTTGCCAACACGAGCACCGCGGCGTGCACCGCCGCGCTGCCGGGCTGCACCACCGAGACGCTGCGCGACAGCGACCCCGACACGGCGGGTGTCCAGCCCGTGGCCCACTCGACCTATCTGTGGGCGGATGAGCGGCGCTTCGGGACCACGATGCACAGCGCCCTCGCGGTTCGCGCGATCGACCGCGCCTTCGAGACCAACCCGTTCTGAGTCGGCCGCGATCCGGGGCGTGCGCCCGGCGCACGCCCGGCTAGTCGCCGCGGCGATCCCAGCAGCACTTCATCGCGAGGATCGCCAGGGCCAGCGCCAGCGTCACCGCGTTGGCGAGCACCAGCGGCCAGGCGCGCAGCAGCACGCCGTAGAGCAGCCACAGCGCGATCCCGACGGTGAACACCGCATACATCGCCCGTGAGATGCCGGCGACGTCGCGCGTCCTCCAGGTGTGCCAGGCCTGCGGCACGAAGGCCGCGGTCGTCAGCACCGCGGCGGTGTAGCCGATCGCCTCGACCCCGCCGGGGCTCATGGCGCCCGGTCCTCGGCGGTCCAGTGCACCAGCGCGTCGAGCACCGGCCGTGCCGCGTCGGCGTTCGGGTGGTTGACGATCGCGACGAAGGCCCAGCGCCGTCCGGACACGCCGAGCACATAGCCGGCCAGTCCCATCGCGTCGCGCAGCGAGCCGGTCTTCAGGTGGGCGCGGCCGAGCGCGGCGCCCCAGTCGCGGCCGGGGCGCTTGGCGGTGCCATCGACGCCGCTCACTGGCAGCGAGCTCATCAGCTCGGGCATCGCCGGACTCGACCACAGCGCCTGCAGCCAGGCGCCCAGGCAGCGCGCGCTGCTGCGCGAGGCGCGCGACAGCCCCGAGCCGTTGTCGATCGCGAGCTCGCCGTCGGCGCAGCCGGCGCGCTCGCGCACCAGCGTCTGCAGCAGTGCGCGCGCCGCGCGTGCGGTGTCGGGCGGCCCCTCGTCGCGCCGGCAGCAGCCCGGCGCTGGCCGGGCCGGGTCCTCCAGCGCGAGCGTGAGGAACAGCTGCTCGGCCATCACGTTGTTGCTGAACTTGTTGATCTCGCGCACCACGCTGGCCAGCGGCGGCGACGCGACCTCGAACAGCAGCGCCGCGTCGGGCGGCGCCGCGCCGCCGCGCACCCGCCCACCCAGCCGCCCACCGAGCTCGCGCCACAGGCCCTCGAGCAAGCGCGCGTTGTAGCTCTCGGGCTCGGCGTAGGCGATCGGCCAGCTGCGCTCGCCGCAGGCCACGGGGTAGCGGCCGGCGAAGTGCAGCCGAGCCGGGTCCTCGAGCGTGGCCTGGAGCGCGGCACGCCAGTCGCCGCAGCCGCCGCCCGCCAGGGGCACGCTGGCGTCGACCCGCACGCCGGCCAGCGGCACGTCGACGCTCACGCGTGCGACGCCGCGCGCCGGCTCGGGCACGAAGCCGAGCGTGATCGACTTGAGGTTCAGCAGCAGCGCCTCGGGCTGGACGTTGTAGGGACGATGGCGCTCGCCGTCGAAGTCGCCCGGGTCGCTGGCGGCGAGCGTGAAGGCGCTGGTGTCGAGCACGATGTCGCCGCGCACCTCGGTGATGCCGCGCTGGCGCAGCTGGCGCAGCAGCAGCCACAGCCGCTCGACGGAGAGCGTCGGGTCGCCGCGGCCCTGGAGCACCAGATCGCCGCGCAGTGCGCCGTCCTCGATCGGCCCGGTCGCGAGCACCGGCGTGCGCCAGGCCCAGGCCGGGCCGAGCAGCTCGAGGGCCGCGCCGGTGGTGTAGAGCTTCATCAGCGAGGCCGGGTTGACCGGCTGCTCGGCGCGGTGCGCGAGCCGCGGCGCGGCGGGGGCCGGGCCGAGCTCGGCGACCCAGGCGACCAGCGCCTCGGGGGGCAGCCGTGCCTCGTCGAGCGCGGCGCGCACCGTCGGCGGCAGCGGCTGCGCGTGCGCCACGGCGGCGAGCGCCAGCAGGCCGGCGAGCAGGGGGGCTCTCATCGAAACGATCATACGGGCCGGTCGTGGCCGCACCGTAGACTGCCGTCATGTTCCACGCCGACGACCCGATTCCGCCGCTGCTGGTGCTCGACTGCGCGACCGAGACGCTGCACCTGGGCCTGGCCGCGGCCGGCCGGCAATGGGCGCGCGCGCTGCCTGGCGGCGCCCAGGCCTCGGTCGCGCTGCTGCCGGGCCTGACGGGCCTGCTCGAGGAGGCCGGGCTTGGACTGCGCGAGCTCGGCGCGATCGGCTTCGGGCGGGGCCCGGGGGCCTTCACCGGGGTGCGCACCGCCTGTGCGGTGGCCCAGGGCCTGGCCTTTGGCGCCGGCCTGCCGGTGCTGGCGCTCGACACGCTGATGGCGGTGGCCGAGGACGCGCGCGCCGAGGGCGCGCCGGAGGCGCTGTGGGTGGCGGTCGACGCGCGCATGGGCGAGACCTACGCGGCGCACTACCGCCACGGCCCGGACGGCTGGCAGGTGCTGGCCGCCCCGGCGCTGCACGATCCGGCGGCCCTCGCGGCGCGAGTCCAGGGGGCGGCGGTCGCCGGCAGCTCGCTGCTGGCGCACCCCGAGGCCTGGGCCGGCCCGGGCCTCGGGGTGCGCTGGCCTGCGGCCGCGCCGCGCGCCGCCGCGCTGCTGGCGCTGGCCCGAGCGGCCTGGCGCCGCGGCGAGCGGCTCGACGCCGCCGAGGCGCTGCCGCTGTACGTGCGCGACAAGGTCGCGCAGACCACCGCCGAGCGCGCCGCGGCGCGGGGGCTGTCATGAACGCCGTCGTCGATCCCTTCGAGCGCACGCTGCTGCCGCTGCGCGAGGCCGACCTGGACGCGGTGCTGCTGGTCGAGCGCGCCGCCTACGAGTTCCCGTGGACGCGCGGCAATTTCACCGACTCGCTGCGCGCCGGCTACGACATGCAGGTGTTGTGGGGGACCTGCGGCGCGCGCAGCGAGCTGGTGGGCTATTTCATCGCGATGGTCGGCGTCGACGAGATGCACCTGCTCAATCTCACCGTCTCGCCGGCGCACCAGGGGCGCGGGCATGCGCGCTTCATGCTCGACGCGCTCGGCCGGCTCGCGCGGCGCCGCCATGCGCTGCAGCTGTGGCTCGAGGTGCGCGCGTCGAACGCGCGCGCGCGCCGGCTCTACGAGCGCTACGGTTTCGCCGACATCGGCTGCCGGCGCGGCTACTACCCGGCGGCCGGCGGCGCACGCGAGGACGCGGTGATGATGAGCCTGCCGCTCGTCGGAGGCACGGTCTCGTGAGCTGGGACGAACGTCAGCGCGCGATCCTCGCGGCGATGGGGATCAGGCTCTGGCCTGAACCCCAGCGAGAGGGGGGGGCATCGCTCCTCCCCGGCCCCCTCTCCGAGAGCGAGGGCGACGGACCTGCCCGGTCCGCGGCCTCGCTGCGCGAGACCGTTCCACCGGCGCCGCCATCGCCGGCGGCCCGCGCGACGGGAGCGGCCGCACTCGGCGCGCGCCCCGCCGATGTCGAGGCGATGGACTGGCCGGCGCTGCGCGCGGCGGTGGCCGGCTGCACCGCCTGCGGGCTGTGCCGCAGCCGGCGCAACACCGTGTTCGGTGTCGGCCACGAGCGTGCGCACTGGATGATCGTCGGCGAGGCCCCGGGCGAGAACGAGGACCGCCAGGGCGAGCCCTTCGTCGGCATGGCCGGCCAGCTGCTCGACAACATGCTGCGCGCCGTCGGCCTGAGCCGCGCGCCGAGTCCGGACAACGATCCGGCGCGGCAGGTCTTCATCGCCAACGTGCTGAAGTGCCGCCCGCCGGTCAACCGCAACCCGCTGCCGGAGGAGGTCGTGCAGTGCGCGCCCTACCTGCGCCGCCAGGTCGAGCTGGTGCAGCCGAAGCTGATCCTGGCGATGGGGCGCTTTGCGGTGCAGGCGCTGCTCGACACCGACGCGGCGATCGGCCGGCTGCGCGGCCAGCGCCACCAGTACCAGGGCGTGCCGGTGGTCGTGACCTACCACCCCGCCTACCTGCTGCGCAACCCGGCCGACAAGGCGCGTGCCTGGGACGACCTGTGCCTCGCCCGCGAGGTGGCAGGACGATGAGCGAGGCAGGGCGCCGCTATGATGACCCATGCCGGCAAGCCCTTCGCACGAGGTCCTGACGTCGGCGCCCTGCGCGGCCGATGACGATGCGCTGTGGGACGCGCTGCCGGGCATGCTGCTGCTGCTCGATGCCGACGCCGGCGCCCTGCGCGTCAACCGCGCCTTCGCCCGCCACACCGGCCTCCCGTCGCAGGCCGCGCAAGGCAGCGGCTGGCACGGGCTGCTGACCGAGTCGTCGCTCGCCGCGCTGCGCGCCGCGTTGGGCGGCGCGGCACGCACGGTCGCGCTCGAGCTGCAACTGCGTGCGGCGCCCGGCATGCCGCCGCGCTGGGTCGACTGTGCCGCGCAGCGGCGCGGCGGCGAGCACGGCGACTGGATCTGCCAGCTGCACGACGTCTCGGCCCCCAAGCAGGCCGAACGCGTCGCGCGCGCCCAGGCCGAGCAGCTCCGCCTGCTCGCCGACACCGTCCCGGCCCTGATCGCCTGCTACCGCGCGGCCGACAACGTCTGCCTGTTCGCGAACCGGCCGTACGCGCAGGCCTTCGGCCTCGACGAGCGGAGCATCCTCGGACGCACGGTCGAGCAGGTCGTCGGGGCGGCCACGTGGCAGCGGATCCAGCCCCATGTCGAGGCCGCGCGGAGTGGCCGCAGCACGCGCTATGAGCGCCGCCTCGAGACGCCCGACGGCGCGCCGCCGCGCTGGATCGAGGTCGACCTGGTGCCGCACCGCGACGACACGGGCGAGGTGGTCGCCTGCTTCGTGCTGGTGTCCGACATCACGCGGCACCGCGTCGCCGAGCTCGCGGCACGCGAATCCGAGGAACGGCTCGCGAAGTTCATGGCGGCCAGCGCCGAGGGCATCGTGTTCCACCACGACGGCGTGATCGTCGACGCCAACCCGCCGGCCTGCGCGCTGACCGGCTACGCGCTCGAGGAGATGCTCGGGCGGCGCAACCTCGACTTCATCGCGCCCGACCAGATCGCCAAGGTCACCGCGGTGATGCGGCAGGGCCTGGAGACGAGCTACGAGAGCGCGATCATCGACAAGCACGGCATGCGCATCCCGGTCGAGTTCATCGTGCGCACCATCACCCGCCACGGCGAACGCCACCGCATGACCATCGTGCGCGACCTGCGCGACCGCCAGGCCGCCCAGGCGCGCATCCACCACCTCGCGCACCATGACGCGCTGACCGGCCTGCCGAACCGGCTCGCCTTCATGGAGCAGCTCGACCACCTGATGGCGCTGGCCGGCGCCGGCGGGCGGGGGATGGCGCTGCTGTTCATCGACCTCGATCACTTCAAGCGCGTCAACGACTCCCTGGGCCACCTGGCCGGCGATGCGCTGCTGCAGACGGTGGCGCAGCGCATCACCGCGGTGCTGCGCGCCACCGACCTGGTCGCGCGCTTCGGCGGCGACGAGTTCATGGTGCTGCTGTCCGGCGATACCCGGACCGACGACGCGGCCGACGTCGCGCGCAAGCTGCTGGCCGCCATCGAGGCGCCGCTGCATGTCGAGGGGCGGCCGCTCTCGGTCACGCCCTCGATCGGCATCGCGATGTACCCGGACGACGGCGACACGCCGGCGCAGCTGATCAAGCACGCCGACACCGCGATGTACCTGGCCAAGTCGCGCGGCCGCGCGACCTACCAGTTCTTCGACGCCGCGCTGGCCACCTCGGCCTACGACGCCCTGGTGATGGAGGGCGAGCTCAGCGAGGCGCTGGAGCGCGGCGAGTTCGTCCTCTACTTCCAGCCCCAGGTGCATGCCCGCGACGGCCGGCTGGTCGGCGCCGAGGCGCTGCTGCGCTGGCAGCATCCGACGCGCGGCCTGCTCGGACCGGACGCCTTCGTGCCGCTGGCCGAGCGCCAGCGGCTGATGCTGCCGCTCGGGCGCTGGGTGCTGCAGGAGGCGGCGCGCGCGGCGCGCCGCTGGGCCGATGCCGGGCTGAGCGCGGTGCCGGTCGCGGTGAACCTGTCGACGCTGCAGTTCCAGGCGCCGGACTTCGTCGCCAGCGTCGAGCAGGTGCTGCGCGAGACCGGTCTGCCCGGCACGCTGCTCGAGCTCGAAATCACCGAGCGCATGCTGATGGACGACCTGCCCGGCATGAGCCAGCGGCTCGAGCAGCTCAAGGCGCTCGGCGTCGGCCTGTCGGTCGACGACTTCGGCACCGGCTGGTCCTCGCTCGCCCAGCTCAAGTCGATGCCGATCGACAAGATGAAGATCGACCGCTCCTTCGTCACCGACCTGCCCGAGGAGCGCGATTCGGTCGCGATCGTGCGCGCGATCATCCAGATGGGGCGCAGCCTGGGCATCACCGTGATCGCCGAGGGCGTCGAGACCGAGGCCCAGCGCGCCTTCCTCGCGCGCGAGCGCTGCGACGAGCTGCAGGGCGAGGCCGTCAGCCCGCCGCTGCCCGGGCTGGCCTTCGAGACCTGGGTCGCGCGCGTGCCGGGCGCCTGAGCGCGCCGCTCAGCGGTCGCGCTCGAGGTAGCGCTTGCGGCGGAAGTAGACGACCAGCGCGATCGCCACCGTGGCCATCAGCAGCGTCGTGATCCACACGCCGGTGCTGGTGTGCACCAGCGGCAGGAAGTCGAAGTTCATGCCGAAGAAGCCGGTGATCAGGTTCAGCGGCATGAACACCGCCGTCAGCACCGTCAGCGTGCGCATGATGTCGTTGGTGCGGTTGCTCTGCGCCGAGAAGTGCATCTGCACCGCGCTCTCGGCCGAGCTCTCGAGCCGGCGCACATGGCCGAGCACGCGCTCGATGTGCTCGAGCACGTCGCGCGAGCGCACCCGCAGCAGCTCGCGCTCGCGCTGTGCCGGCGCCTGCGCCTCGGGCGGCGACTCGTCGATCGCGTCGATCCACTCCTGGATCGCGCTGCGCTGGTCCTCGCAGGTGTCCTCAAGCTGGTGCAGCGCGTTGCGGGACTCCAGCAGTGCCTGCCAGTTGTCGAAGTGGCTGCGCGGGTTCAGCAGCTCCTGCTGCAGGTAGCCGAGCTGGCGCGTCAGCAGGCGGCGCAGGTCGAGGTAGCCGTCGACCATGTGGTTGACGATGCGCAGCATCAGATCGGCCGGGCTCGGCGGCAGCCGCGGGCTGGTCGGCTTGGGCTCGTTGCGCGGCTCGCCGTTGCCGACGAGCTGGCCGAGCCGCCCGATGAAGTACTCGCGCACCTGGCAGTCGGCCGGGTGGACGGTCAGCAGCACGCGGTCGAACACCGCGAAGCCGACCGGGCTGGTGTCGATCGACTCGAGCGCGCGCCGCGCGGTGCGCGCGGTGCCGTGCTCGCCGTCGACGAACAGCTCGCCGCTGCCGCTGCCCGGCGCGAGGCGGCGGAACACCAGCAGGTCGTACCAGGAGGTGTAGTCGTACTGCGAGGGCAGCTGGTTGGTCAGCAGGTCGGCGACATGCAGGTCGACCAGCGCGCCGCAGCCCCAGCGCTGCAATGCCGCCTGCAGCTGCGGCGTGTGCACCTCGAACTCGCGCCGGCCGCAGGGAATCCACAGAAAGCCGGTGGCGGGCAGCTCGTCCGGCAGACCGGGCAGTTCGTCGAACTGCTCGTGGAGGCGGAAGACGCGCATCGGCCGGCGCCGCTCAGGCCGCGCGCAGCGCGCGCGCCGCGTCGAGCGCGAAGTAGCTCAGCACGCCGTCGGCGCCGGCGCGCTTGAAGGCCAGCAGCGACTCCATCATCACCGCCTCGCCGTCGAGCCAGCCGTTGGCGGCGGCGGCCTTCAGCATCGCGTACTCGCCGCTGACCTGGTAGGCGAAGGTCGGCACGCGGAACTCGTCCTTCACGCGTCGCACGATGTCGAGGTAGGGCATGCCGGGCTTGACCATCACCATGTCGGCTCCCTCGGCGATGTCCATCGCGACCTCGCGCAGCGCCTCGTCGCTGTTGCCCGGGTCCATCTGGTAGACCTTCTTGTTGCCGCGGCCGAGGTTGCCGGCCGAGCCGACCGCGTCGCGGAAGGGCCCGTAGAAGGCGCTCGCGTACTTGGCGCTGTAGGCCATGATGCGGGTGTGGATCAGCCCGCGCGCCTCGAGCGCGCCGCGGATCGCGCCGATGCGTCCGTCCATCATGTCGCTCGGCGCGACGATGTCGACGCCGGCCTCGGCCTGCACCAGCGCCTGCTGCGTCAGCACCGCGACGGTCTCGTCGTTGAGGATGTAGCCGCTCGCATCAATCAGCCCGTCCTGGCCATGGGTCGTGAAGGGGTCGAGCGCAATGTCGGTCAGCAGGCCCAGCTCGGGGAAGCGGCGCTTGAGCTCGCGCACCACCGTCGGGACCAGCCCCTCGGGGTTCAGCGCCTCGCGGCCGTCCTCGGTCTTCTTGGCCGCGTCGATCACCGGGAACAGCGCCATCACCGGGATGCCGAGCGCGACGCATTCCTCGGCCACCGGCAGCAGCCGGTCCAGGCTCAGGCGCTGCACGCCGGGCATCGAGGCGACGTCCTGCACCTGGCCGGCGCCTTCGAGCACGAACACCGGCAGGATCAGATCGGAGGGCGACAGGGCGTGCTCGCGGACCAGCGCGCGGGTGTAGGCATCGCGGCGCAGGCGGCGCGGGCGGCTGGCGGGAAAACGCTGCGGATAGCTGCTCATCGGAGGGGTGCGCGGCCCGCCCGCCAACCTGTATCAGACAGTGACCTGCAAGCCTGCGACTGCTAAAATTTCCATTGGATGATACGTCGCAAGGCGGTCGTCCCCTGCTTTTCCTCCCTGAGCAGGAGCCTGCCGTGTGACAGCGAACAGGCTTTCAAGCCCCGGCCGCGCCGGGGCTTTTTTATCGCCGGCCGGCGCTCCGCGCCTCGACTTCGCTGCGCGAAGCCGGCCCGCGCGGCAGGGGCCTTCGGCCCTTGTCTGCTGCACCGCCATAATCGTCGCGATGCTCTGGGTCAAAGCCTTCCACATCGTGTTCGTGGCGAGCTGGTTCGCCGGGCTGTTCTACCTGCCGCGGATCTTCGTCAACCTCGCGATGATCGCGCCGGACAGCCACGCCGAGCGCGAGCGGCTGCTGCTGATGGGCCGCCGGCTCTACCGCTTCGCGTCGCTGCTGATGATCCCGGCGCTGCTGCTGGGGCTGCTGCTGTGGCTCGGCTGGGGGCTCGGCAAGGGCAGCGGCTGGATGCATGCCAAGCTCGCGCTGGTGGCGGCGGTGGTCGGCTACCACCATGGGTGCCGCCGCTTGCTGCGGGACTTCGAGCGGCTGGCCAACCGCCGCAGTGATCGCTGGTACCGCGTGTTCAACGAGGTCTCGGTGCTGCTGTTCATCGCGATCGTCGTGCTGGTGGTCGTGAAGCCCTTCTGATGGCCGCCTACCGCAGCTCCGCGTGGCCGCTCGCCGCGGCCTGCGTCTGCCTGGTGGTCTACGCGAGCCTGCACCCCTTCAGCGGCTGGTCCGCGCCGACGCCGCCGGGCTCGCTGGGCTGGGTGCTGCCCCGGCGGCACTACCAGGCGCGGTTCGATCTGGTCAGCAACCTGCTCGCCTATCTGCCGCTCGGCTTGCTGCTGGCCACCGGCTGGGTGCGCGACGGCGGCGGTCGCTTCGGCGCGCTGCTGCTGGCGATCGGCGGCGCGAGCCTGCTGAGCTATGGGCTCGAGCAGGCCCAGCACTTCCTGCCGCCGCGCGTGCCCTCGCTGCTCGACTGGCAGCTCAATTGCAGCGGCGCCGCGCTCGGCGCGCTGCTGACGCTCGCGCTCGACGCGCTCGGCCTGTTCGACGCCTGGCAGCGCTGGCGCGAGCGCTGGCTGCTGCGCGGCCACGGCGGCGGCATCACGCTGCTGCTGCTGTGGCCGCTGGCGCTGCTGTTCCCGCCGCCGCTGCCTTTCGGCCTGGGCCAGGTGCTCGGCCGCGCGCGCGAGGCCGCCTCGGCCTGGCTCGAGGACACGGCCTGGGAAGGCTGGCTGGGTGCCGCGCCGCCGCCGGCCAGCGCGCCGCTGGCGCCGGGCATCGAGCTGCTGGCGATCGTCGCCGGCCTGCTGGCCCCGTGCCTGCTCGCCTACACGATCACCCGGCCGGGCCTGTTGCGCACGGTGCCGCTGGCCGGCGGCATCGCGCTCGGCGTGCTGGCGACGACGGTCTCGACCGGCTTGAACTTCGGACCGGAGAACGCGCTGAGCTGGATCACGCCGCCGGTGCTGCCGGCGCTCGCGGTCGCCGTCGGGCTGGCGCTGCCGGCCTGCTGGCTGCCGGTGCGCGCCGCCGCGGCGCTCGGCCTGCTGGTGATCGCGACCGGCGTGGCGCTGGTGCATGGCGCGCCGGCCGATGCCTTCCACACGGCCAGCCTGCAGGCCTGGGAGCAGGGCCGCTTCGTGCACCTGCACGGGCTGGCGCAATGGCTGGGCTGGCTGTGGCCCTACGCGACACTCGCTTACCTCGTCGTGCGCGTCACCGCGCCGGGCGAATGAGCCGCAAACCTAGAATTCCACGATGAGCTACTACGAGCGCCACATCTTTTTCTGCCTGAACCAGCGCGACGGCGAGGCCTGCTGCGCCGACCACGACGCCGAGGCGGCCTTCGCGCACTGCAAGGCCCGCGCCAAGGCGGCCGGGCTGCTCGGCGCCGGCAAGGTGCGGGTCAACCGCGCCGGCTGCCTGGACCGCTGTGCCGGCGGGCCGGTGGCGGTCGTCTACCCCGAGGGCGTCTGGTACAGCTACGTCGACACCCAGGACATCGACGAGATCGTCGACGCCCACCTCGCCAAGGGCGAGGTGGTCGAGCGGCTGCGGCTCGCGCCCGAGGTGGGCCGCTGAACGGGCGGCGCGCCGAGTCGCGATGAACGCCCACACCCGACGACTGAGCCTGGCCGGCCCGGCTGGCGCGCTCGAGGCCGCCCACGACGAGCCGGCGGCCGCGCCGAGTGCGCTGCTGGTGGTGTGCCATCCGCACCCGCTGCACGGCGGCACGATGGACAACAAGGTGGTGCAGACGATCGCGCGCGCCGGGCTGCAGCTCGGCTGGCGCGTGCTGCGCTTCAACTACCGCGGCGTCGGCGCCAGCGCCGGCGTCTGGGACGAGGGCCGCGGCGAGGTCGAGGACGCGCTGGCGGTGATCGCCGCCGGCCGTGCCGAGGCACCCGGCCTGCCGCTGATGCTGGCCGGTTTCTCCTTCGGCGGCTATGTCGCGGTCGCGGCCGCCGCGCGCCTGGCCGAGCCGCCGCAGCGCCTCGCGCTGGTCGCGCCGTCGACGCAGCGCCAGCAGGTGCCGCCGATCGCCGAGCCGCTGCGCGCCGATACCGTGGTGATCCACGGCGAGGACGACGAGGTCGTGCCGCTGGCCGCCACGCTCGACTGGGTCCGCCCGCAGGGCCTGCCGGTCACCGTGGTGCCCGCCGGCGGCCACTTCTTCCACGGGCGGCTCGCGCTGCTCAAGACCCTGCTGCTGCGCGGCCTGCGCGCGGCCTGAAACCGAGACCCATGAAAAGACTGTTCGCTCTCCTGTTCGCCCTGCTGACCGTCGGCAGCACCGCCGCGGCGCAAGCCCCGCAGCCGCCCGAGGTCGCGGCGCGCGCCTGGCTGCTCTACGACGTCGGCGCCGGCCAGGTGCTGGCCTCGAAGGACGCCGACCTCTCGACCGAGCCGGCCTCGCTGACCAAGCTGATGACCGCCTACCTGGTGTTCCAGGCGATCAAGGACAAGAAGCTGACGCTGGCGCAGACGCTGCCGGTGTCCGAGCGCGCCTGGCGCACGGGCATGACCGGCGCCTCGCGCAGCTATTTGCCGCTGAACAGCCAGGTCAGCATCGACGACCTGCTCAAGGGCGAGATCGTGCAGAGCGGCAACGACGCCACCGTCGTGCTGGCCGAGGGCATCGCCGGCTCGGTCGAGCAGTTCGTCGAGATGATGAACCGCCAGGCCCAGGCCTTCGGCCTGAAGAACACCAGCTTCAAGAACCCCGAGGGCCTGAGTGCGCCCGGCCATGCCAGCACCGCGCGCGACCTGGCCGTCATCGCCACCCGGCTGGTGCAGGACCACCCGGACTACCTGCGCTATTCGGTGATGAAGGAGTTCACCTACAACAAGATCAAGCAGGGCAACCGCAACCTGCTGCTCTACCGCGACCCGAGCGTCGACGGCCTGAAGACCGGCTACACCGACGCGGCCGGCTACTGCCTGATCGCGACCTCCAAGCGCAGCTTCCCGAACGGCGAGCGCCGGCTCATCAGCGTGGTGCTCGGTGCCGCCTCGGCCGAGACACGCGCCAACGAGAGCCAGAAGCTGCTGAACTGGGGCTACAGCGCCTTCGACGCGGTCAAGCTCTTCGACGCCAACCAGGCCGTCTCGACCGTGCCGGTGTGGAAGGGCAAGACGCCGAGCGCCAAGCTCGGCAGCGCCCAGGCGGTGTTCGTCACCGTGCCCAAGGGCGAGGGCGGCAAGCTCAAGACCGACATCACCCGCACCGATCCGCTGGTCGCGCCGCTGGCCAAGGGCCAGGCGGTCGGCACGATCAAGGTCAGCAGCAGCTCCGGGCCGGTGGCCGAGCTGCCGCTGGTGGTGCTCGAGCCGGTCGAGCAGGCCGGCCTGCTGGGGCGGATCTGGGACGCGCTGCGCCTGTGGATCCAATGAGCTTGCCGGCGGGCTGACATCGGCCTACGCTGCGGCCATGAACGGACTGCCTGCCTCGGTGCCCGCGGCGACCGCCGCGTCGCTGTGTTACCTGAACGGCGAGTACCTGCCGCTGGGCGAGGCCCGGGTCAGCGTGCTCGACCGCGGCTTCCTGTTCGGCGATGGCATCTACGAGGCGATGCCGGTCTACGGGCAGCGCATCTTCCGTTTCGACGAGCACATGGCGCGGCTCGACCGCAGCCTCGCCAAGGTGCGCCTCGTCAACCCGCACACGCCGGCGCAGTGGCTCGAGCGGCTGCGCCGGCTGGTCGCCGCGCTGCACGAGCGCAGCGGCGCGGCCGACCAGTTCGTCTACCTGCAGCTCACGCGCGGTGTCGCGCCGCGTGACCACGTGATGCCCAAGGACGCCGAGCCCACGGTCTTCATCATGACGAGCCCGCTGCGCCCGCCAACGCCCGAGCAGCGCCATGCCGGCGTGGCCTGCGTGAGCGCGCGCGACTTCCGCTGGGAGCGTGGTGACATCAAGTGCACCAGCCTGCTCGGCAACGTGCTGGCGCGGCAGATCTCCGCCGATGCGGGCGCCGTCGAGACCATCCTGTTCCGCGAGGGCTGGCTGACCGAGGCCTCGGCATCGAACGTCTGGATCGCCAAGGACGGCGCGCTGATCGGCCCGCCGAAGAGCGAGCATGTGCTCGAAGGCATCCGCTACGACCTGCTGCGCGAGCTGTGCGAGGACGAGGGCATCGGCTACAGCCTGCGCCCCGTCGCCGAGGGCGAGGTCGCGACGGCCGACGAGCTGCTGCTCAGCTCCTCGACCAAGGAAGTGCTGCCGGTCACCCGCCTGGACGGCGAGCTGGTCGGGCATGGCGCGCTGCGCGGCAAGCCCGGCCCGGTCTACGCGCGGCTGCACGAGGCCTACCAGCGCGCCAAGCGCAGCCAGTGCACCTGAGGACCATGACCGACATTCCCCCCGAGCAATCGCTGATCGAATACCCGAGCCGCTTCCCGATCAAGGTGATGGGAGCGCACGTGGAGGGTTTCGTCGAGGCCGTCACCGCGGTCGCGGTGTGTTTCGACCCCGCCTTCGATGCCGCGACGATCGAGCGCCGCCCCAGCAAGGCGGGCAACTACCTGGGCCTGACGATCACCGTCACCGCCACCAGCCGCGAGCAACTCGACGAGCTGTACCGCACGCTGTCGTCGCATCCGATGGTCAAGGTCGTGCTTTGAAGCCCCAGCGCCTGGGCCGCGTCGACTACGCGGCAACCGTCGACGCGATGCGCGCCTTCACCGAGGCGCGCGGCCCCGACACCCCGGACGAGCTCTGGCTCTGCGAGCACCCGCCGGTCTACACCCAGGGCCTGGCGGGCCGTGCCGAGCATGTGCACGACGCCGGCGGTGTGCCGGTGGTGCAGACCAACCGCGGCGGCCAGGTCACCTACCACGGGCCCGGCCAGGTCGTGGCCTATCCGCTGGTCGACCTGAAGCGGCTCGGCATCTTCGTCAAGGAGTACGTGTTCCGCATCGAGCAGGCGGTGATCAAGACGCTCGAGGTCTATGGCGTCACCGGTCAGCGCGTCGCCGGCGCGCCGGGGATCTACGTGAACCGGAACGATCCCTTCGGCCATGCGGCGCTGGCCGCGCCGCCCGATCCGCGCGACCCCTGGAAGGGCATCGGCAAGATCGCCGCGCTGGGCATCAAGGTCACGCGCCACTGCAGCTACCACGGGGTGGCGCTGAATGTCGCGATGGACCTGAGCCCCTTCGCCCGCATCGACCCCTGCGGCTACGCCGGGCTGGCGACGGTCGACCTTTCTACAATCGGGGTCACCTCCACCTGGGACGAGGTCGCCGGCACCCTGGGCGCCAAGCTCGCGAGCTACCTTGCCCCCTGACGCGCCCGCCATGAGCAACTCCTCCCCCTACGACCCGACCGCGAAGCAAAAGAGCGAGGCGAAGACGGGTCGCATCCC
>CAYOXW010000029.1:0-21333 GCA_964408005.1 uncultured Methylibium sp.
GCTGACGGTCGGGAACTGCCAGAACTCGGGCATCAGCTTCGGGTGCGGGTAGCTGGAGAGGCCCTTGCCGTCGACCTCCTGGCGGAAGTTCAGCAGCTGTTCCTCGCTGATGCGCCCTTCCATGAAGGCGCGGGCGTAGATGCCCGGCGAGCTGTGGCCCTGGATGTAGAGCAGGTCGCCGCCGTGGTTGCCACCGGCGTCGGTGTTGTCGGCATGCCAGAAATGGTTGAAGCCGGCGCCGAACATGGTCGCCAGCGAGGCGAAGCTGGAGATGTGCCCGCCGAGGTCACCGCCGTCGGCCGGGTCGAGCCGGTTGGCCTTGACGACCATCGCCATCGCGTTCCAGCGCATGTAGGCGCGCAGCCGCTCCTCGACGTCGATCTGGCCGGGGCTGTGCTGCTCCTGGCCGGCCGGGATGGTGTTGACGTAGGGGGTCGTCGCCGAGAACGGCGTGTCGACGCCGGCCTGGCGCGCCTCGTCGATCAGGCGCTCTAGCAGGAAATGGGCGCGCTGCGGCCCCTCGCTGTCGATGACGGCGGCCAAGGCCTCCAGCCACTCACGGGTTTCCTGGGAATCGGCGTCGCTCGCGTCGTTGGCGGCGGCCGGGCGGAAGGATTCCGGCATGGCGGACATGGCTTGTCTCCTGTGTGTTGGGCGCATGGGCGCCATCTACTGGGCCGGCCGCAGTGTGCCATGGCTTCCCTTGAATTTCAAATAGCGCCAGAGCATTTCATATAACGAACTTTATGGCCTTCCCCATCCGACTCCGCCGTGTTGCAACGCATGGCTCGGATAATTGCGCGATGAATGACTCGGCGCTGGACTCGACGCTCGGCCCCCCCGAAGAGCAGCGGCGCCCGCGCCTGCTGTTCATGGCCTGGTGGAAGCGGCTGTCGCCGACGCGGCAGGACCGTTTCGCCACCATCGGACCGCTGCTGTCGGTGCTGCTGTTTCTCGCGGTGATCATCGCGACCTTCTGGTACCTGCGCAACGAGGAGCATGAGCGCGAGCTGGAGTCGGTGCAGCGCGACACCGAGATCGCCCAGCAGCAGATCCGCCTGCGCCTGATCGAGAACCAGGAGCAGCTCGTGCGCATGGCGCGCGAGGTCGCGACCAAGGCCATCGATGTCGACGAATTCAACGGCCAGGCGGTCAGCTTCGCCCGCGAGCGCCCCGAGATCGTCAGCCTCGCCTGGCTCACCGCCGACCAGCACCTGAAGGCACACCACGTCTCGCCCAATCACCCGAGCGACCTGAACCTGCCCCCCGTGCCGGCCGCGCAGCTCGTCGGCCCCCCCGAGCCGGCCGGTCCGGAGCACGACGGCAGCGAGCCGGCCTGGGCCTTCGCCGCCGCGCGCGACCTGCGCCAGCCCGTGTATTCGCGCCCCTTCGAGGGACCCGCCGGCATGCCGGTGTTCCAGATCCAGGTGCCGCTGATCGACCGCAGCGCCTTCTCCGGCACGCTGGTGGCCGAGTACTCGGTCGAGTCGCTGTTGCGCTACTTCGTGCCGCCGGAGGTGACGCGCCGGCATGCGATCAGCCTGATCGACGGCAACGACCGCATCCTGGCCAGCAGCGTCTCGCGCGAACCCGGCAGCAACAGTGCACGGCGCAGCGGCTTCCAGGCCGAAGTGCCGCTCGCGCCCTCCTCCAACGGCCTGACCGTGCGCGGCGAAGGCTGGCGCACCTCGATCGGCCTGATCGGCAATACGCTGTTCTGGATGGTCGTGGCACTGTCGGCGCTGACCGTCTGGATGCTCTTCGGCACCTGGCGCCACGTGCGCCGGCGCTCGCAGATGCAGAGCGCGCTGGTGTCCGAGACCAATTTCCGGCGCGCCATGGAGAACTCGATGCTCACCGGCATGCGCGCCATGGATCTCGAGGGTCGCGTCACCTACGTGAACCCGGCCTTCTGCGCGATGACCGGCTTTGCCGAGACCGAGCTGATTGGTCGCCTCCCCCCCTACCCCCACTGGCCGCCCGATCGCCTGGACGAGAACAACCGCCTGCTGAACCAGGAGCTGCAGGGCCGCACCCCGGCGGGCGGCATCGAGATCAAGGTCCGGCGCAAGGACGGCACGCTGTTCGACGCGCGCATGTACGTCTCGCCGCTGATCGACGCGAGGGGGCAGCAAACCGGCTGGATGACCTCGATGACCAACATCACCGAGGCCAAGCGCATCCGCGACCAGCTGTCCGCCTCGCACGAGCGCTTCACCACCGTGCTCGAGGGGCTGGAAGCGGCGGTGTCGGTGCTCTCGGTCGCGCAGGGCGAGATCCTGTTCGCCAACCGCTCCTACCGCATGTGGTTCGGTGCCGACGCCCGCAGCCACGCCTTGCTCGCCGGCACCGACGAGCACGCCGTCGTGCCGCGCGATGCCGACGACCCGGTCGACAGCTTCGGCGGCCTGCCGACGCGCGCGCTGACCGAAGCCGCCGGCGATGCCCGCGAGGTCTTCATCGAGCCGCTGCAGAAGTGGTTCGAGGTACGCGCGCGCTACGTGCAGTGGACCGACGGGCGGCTCGCGCAGATGCTGATCGCCACCGACATCACGGCGCGCCGCCGTGCCGAGGAGCAGGCCGCGCACCAGGCCGAGAAGGCCCAGGTCACCAGCCGGCTGGTCACGATGGGCGAGATGGCCTCGAGCGTCGCGCACGAGCTGAACCAGCCGCTGACCGCGATCACCAACTACTGCAATGGCATGGTCTCGCGGGTCAAGGGCGATGCCATCGCCAAGGACGACCTGATCGCCGCGCTCGAGAAGACCGCGCGGCAGGCCCAGCGGGCCGGTCAGATCATCCACCGCATCCGCTCCTTCGTGAAGCGCAGCGAGCCGCAGCGCCAACCCGCCAACGCGCGCGACATCGTCGAGGACGCGGTCGAGCTCGCCTCGATCGAGGTGCGCCGCCGCAACGTCAACATCCGCACCTACGTGGCGCAGCGCCTGCCGGTGCTGCAGGTCGACCCGATCCTGATCGAACAGGTGCTGCTGAACCTGCTGAAGAACGCTGCCGAGGCGATCGACAACGCGCACCTGCCGCCCGCGCGCCGCCACATCGAACTGCGCGTCGTGCCGCGCCACACCCCCGAGGAGGGCGGCGTGATCGAGTTCAGCGTCACCGATCACGGCCCCGGCGTGAAGCCCGAGGTGCTGGCACGTCTGTACGAAGCCTTCTTCTCGACCAAGGCCGATGGCCTGGGCATCGGACTGTCGCTGTGCCGCTCGATCATCGAATCCCACCGCGGGCGGATCCGCACCGAGAACCTCTACAATGGCGATGTTGCAATCGGTTGCCGATTTGCCTTCACGCTACCGGTCGAATCGGCCGGCCCGCCCGCCGAGGCGCCGGCCTCCACGGTCACGGAAAACGCATGAGCCTGATCCCGAAGAAAGGCACGGTCTACGTCGTCGATGACGACGAGGCGGTGCGCGACTCGCTGCAGTGGCTGCTCGAGGGCAAGGACTACCGTGTCAAGTGCTTCGACTCGGCCGAGTCCTTCCTGTCGCGCTTCGACCCGCGCGAGGTCGCCTGCCTGATCGCCGACATCCGCATGGACGGCATGAGCGGACTGGAGCTGCAGGACCGGCTGGTCGAGCGCAAGAGCCCGCTGCCAGTGGTCTTCATCACCGGGCACGGCGACGTGCCGATGGCGGTGACGACGATGAAGAAGGGCGCGATGGATTTCATCGAGAAGCCCTTCAAGGAAGAGGAACTGCTGGGGCTGGTGGAGCGCATGCTCGATCAGGCGCGCGCCTCCTTCAGCCAGCACCAGGAAGCGGCCAGCCGCGACGCGCTGCTCAGCCGCCTGACCACGCGCGAGAGCCAGGTGCTCGAGCGCATCGTCGCCGGGCGGCTGAACAAGCAGATCGCCGACGACCTGGGCATCAGCATCAAGACGGTCGAGGCGCACCGCGCCAACATCATGGAGAAGCTGAACGCCAACACCGTGGCCGACCTGCTGAAGATCGCACTGGGCGCGCAGGCCAAGGGCTGAGCCCACGCCGCACCGCAAGGCCGCTGACCGCAGCGGCCTTTTTTCATGGCGGAACCCCGGCTCCGCTATGCGATCGATCAACAGAGTTCACCCTGCAGCATGCCGCCACGGCGGACACTGACGACTGCCCCAGACCCCCGAGGCCCGCACGATGACCAATCCCCTGCTCGACGCCACCGGACTGCCGCGTTTCGCCGAGATCCGTCCTGAGCATGTGGCGCCGGCGATCGACGCCCTGCTCGCAGAGGCGCGCGCCGCGCTCGAGCGCGCCATCGGCCCCGCGGTGCCGGCCGACTACGACGCGCTGTCGGCCGTGCTCGACGTCGCGACCGAACAGCTCGGCCGCGCCTGGGGGGCGGTCAGCCACCTGAACGCGGTCGCCGACACGCCCGAGCTGCGCGCCGCCTACACCGAGGCGCTGCCGCGCGTGACCGAGTTCTACACCGCGCTCGGCGCCGACGAGCGGTTGTACGCCAAGTACAAGGCGGTCGCGGCCAGCCCGGCGGCACAGGCGCTGAACGGTGCGCGCCGCAAGGCGCTGGCCAACGCGATGCGTGACTTCGTGCTCTCCGGCGCCGAACTGCAGGGCGCGGCAAAGGAGCGTTTCGCGCAGATCCAGGCGCGGCTGGCCGAGCTCGGCCAGCAGTACTCCGAGCATGTGCTCGACGCGACCGACGCCTTCGAGTACCTCGCCACGCCCGAGGAGCTCGAGGGCGTGCCGCCCGATGTGCTGGCCGCGACGCGCGTCGACGGCGACACGCCGCGCCACCGCCTCACGCTGCACATGCCGGTCTACATCCCGGTGATGCAGTACGCCCGCCAGCGCGCGCTGCGCGAGACCCTGTACCGCGCCCATGTGACGCGCGCCTCCGAGGCCGGACCGTCCGAGCGTGACAACAGCGCGGTGATGGACGAGATCCTCGCGCTGCGCCAGGAGGAGGCCCGGCTGCTCGGCTACGCGAACTACGCCGAGGTCTCGCTGGTGCCGAAGATGGCCGAGTCACCCCGCCACGTGAGCGACTTCCTCGCCGACCTGGCGCGCCGCGCGCGCCCGCACGCCGAGCGCGACCTCGCCGAGCTGCGCGACTTCGCCGCCGCCGAGCTCGGCCTGGCCGACTTCCAGGCCTGGGACCATGCCTTCGTGTCCGAGCGCCTGAAGGAGGCGCGCTATGCCTTCAGCGACACCGAGGTCAAGCAGTACTTCACCGAGCCGCGCGTGCTGGCCGGGCTGTTCCGCATCATCGAGACGCTGTTCGAGGTCGCGATCCGCCCCGACACCGCGCCGGTCTGGCACGACAGCGTGCGCTTCTTCCGCATCGAGCGCGCCGGCCAGCTGGTCGGCCAGTTCTACCTCGACCCCTACGCCCGCCCCGGCAAGCGCCCGGGCGCCTGGATGGACGACGTGTGCGGTCGCTGGGCGCGGCCCGAGGGCGCGCTGCAGACGCCGGTCGCGCAGCTGGTCTGCAACTTCGCCGCACCGGTCAACGACAAGCCGGCGCTGCTGTCGCACGACGACGTGCTGACGCTGTTCCACGAGTTCGGCCACGGCCTGCACCACATGCTGACGCGCGTCGACGACATCGGCGTGGCCGGCATCTCCGGCGTCGAGTGGGACGCGGTCGAGCTGCCCAGCCAGTTCATGGAGAACTTCTGCTGGGAGTGGGACGTCGTCAAGCACATGACCGCGCATGTCGACAGCGGCGAGCCGCTGCCGCGCGCGCTGTTCGACAAGATGCTCGCCGCGAAGAACTTCCAGAGCGGGCTGCAGACGCTGCGCCAGGTCGAGTTCGCGCTGTTCGACATGCGCATCCACGCGCAGGCGGCCGACGGCGCCGGCTGGATCCAGCGCGTGCTCGACGGCGTGCGCGCCGAGGTCTCGGTGCTGCCCCCGCCGGCCTTCAACCGCTTCCAGCACAGCTTCTCGCACATCTTCGCAGGCGGCTACGCGGCCGGCTACTACAGCTACAAGTGGGCCGAGGTGCTGAGCGCCGACGCCTACGCGGCCTTCGAGGAGGAAGGCGTGTTCAACCCGGCCGTCGGCCGCCGCTACCGCGAGGCCATCCTCGAGGCCGGCGGCAGCCGTCCGGCGATCGACAGCTTCAAGGCCTTCCGCGGCCGCGAGCCGCGCATCGACGCGCTGCTGCGCCACCAGGGCATGGCGAGCTAGCGCTACGATAGCGACCCAGCTCACCGCGGAGAGTCCGATGCGCCCAGGCCCTGTCGCCCTCATGCTGCTGATCCTGACGGCCGCGCTGCCGGTCGCCCAGGCGCAGTACAAGGTCATCGACTCCGATGGCCGCGTGACCTACACCGACCGTCCGAGCACCGCGCCGTCGGCGCGCGTGCAGTCGCTCGACTTGCGCTCCGGCGCCCCGGCGCCCGCCCTGCCCTATGCGCTGCAGCAGCCGGCGACGCGCTTTCCGGTCACGCTGTACACGATGAGCGACTGCGGCCAGTGCGACCGCGCGCGTGCCTACCTGCGCCAGCGCGGCATTCCGTACACCGAGAAGACCGTCGCCAGCGCGCTCGACCGCGATGCCTGGGCCGCGCTGAACCTCGGCACCGAGGTCCCGGTGCTGCGCATCGGCCAGCAGGTGCTGCGCAACTTCGCCGAGAACCAATGGGCCAGCGACCTCGACCTGGCCGGCTACCCGGCCAGCTCGCAGCTGCCGGCCAGCTACCGCGGCTGGGACCCGAGCCCGCTGGCGGGCGCCGCGCCGCCGCCGCCCGCACCGCGTGCCCAGGCGCCCTCGGCGCTGCCGCCGGTGCTGCAAGGCACGCCGGACGGCATCCGCTTCTGAGCCGTCAGTAGCGCAGCGTCAGCACGCCCTCGGGCGTGCCGAGCAGGCACACGCTGGCCTTGTGGCGCGCGAACACGCCCACCGTCACCACCCCCGGCCACTGGTTGACCTCGGTCTCGAAGGCCAGCGGATCGCCGATCGCGAGCCCGCGCACGTCGAGGATGGCCTGACCGTTGTCGGTCACGACGCCCTCGCGCCGCGTGGCCGTGCCGCCCAGCGCGGCGAAGCGCCGCGCGATCTGCGCGGCGGCCATCGGAATCACCTCGACCGGCAGCGGGAAGCGGCCCAGCACCTCGACGCGCTTGGAGGCGTCGGCGATGCAGATGAAGCGCTCGGCCAGGTCGGCGACGATCTTCTCGCGCGTCAGCGCCGCGCCGCCGCCCTTGATCATGTGGCCGCCACCGTCGATCTCGTCGGCGCCGTCGACATAGACCGGCAGGCGCTCGACCTCGGCGGCCTCGAACACCGTGATGCCGAGCGCACGCAGCCGCTCGGTGCTGCGGTTCGAGCTCGACACCGCGCCGCGGATGCGCTCCTTGACGCCGGCCAGCGCGTCGATGAAGCGGTCGACCGTCGAGCCGGTGCCGACACCAACGATCGCGCCCTCGGGCACATGGTCGAGCGCGGCGCGGCCGACGAGGGCCTTGAGTTCGTCCTGGTTCATGCCCGCGATTATCCGGGTCGGCCGGCCGCACGAGGCTCGGAGACAATTCGCGCCATGTCTCTCGTCCCCTATGCGCTGACCCGTCCCTTCCTGTTCGGCCTCGATGCCGAGCAGGCCCATGAGCTGACCCTGGGCTCGATCGCGCGGCTGCAGAACACGCCGCTGCAATGCCTGTGGCAGCAGCCCCGCGTCGACGACCCGGTGAGCCTCGCCGGCCTGCGCTTCCCGAACCGCGTCGGCCTCGCGGCCGGCCTGGACAAGAACGGCCGCTGCATCGACGGCCTCGGGGCGATGGGCTTCGGCTTCGTCGAAGTCGGCACCGTCACACCGAAGGCCCAGCCGGGCAATCCGAAGCCGCGCATCTTCCGGCTGCCCGAGGCGAACGCGCTGATCAACCGCCTGGGCTTCAACAACGAGGGCCTCGACGCCTTCCTCGCCAATGTCAAGCGCGCCCGCTTCCGCGAGCGCGGCGGCATCCTCGGGCTGAACATCGGCAAGAACGCCACCACGCCGATCGAGCGCGCGGTCGACGACTACCTGCTCGGCCTCGAGGGCGTCTACCCGCATGCCGACTACGTGACGGTCAACATCTCGAGCCCGAACACGCAGAACCTGCGCAGCCTGCAGAGCGACGCGGCGCTCGACGCGCTGCTCGGCACGCTGCAGCAGCGCCGCCAGCAGTTGATCGCGCAGCACGGCCGCAACGTGCCGATGTTCGTGAAGATCGCGCCCGATCTCGACGAGGCCCAGGTCGGCGTGATCGCCGCCACGCTGCAGCGCCACGCGATCGACGGCGTGATCGCGACCAACACCACGCTCGCGCGCGACGCGGTGCAGGGCCTGCCACACGCCAGCGAGACGGGCGGCCTGAGCGGCGCCCCGGTCGCCGAGGCCAGCAACCGCGTGATCCGCGCGCTGCGCGCCGCGCTCGGCCCGGGCTACCCGATCATCGGCGTCGGCGGCGTGCTCTGCGGCGCCGACGCGCGGGCCAAGTGCGCCGCGGGCGCCGACCTGGTGCAGCTCTACACCGGGCTGATCTACCGCGGCCCCGCCCTCGTCACCGAAGTGGCACACGCGCTGCAGGCTCGATGAGCGAGATCGACGTCGCCCCGCTGACGCGGCAGGTGCTGCTGGCCGGCTTCGCGCTCGGCGCGCTGTTCGGCGCGGTCGCGCAGCGCACACGCTTTTGCACCATGGGGGCGATCGCCGACCTGGTGGGTTTCGGCGACGCCTCGCGGCTGCGCCTGTGGCTGTGGGCGGTGCTCGTCGCGGCGCTCGGCACGCAGGCGCTGATCGTCTTCGGCGGCGTCGCGCTCGAGGGCGCGGTCAACGGCGGGCGCCACTTCAACCCGGCCGCGCTGGCGCTCGGCGGGGCGCTGTTCGGCTTCGGCATGGTGCTGGCGTCGGGCTGTCCCTCGCGCGCGCTGGTGCGTCTGGGCGGCGGCAATCTCAAGGCCCTGGTGGTGCTGGTGGCGGTCGGCCTGGTGGCCCAGATGACGCTGCGCGGCGTGTTCGCGCTGCCGCGCGTCGAGCTGCTGGAGCCGCTGGCCTTCACGCTGGCCGGCCCGCAGGACCTGGGCCACTGGCTCGCGCGTGCGAGCGGGCTCGCGCCGGCGACCGCGCGCGCGGCGGTGTGCGCCGCGCTCGGGCTGCCGCTGGCATGGTGGCTGCTGCGCGAGCGCGAGTTCCGCCGCGCCGAGCCGCTGCTCGGCGGTCTGGCGCTTGGCGCGGTCGTCGTCACGGCCTGGTGGGTCACCGGCGCGCTGGGCCACCTTGCCGAGCATCCGCAAACGCTCGAGCCGGCCTGGCTGGCCACCGGCTCGCACCGGCCCGAGGCGCTGAGCTTCGTCGCGCCCGCCGCCTCGCTGCTGGAGCTGCTGACGCTGTGGTCGGACCGCAGCACGACGCTGAGCTTCGGCGCCGCGACGCTGCTCGGCGTGCTGGTCGGCGCCGGCGCGACGGCGCTGCTGCGCCGTGAATTCCACTGGGAAGGCTTCGCCAACCCGCGCGACCTCGCCCAGCACCTGATCGGCGCGGCGCTGATGGGCCTCGGCGGCGTGCTGGCGCTGGGCTGCTCGATCGGCCAGGGCTTGAGCGGCCTGTCGCTGCTGGCCGCCGGCTCCTTCGTGGCGGTGGCCGGCATCGTCGCCGGCGCGCTCGCGGCGCTACGCTATCAGACTTGGATCATCGAACGCGGTTGACCAGCCGCTGGGCAGCAAGTCGCGCCACCACAGCGCGTGCCACTCGCGCAGCCGGGACAGATCGACATAGGCCGGGCTCGCGCCGACCAGCCGGCGCGAGGGGGTTGCCGGCGCGTCGAGGTGGTCGCACACGGCCATCGCACCGGCGTGCGAGTCGCTCGCGAAGAACACGCTGCGCGTGACCAGCACCGGCAGGCCGGCGGCACGCGCCGCGGCCAGGCCGTTGTACGAGTCCTCGATCGCGATCGCGTCCTCCGGATCGAGATCCAGCCACTCGAGGCAGCGTTGGTAGACCTGCGGATCGGGCTTGCGCAGCGGGGCGTCGTCGCCGCACACGACCGCCGCGAACAGCGCCGGCCAGCCCGGACCGAGCTCCCTGGCCAGCAGGGCATCGGCGTTGCTGCGCGTCGTCGTCGTCGCGATCGCCAGGCGCACGTGGGCCGCCGTGGCCTCGCGCAGCAGCCGGCGCACGCCGGGGCGCAGCCCGATGCCTCCCTGCTCGACGATGCGCGCATAGCGGCGGTTCTTCTCGGCGTGCAGCGAGGCGACCAGCGCCTCGCGCTCGGCGGGGTCGGCCGGCGCGCCGGGGCGCGTCGCGAGGTCGTGGCGCAGGCGCTCCTTGCCGCCGGTGATCTGCAGCAGCTCGCGGTAGTCGTCGACGCTCCACTGCCAGGGCAGCGCGTGCGCGTGGAAGGCCTCGTTGAAGGCCACCAGGTGGCCGTCCCGCTCGGTTTCGGCCAGCGTTCCGTCCAAGTCCCAGATCAAGGCTTGCAGCATCACCGCCTCCCCTGCGTCGATGTCCCGATCCTAGTCTCACAGACATGCGCGGCCAGCGCCCCGAGGTCGGCGAACAGCCGGTCCGGCCGCGCCTCCTCGACCGGTCGGCCGCCGTTGTAGCCGCCCGGGAGCGCCCAGGCGGCGACGCCGGCGGCACGCGCGGCCTCGACGTCGACCGCCGAGTCGCCGACATGCGCGCACTCCGCCGCGGCCACGCCGTGGCGCGCCAGCAGCTCGGCGATCACTCGCGCGTCCGGCTTCTTCCATGGCAGCGTGTCGCCGGCGATCAGCGTCGCGAACCAGCGTGCCAGGCCGGTGCCGGCGAGCACGCGCTCGGCGTGGCGCTGCTCCTTGTTGGTCACGCAGGCCAGCACGACACCGGCCGCATGCAGGCGCTCGAGCGCCGCCACGCAGCCCGGATAGAGGCGCGCCGTGCGGCCGGCGAGCTGCGCGTAATGGCGGTCGAAGCAGGCATGGGCCGTCGCGATGTCCGGCAGCGCCTCGCCCGCCGTGCGCCCGGCGCGCAGACGCTCGAACAGCCGCTCGACCAGCGCGCGCGTGCCGTGACCGACGAGGCCGATGATCTCCGCCTCCTGCCGGCGCGCGAGCCCGAGCTCGGCCAGCATGCGCTGCACCGCCTCGACGATCTCGCCGGCACTGTCGACCAGGGTGCCGTCCAGGTCGATGCTGAGCAGGCGCAGCCGTGCCATCAGTGCAGCTGGGCGCGGCGGATTTCCATCAGCCGCAGGATCAGCGGCGTGAGGATCAGCTGCACCGCCAGGTCCATCTTGTCGCCCGGCACGACGATGGTGTTGGCACGGCTCATGAAGCTGCCGCCGATCATCGACAGCAGGTAGGGGAAGTCGATGCCGCGCGGGTTCTTGAAGCGGATCACCGTCATGCTCTCGCCGGCGCTCGGGATGTCGCGCGCCACGAAGGGGTTGCTGGTGTCGACCACCGGCACGCGCTGGAAGTTGATGTCGGTCTCGCCGAACTGCGGCACGATGTAGTGCACGTAGTCGTGCATGCGCCGCAGGATGGTGTCCTGCACCGCCTCCTTCGAGTAGCCACGGTCCTGGGTGTCGCGGTGGATCTTCTGGATCCACTCGAGGTTGATGATCGGCACGACGCCGAGCTTCAGGTCGGCGTAGCGCACCAGGTCGATGGCGCCGAAGCGGGCGCAGCCGTGCAGGCCCTCGTAGAACAGGCAGTCGGTGTCCGGCGGCGTGTCAGCCCAGGCGGTGAAGCTGCCGGGCTCCTGGCCGAGCGCCGCGGCCTCGGCCTCGGTGTGCAGGTAGCGCCGCGAGCGGCAGCGTCCGGTGGCGCTGTAGTCGCGGAACTGTTGCTCGAGCAGCTCGAGCTCGTTGGTCTCGGGGCCGAAATGGCTCAGCCGCCCGCCCTCGCGCTCGGCCGCCGCGATGCGCGCCTTCATCTCGCTGCGCGGCCAGCGGTGGAAGGCGTCGCCCTCGATCACCGCGGCGTGGATGCCCTCGCGGCGGAAGATGTTCTCGAACACGCGCTTGACGGTGGTCGTGCCGGCGCCGCTGGAGCCGGTCACGGCGATGATCGGGTGCTTCAGCGACATCGGCCTCAGGCGTTGGGTTGCACGAACAGCGAGCGCGTCTTGAACAGCTGCCAGGACACGTTCTCCTGCGGATCGGCGTGGTAGCCGACGATGCGCTGGACCTCGTCGCAGGCGCCGAAGATCGCCGGCACGCGCTGGTGCAGCGCATCGGGCACGAGCTCCATCAGCGGCGTCGTGCCGGTGCTGGCGGCCGCCCCGGCACGCTCCATCAGCAAGGCCAGCGGCGCGGCGTGATGCAGCAGCTCGACCGTGCGCGGCGCCTCGTCCGCACCGCGCGGCTGGCGCGGCAGCAGCGCGACGCCGCCATGCTCGAGCACATGGTGGATCTCCGCGCTCAGGCTGCCATGCCAGTGCATCGTGAAGTCGCGCCCGCGCGGCCCGCCCTCGCCGGCCTGGCATTCGGCGACGTAGCGCTGCACCGGCTTGTCCCAGTGGCGCTGGCGGGCCGTGTCGGCCGCGAACTCGCTGCTCGCCGCCGCGACCCGCACGGGCTCGCGCTCGACGCGCCAGCCCCCCTGCGGCTCGAGGCGGAAGATGCTGACGCCCTCGGCGCTGGCGAGCGCGAGCCGGGTCGACGGCCCGTAGACCACGCAGCCGGCGCAGACCTGCCGGTAAGGCGGCTGCATGAAGGCGACCGCGCTGGCCGGCGCGCCGCGGAACAGGTGCGGCAGCACGGAGAACAGCATGCCGGCCGCCACGCCGCCACGCTCGAGCGCGTCGAAGGCGACCAGGAAGCCGCCGCGGCAGGCGTGTTCGGGCGACGGCGCGACCTCGGCCTGCGCGGCGCTGGACCAGCCGGCCGCCTGCGGACACGCGGTCAGCGACTCGACCACCAGGCGTTCGGCGGCAGCGCCATCGCCGCGCGCCAGCGCACGCGCGACGGCCGCACCGGCCGCCGCCATCGCCTGGACGACCTCGGCCACCGCCGGCGGCCGGCGCGCGAGCCAGCCCTCGAGCCGGCCCGGGCTCACAGGCCGGCCCCGCACGGGCGCAGCCCCGCGCCGCGCCGCACGGGCGCGGTCGCCAGAGGGTTCGTCACCGGCCGCTCGCACATCGTCCTACCTTAGTCGCAGACACGCCGCGCTTCCGGCTCGACCGTGCCGTATGCGATGCCGACGGTCTTGCCTGCCGAGCGGACGGCCATTTGTTCCACCGCTGGTTCCGACGATAGCGACACCATTGATTCAGTGAAATTAAGATTTTCTTGAAATTCGATTCAGCTATAAGTGAACCATGAATGTGACGTTCCGGCAGTTGCGCGTGTTCACCGAGGTCGCCCGCGCGCTGAGCTTCGCGCGCGCCGCCGAGGCGCTGCACCTGACGCCGCCGGCGGTCACGATGCAGGTCAAGGAGCTCGAGCGCCACGTCGGCCTGCAGCTGCTCGAGCGCAACGGCCGCAGCGTGGCGCTGACGAGCGCCGGCGAATACTTCCTCGTCTACGCCAAGCGCCTGCTCGCGACGCTCAGGGACGCCGAGGACGCGATGGCACGCTTCCAGCGCCTGGAGACCGGGCTGCTGACGATCGGGCTGGTCAGCACCGCGAAGTACTTCGTCCCGCGCCTGCTGACGCGCTTTCGCGAGGAACACCCGGGCGTCGAGGTCCGCCTGCAGGTGACGCAGAACCGCGAGCAGCTGCTCGGCCTGCTGCGCGCCAAGGAATGCGACCTCGCGGTGATGGGCCGCCCGCCCCGGGAGCTGGCGATGCGGGCCGAACCCTTCGCGGCCCACCCGATGGTCGTCGTCGCGCCGCCCGGGCACCCCGTGCTGCGACTCGGCCATCCCCCGCTCGCCACGCTCGCGGCCTTTCCCTTCATCGCGCGCGAACCCGGCTCGGGCACACGCAACGCGATGGACGCGTTCTTCCGCGAGCAACGCTTCGAGCCGCGCATCGCGATGGAGATGCCGAGCAACGAGACGATCAAGCAGGCGGTGATGGCCGGCATGGGCCTGTCCCTCCTATCCCTGCACACGATCGGACTGGAGCTGCGCAGCGGCCTGATGCACATCGTCGACGTCGAGGGCACGCCGCTGATGCGCACCTGGACGCTGGTGCACCTGCCTGCGCGGACGCTGAGCCCCGCGGCCGAGGCGTTCCGCTACTTCCTGCTCGAACAGGGCGAGGCCTTCCTCGCGGCCCACGATGCCCCGCTGCTCGGCCGCGCCTGAATCAGCTTATGCCCGCCGGGCATTTGCACCCCCCGGCGAGGACGGGCAACATGCATGCTCCGGTCGCCCCCCAACACCACGAACCACAAGGAGACTGCCGATGTTCACCCGCCCCCTGCTGCTGGCCGCGGCGCTGCTGTCCGCCGGCGCCGCCCGGGCCGAGGGACCCGCCGACGCGCTGTACGTGCGCTCGCTCGCGGCCACCTGCGCCAACTGCCACGGCACCGACGGCAAGTCGCTGGCCACCGACGCCGGCCTGCAACGCCTGGCCGGCCTGGACAAGGACTACATCGTCGCGCAGCTCCAGGCCTTCCGCGACGGCAAGCGCCCGGCGACGGTGATGCACCAGCTCGCCAAGGGCTACACGCCGGCGCAGATCGAAGCCATCGCCGCGTACTTCGCGGCGCAGAAGTGAAGAAGAGGCGGCCATGAAAAGACGTGAACTGATCCAAGGTGCCGGCGCAGCAGGTCTGCTCGGACTGCTGGGCGGCTGCGCTGTGCCGCTGCCCGGCCTGGCCCGACCGAAGGTGGTGGTGGTCGGCGGGGGCTGGGGCGGCGCGACCGCGGCGAAGTACATCCGCACGCTGTCCGAAGGCCGCATCGACGTGACGCTGGTCGAGCCGGCCGAGCGCTTCGTGTCCTGCCCGCTGTCCAACCTGGTGCTCGAGGGCGCGCGCGACATCGGCTCGCTCTCCACCTCCTACGACGCGCTGGCGGCTCGCCACGGCGTCACGCTGGCCAGGGACCGCGTCACCGCGATCGACCCGGCCAAGAAGACCGTCACGCTGGCCGGCGGCGCGACGCTGGCCTACGACAAGCTGGTGCTGTCGCCCGGCATTGATCTGCAATTCGAGGCGATCGACGGCCTGCGGGCGGCTCACGACGAGCGGCGCATCCTGCAGGCCTGGAAGGCCGGGCCCGAGACCGTCGCGCTGCGCCGCCAGCTCGAGGAGCTGCCCGACGGCGGCGTGTTCGCGATGAGCATCCCCGAGGCCCCCTACCGCTGCCCGCCGGGGCCCTACGAGCGCGTCGCGCTGATCGCCTCCTACTTCAAGAAGGCCAAGCCGCGCTCCAAGGTCGTGCTGTTCGACGCCAACCCGGACGTGACCTCGAAGGGCGCGCTGTTCAAGAAGGCCTGGAACGAGCTCTACCCCGGTCTGATCGAGTACCGCCCGCAGCACAAGGTCGTCGCGGTGCATGGCAACACGCTGCGCTTCGAGGTGCAGAGCGACTTCAAGGCCAACGTGCTGAACGTGCTGCCGCCGCAGCGCGCCGGCGCCATCGCGGCGCAGACCGGGCTCGCGAACTCGGCCAACCGCTGGGTCGGTGTCAATTACCAGACCTTCGAGTCGACCGCGGCGCCGGACATCCATGTCGTCGGCGACGCGATCCAGCTCGCCGCCGGCATGCCGAAGTCGGGCCACATGGCGAATTCGCACGCCAAGGTCGCGGCCGCGGCGATCGTTGCGCACTTCGCCGGCTACGCCCCGAACCCGAAGCCGATGCTGACCAACACCTGCTACAGCTTCGTCGCGCCGGAGCTGGTGGTGCACGTCGCCAGCGTGCACGAGTACGTCGATGCCGAGAAGACCTTCAAGCCGGTCGCCGGCTCGGGCGGGCTGTCGGCCGAGCGCAACGAGCTCGAGGCGCGCTACGCGCTGGGCTGGGCCAAGAACATCTGGGCCGACGCGCTGGGCTGAGCCCGCTCCCCTGGCGCGCGCCCGCGCGCTCCGGGGCCGGCCTCAGCGGCCGCGCGTGGCGGCGCCGCGCGCGGCCGGATCCGGGGACTCTAGGCGAACGTGACCTCGTCGCTGCGCGACGCCCCGCGGTTGTCGGCCCAGGCGAGCGCGACGCGGTCACCGCTCCTGGCGCCCTTCAGCGCGAACTGCAGGAAGGGGTTGCGCGAGATCGACGGGCCCCAGTAGGCGGTCAGCACCGGCTGACCGTTGACGCTCGCGCGCACCTGCTGGATGTGCCAGGCGGGAATCGCCCGGCCGGCCTCGTCCTTGCGCTGGCCGCTCTCCATCGGATGCTTCATCAGCGCGCGCACGGTCGCCCCGGTGCCCGCCGCCTGCACGCGGATCACCGAGGGCTGGCCCGGCCGCTCGAGCTCGAGGTCCCCGGCGCTCAGGCATCCGCTCAAGGTCACCCGCACCTCGCGCGTGGCCGACAGCACGCGGCCGTCGGCGAGCACGGCCAGCGCCTGGACCGGCGAGCTCTGCTGCACCTTCACGCGCGTCGTGAAGATCGGCTCGACCGTCGGGCCGGGCTCGAACACCGCCGCCAGCGTCGACGGGTTCTTCTCGAGACACAGCAGCAGGCGCTGGACCCCGGGCAGCGCGCAGCCCAGCGTCACCGGCACCACCGAGCCATCCTCGGACAACTCGGGCAGCTGCAGCGTCACGTCCTTGCTCGGCTGCGGCGCGCCGAGGCCGAGCGCCGCGAGCGTGTCGGCCAGGCTGTGCGCCTCGAAGGCCGTGCGTCGCCAGCCCGCCACATCCGCGGCGCGGGCGAGTGGGGACAGCATCAAGGGCAGCAGGAGCAGGTCGCGACGGCGCGGCATCGGAGCGGTGGGCAGTGGACGGATTGCAATGCTAAGCGCGCGGCCTTGGCCCGCCCTGTCCCGTGGACAAGCGGCGGGCGCCGCCACAATCGCTCCATGCTGACCTGGCTGCACACGCCCGCCACGCCGCTGCCCGACACCGTGCTGGCTCTCGCCGCCGACAGCGAGGCCCCAGGGCTGCTGGCCGCCGGCGAGGACCTGTCGCCGCAACGCCTCGCCGAGGCCTATGCGCGCGGCATCTTCCCCTGGTACGGCGCCGGCCAGCCGGTGCTGTGGTGGAGCCCCGACCCGCGCATGGTGCTGCCGGTGGCCGAGTTCCGGCTGTCGCACTCGCTGCACAAGACGCTCAGGCGCTTCATCGACGCACCGGGCTGTGCGCTGCGCATCGACAGCGCCTTCGAGCGCGTGATCGCCGCCTGCGCGACGACACCGCGCGACGGCCAGGACGGCACCTGGATCCAGCCCGAGCTGCGCGCCGCCTACAGCGCCTGGCACCGCCTCGGCGCGGTGCACTCCTTCGAGACCTGGATCGACGGCGAGCTCGCCGGCGGCCTGTACGGCGTCAACCTCGGGCGCATGTTCTACGGCGAGTCGATGTTCGCGCACCGCCGTGACGCCTCGAAGATCGCGCTGGCCGGCCTGGTGGCCTTCTGCCGCGCCGAGGGCATCGCGCTGATCGACTGCCAGCAGCGCACCGCCCACCTGGCCTCGCTCGGGGCGCGGGAAATCGCACGCCCCGCGTTCGAGGGGCACCTGGCGCGCAGCGTCCACGCGCCGGCCCCGCGCGATTGGACCTATCATCGATCGCACTGGGCGCAACTGGGCCTCGACGCAGACCGGCCGCCCGCTCCGTCCTCCGCCCTGCGCGCCACGTGACCCACCCGAAAGAGCTCCCGCTCGCGTCGCTGCAGTTCTACGCCACGGCGCCCTACCCGTGCAGCTACCTGGCCGGCCGGCTGGCGCGCTCGCAGGTCGCCACGCCCAGCCACCTGATCCACGCCGACGCCTACTCGGGCCTGGTCGCCAACGGCTTCCGGCGCAGCGGCATGTTCACCTACCGACCCTATTGCGACGGCTGCAGCGCCTGCGTGCCCCTGCGCGTGCCGGTGGCGGGCTTCCAGCCCTCGCGCAGCCAGCGCCGCGCCTGGAAGGCCCACCAGCAGCTGCAGTCGCGCGTGCTGCGGCTGTGCTTCGTGCCCGAGCACTACCAGCTCTACCTGCGCTACCAGGCCGGCCGCCACGCCGGCGGTGGCATGGACCACGACTCGATCGACCAGTACACCCAGTTCCTGCTGCAAAGCCGGGTCAATTCGCGGCTGGTCGAGTTCCGCGAGCCGCCCGCGCCCGACGGCAGCCCCGGCGCGCTGAAGATGGTCTCGATCCTGGACATCCTCAACGACGGCCTGAGCGCCGTCTACACCTTCTACGAGCCCGAGCCCGACGCCAGCTACGGCACCTACAACGTGCTGTGGCAGATCGAGCAGACGCGGCTGCTGAAGCTGCCGCACGTCTACCTCGGCTACTGGATCGGCGCGAGCCCGAAGATGGCCTACAAGGCCCAGTTCCGCCCGAACGAGCGTCTGATCGACGGGCAGTGGACGCCCGCGCCGGCGCTCAGCCCCTGACGAGCAGGCACACGGCGCGCGCCTCGATCGCGCGCCCCTCGCCGACCGGGCCCATCTTCTCGGCCGTCTTGGCCTTCACATTGACCTGCGCCGGCGCCACGCCCAGGCAGCCGGCGATGCACTCGACCATCTTCGGGATGTGCGGCGCCATCTTCGGCGCCTGCGCGACGATGGTCGCGTCGACGTTGCCGACCGCCCAGCCGGCGTCGCGCACCCGCTTGAGCGCCTCGGCCAGCAGCACGCGCGAGTCGGCGCCGGCGTAGCGCGGGTCGGTGTCGGGGAAATGGCGGCCGATGTCGCCCAGTCCGGCCGCGCCGAGCACGGCGTCGGTCAGCGCATGCAGCAGCGCGTCGGCGTCCGAGTGGCCGAGCAGGCCATGGCTGTGCGCGATCTCGACGCCGCCCAGGATCAGCTTGCGGCCGGTGACCAGGGCGTGGGTGTCCCAGCCCTCGCCGATGCGGAAGTTCAAAGCCGTCATGCGCGCGTCCTCAGCAGTCGTTCGGCCAGCGCGAAGTCGGCCGGCCAGGTGAGCTTGAAATTCTCCAGCGCGCCGGGCACCAGCTTCGGCGCATGGCCCAGCGCCTCGATGGCGCCGGCCTCGTCGGTGACCGCGTCACCGGCGGCGGCGAGCGCGGCGCGCAGCAGGCCGAGGCGGAACATCTGCGGCGTCTGCGCCTGCCAGGTGCCGCGGCGCTCGAGCGTCGCGGCGACGCGGCCGGCGCCGGATTCACGCTTGAGCGTGTCGGCCACCGGCAGCGCGAGCAGGCCGCCGACGGCGTCATCCTCGCAGGCGGCGATCAGGCGCTCGATGTCGGTCGGCCGCACCAGGCAGCGCGCCGCGTCATGCACCAGCACCCAGTCGGCGTCGTCCGCGCCCTCGGCGGCCAGCACCGCCAGGCCGTTGGCGACGCTGGCCGCGCGCGTCGCGCCGCCCACCCGCGCGACACGCCACGCGCCGGGCGCATGGCGCTCGAACTCGCGATCCTCGGGCGCCAGCACGACCAGCGTCGCGGCCAGGCGGGGCACCGCCGCCAGCGCCGCCAGCGTGTGCGCGACGACGCTGCGGCCGGCGACCTCGCGGTACTGCTTCGGCCCGCCCGGACCGGCGCGCTCGCCGACACCGGCGCAGGGCACCAGGGCGTAGCAGCGCGGCGGGGTCGGCAAGGCGGGGGCGGGCTCGGTCATCGGGCGCCGATTCTAGAATTCGACCTCGCCATCGCCCCGCCTGCGCCCGCGGCGGGGCGATCTGCTTTTGTCCGACGCCATGCAACTCCCCGTCCTCGCCCCCGGCAAGCGCTACACCCTGCCCCGCCCGCTGGGCTCGGCCGACGCCCTGCTGCTGGCGCGCGTCGTGCGCCAGAACGCCGCGGCGCGGCAGCTCAGCGCGATCATCACCGCCGATCCGGCCGACGCGCAGCGCCTGCCCGAGGAGCTGGCCTTCTTCGCGCCCGAACTGCGCGTCGCGGTGTTCCCGGACTGGGAGACGCTGCCCTACGACAGCTTCTCGCCGCACCAGGACCTGATTTCCGAGCGTCTCGCGACGCTGTGGCGCATCCTGCAGGCGCAGAAGAACGGCGACCTCGACGTCGTGCTGATGCCGGCCACCACCGCGCTGGTGCGCCTGGCCCCGCCGTCCTTCCTGGCGGCCTACACCTTCGAGTTCAAGCAGAAGCAGAAGCTCGACGAGGCGGCGCTGAAGGCCCAGCTCACGCTGGCCGGCTACCAGCATGTCAGCCAGGTGGTGTCGCCGGGCGAGTACGCGGTGCGCGGCGGGCTGATCGACCTGTTCCCGATGGGCTCGCCGGTGCCCTACCGCGTCGACCTGTTCGACGACGAGGTCGACTCGATCCGCACCTTCGACCCGGACAGCCAGCGCAGCCTCTACCCGGTGCCCGAGGTGCGGCTGCTGCCGGGCCGCGAGTTCCCGATGGACGAGGCCGCGCGCAGCGCCTTCCGCGCGCGCTGGCGCGAGAAGATGGAGGGCGATCCGACCCGCGCGCGGGTCTACAAGGACATCGGCACCGGGCTCGCGAGCCCGGGCATCGAGTTCTACCTGCCGCTGTTCTTCGAGCAGACCGCGACGGTCTTCGACTATCTGGGCGCCGGCGCCCAGGTGGTGCTGCACGGCGAGGTCGACGCGGCGCTGCAGAAGTTCTGGGGCGAGACGCGCGAGCGCCACCGCTTCCTGCAGCACGACCCGGAGCGGCCGATCCTGCCGCCGCAGGAGCTCTACCTGCCGCCCGAGGCCTTCTTCACGCAGGCCAACGAGCACGCGCTGCTGGCGCTGCGCGGCGCCGAGCCAGTCGACTGGGCGCGCCCGCTGCCCGATGTGGCGGTCGAGCGCGGCACGCCGGACCCGCTGCGCAAGCTCGAGGCCCACCTCGCCGCGACCACGCACCGCGTGCTGCTGGTCGCCGAGAGCGAGGGCCGGCGCGAGAGCCTGCTCGAGCTGCTGCGCGACCACCGGCTCGAGCCGCCCTCGGTCGACACGCTGGCCGCCTTCGAGGCCGGCAGCGAGCGCTATGCGATCACCGTCGCGCCGCTGGCGGCCGGCTTCTTCTGGACCGAGGCCGACATCCAGCTCGTCACCGAGACCGAGCTGTTCGACACCGCGCCCACCGTGCGCCGGCGCCGCAAGCAGGAGGCCACCAGCGACGTCGACGCGCTGATCAAGGACCTCTCCGAGCTCAAGGTCGGCGATCCGGTGGTCCACGCGAACCACGGCATCGGCCGCTACCGGGGCCTGATCCACATCGACCTCGGCGACGGGCCCAGCGAGTTCCTGCACCTCGAGTACGCCGACAAGGCGACGCTGTACGTGCCGGTCTCGCAGCTCGGGCTGATCAGTCGCTACACCGGTGTCAGCCCCGACGAGGCGCCGTTGCACCGGCTCGGCTCGGGCCAGTGGGACAAGGCCCGGCGCAAGGCCGCCGAGCAGGTGCGCGACACCGCCG
>CAYOXW010000030.1:0-20888 GCA_964408005.1 uncultured Methylibium sp.
GAGCAGCTGCCTTCTAAGCAGCAGGTCGGGGGTTCGAGTCCCTCCGGGCAGGCCAGCGCTCAGGACAGCTCGCTCGCTCGATCGACCACCGCCGCGTACAGGTCGCGCGTCGCGGCCAGCGCGCCGTCATGCACCTCGCGTGCGCTCAGCACCTTGCCTTGCGGCCCCTGCAGCGCGCGCGTCGCGGTCGCGTTGCCGACCACCGTGACACCGTAGCCCAGGTTGAAGGCGCCGTGCGCGGTCGAGTTGATGCACATGTGGGTCATGAAGCCGGCCAGCACGAGCTGCTTCACGCCCAGCGCCTTCAGGCGTTCGTCCAGATCGGTCTGCACGAAGGAGTTCGGATAGTGCTTCACGACGACGGGCTCGCCGTCGATCGGCGCGACGATCTCGGCGATGGCCCCGATGTCGCTGCGGATGTCGTAGGGCGTGCCGGGGCCGGCGTCGTGCTGGATGTGGAAGACCGGCGCCTTGGCCTGGCGGGCCAGCTCGAGCAGGTCCTGGGCCTCGAGCAGGGCCTCCTCGACGCCGCTGAGCTGCATCACGCCGCGACGGTAGGTGTTCTGGCAGTCGATCAGGATCAGCGCCGCCTCGCGCAGCGACGCGGGGCGCTGGCCGAGGCCGGTCAGGTCGCGCAGGGTCTGGGAGGGCGTGGTCACGGGGGGCCTTTCGTGCAGCGGAGGGATGCGCCATGGTGGGGCATCGCCGGGCGTCGCGCGATAGGCACGGCCTCGCATAGGGCCGCCGAGGCGGCACCCCCGGCGTGTCTACGGCTCGACCCGGTCGACGATCTGGCCGCGCAGGTCTTCGACCCACAGCCGCACCACCGCGCAGGAGCGTGGCAGGCCGCGGGCGGCCGCGCGGGTGCGCTCGAGCGACGGATGCCAGCCGCCGCGAAAGCGCTCGAGGCGGTTGAGCGCGGTGCGGCGCAGCTCGACCACCCGGTACAGCACGAGCGGCGGGCGGCTCACGCGGACGCCTCGACGGGTTCGTGGCGGGTGGACATGGCCTCGCCGTGCGCCAGCCACAGCGTCACGCAGGTGCCGCGGCCGGGTGCGCTCTCGATCTCCAGCGCCCCGCCGTGCCGCTGGACGATTTCGCGCACGATGCTGACCCCGAGGCCGCTGCCGGGGAGGTGGCCCGAGGCGTCGGCGCGCCAGAAGCGCTCGCCGACACGCTGCAGCTGCTCGGGGCTCATGCCGATGCCGTGGTCGATGACCTGCACGCCGACGCGCCGCGCCCGGGCGATCGGGGCATCGGCCGGGTCGTGGACGATGCGCAGCAGCACCTCGCCGCCGGCGGGGGAGAACTTGTAGGCGTTCGAGAGCAGCTGCCACAGCGCGCGGGCGAGCTTGGCGCGGTGCCCGGCGACGCGCACCGGAGCGGGAGCGCCGTGCACGACGGCCGGGCGGCAGGCCGGCGGCACCGGTGTCGCGGCGACCACCGACTGCAGCAGCTCCGCCAGATCCAGCGGCTCGACCGCCAGCACCTGCTGGCGGCGCGACTGCAGGCGGTTGAGGTCCAGCAGGTCGTCGATCAGGCCGATCATCACCTCGGTCTGGCGGTTCACGATCGCCAGCATCTCGTCGCGTCGCTCGGGCGGCGGCGGGCGCCGGCGCAGCAGCTCGACGAAGCCGTGGATCGAGGCCATCGGCGTGCGCAGCTCGTGGGCCGCGGCCGTCAGGAACTCGGTCTTCAGCCGCTCGACCTCGCGCTCGCGCGTGATGTCGCGCAGGCACAGCATGCTGCGCACGCTGGGGGAGGTGCCGACGCGCAGCTCGACGCCGAGGACGCGATGGTCCGAGCCCAGCAGTTCGACCGCGACGGTCTCGCCGCTGCCGCGGCGGCGCAGCGACTCGAGCGTGGGCATCGGCGCGTCGCTCGCGCACAGGGCGTTCATGCGCCGCTCGAAGGCGGCCTCGTCGAGGCCGACGATCGCCGGCGCCGCCAGTCCCGTCAGCGGCGCGAAGGCCGGGCTGACGTGGCTGACGATGCCGCTGGCGTCGAAGGACACGAAACCGTCGGGGCTCAGCGCGAGGATCGCCCCGAGCCGCTCGTTGAGCACCTGCTGGCGCGCGACCAGGTCGGCCACCGCCAGCGCCAGCGCGTCGATGTCTTCGTCCGCACCGGCGCCGTGGGACGATGCGCTGCCCAGGGTCTCGCGCATGATGCGCAACACCGCGCGCCGGTGCGTCAGCTCGTTCATCAGCTCGTCTTGCAGGCGGCGGCGCTCGGTGATGTCCTGCACCGAGGCGACCAGCCGTGCCGGCCTGCCGTCGGCGCAGGTGAGCGCGCGGCCCGCGATCAGGAAGATGCGGCACTCGCCGGCCGCGGTGTGCAGCGGCACCTCCTCCTCGAACGGCGCGTCGCGCCGCGCGTGCGCCGCGAAGCGCGCCACGATCGCCCGGCGCGCGTCGGCGGGCACCCGGGCGAGGAGGTCGGCGAAGCGCAGTGGGCCGGGCCGCGCGTTCAGCCCGAACAGGCTGCGCAGGCCCTTGGACAGGTAGACCTCGCCGGCCTCGAGCGACAGATCGACGAGGCCCTGGCTGCTGCCGCCCAGGGCCAGGCGCAGGCGGTTTTCATTGAGCGCCAGCGCGCGCTCGGCGCGACCCGCCTGGCGGCTGGCGCGCAGCGCCAGCGCGACCCCGACGGCCGACAGGCCCGCCCCGAGCAGCACCATCGTGGCGAGCAGCAGCGTGCCGATCAGCCGGTTGGCCTGCCCCAGCGTGTCGGAGAAGGCGACCTGCATCGGGTTCAGGCGCTCGTTGACGCGGTGGAGCGCCTCGACCGCGGCCCGGTGGCCGCGTTCGTCGCGGCAGCCCGCCGTCCCCTCGCGCTCCAGCCGGTGCGCCTCGGCGTCGAGCGCCAGCAGCTCGATATCGGCCTCGCTCCACAGCCGGATCGCGTCGCGCATCAGCGGTAGATCGTGCGTGTAGCGGAACAGCCGGATCATCGCGTCGACGTCGTCCGGGTGGCTGCCGCCGCGCAGGAAGCCCGCGCGCGCGCGGGCGAGGTCGGGGGCCGGCGACAGCAGTTCCAGGCGGGCGGCGCGGTAGGCCTGCGGCGTCGCGATGGCGCGGTCGAAGTCGTGCAGGTGGCTGGCGTCGCAGCTCAGCAGGTAGCGCGCCAGCGACTGCGCCGCGTTCTTCTGCGCCTTCGACCACAGGCTCTCGCCCTCGACGAAGGCGCGGCCGGCCGACAGCACGCCGAAGCCACCAAGCGCGATACCCAGCAGCAGCGGGACCGTGACCAGGAAGGGCCACGCGACCCGCAGCAGGCGAGCGACGTCCTCGCGCCAGCCGGCATCCGGCGCGACCCGGGGGCGGGCTCGCGCCGGGAGCGTAGCGCCGAGGGCGTCGGTGGGTTCGGGCTCCATTTGATTAAAATGATAACAAAGAGATGGCAGAGGGTGCCTCTTGGTCGTCTTTGGTGGCGATTTCTCAACTGGAGCATGACAACGATCACATTTAAATCATTTGTGGTGTTTTGTAGTGCATGGCTATCATTAAAATGGCCGCAATCGATCTGCCAGCGAACGCCGTGCCGCCTTCGCACCCCGAGGTCTCTGCCATGCTCCTTGCCCGTCTGTTCCGATCCACCGTCACCGTGCTGGCCCTGTGCGCGGCGACCTGCGCGTCTGCGGCCGACCCGGCGAGCTACCGCTTCTCGCCCGTCAACCAGTACGGCATCAACGTGACGGCCGCCTACTGGAATCCGATCATTTCCTACGTGGCCGAGCGCAGCGGCATCGACCTCCAGCTCAAGATCGGCCGCACCTCGGCCGACACGACCGCCTATGTGCTGGCCCAGGAGGTCGAGTTCGTCTTCACGAACCACCTGTTCAGCCCGGAGCGCGAGAAGCTCGGCTGGAAGGTGTTCGGTCGGCGCGCCACGCCGCCGGTGCACAGCCAGATCGTGGTGCCGGCCGACTCGCCGATCACCGACCTGGCGCAGCTGCGGGAGCGCGACGTCGGCTTTGCCGGCCCCGAGGCGGTCATCATCTACAAGATGCCGTACGCGCACCTGCTGTCCAAGGACATCCCGATCAAGCCGGTGTTCGCCGGCAACATGGATGCCGCGCTGGTGCAGCTGTTCAATGGCAAGGTGGTCGCGGTCGGCTCGAACTCGCAGCTGATCGAGGGCTACGCGAAGCGCGAAGGCAAGGCCTTCCGCGTGCTGTGGCAAAGCGGTCCGCTGCACGACCTCGCGCTGATGTCCTCGTCCAAGGTGCCGGACAAGGACGCGCGGGCGATCGCGCGGGCCTTCACCGAGATGCGCAACGATCCGCGCGGGCGCGACATCCTTGCGGCCGCCGCCAAGCTCGTCGGGCTGCCGGCGGACGCGAGCTTCGTGCCCTCGGACGGCAGCGAATACGGCGCCTACCGCAACTTCTACCGCGACGCGCCGGCGTCCCTGCGATGACCGCGAACCGGTGGCGCGAGCTGCGCCGCGGGATCGCGCAGCGCCTGCCGCGCTCGCTGGTCGCGCGGGTGTTCGGGCTGTACACGATCACGCTGCTCGCCTTCGGTGGCGGTGGGCTGGGGCTGTTCCTGCACCACCAGTTCAGCTTCGTGCTGGAGGAGGCGCAGATCCGCGCCGAGACCCTTGGCGCGGTGATCCTGCCGACCATCTCCGACAGCGCGGTGATCGGCGACGACGACACCATCGAGCGCACGCTCGAGCGCGCGATCTACCACTCCTCGTTCGAGACGGCCTCCTTCATCGACATGCAGGGGCGTCGCATCGAGGCGCGGCGCAGCGAGGCGCCGGACGTGGTGCCGCCGGGCTGGCTGGTCGCGATGATCGGCGCGCGGCTGTACGACGTGAACCGCCCGGTCACCGTCGGCGGACACGACTACGGCGTGCTGCGCCTGCATTTCGCGCCCGAGGCGGTGGCGGCCGAGCTGTGGCGCGTCGCGCGCGCCGCGCTGTGGCTGGCCGGCGCGAGCATCCTCGGCGGGCTGCTGCTGATCCGCATTCCGCTGGTGAGCTGGCTCGGCCACATCGGCCGGCTGCGCTCGCTGGAGCAGGACATCGACCGCGGCGACGCGCGATCGGGCGAGGCCATGGACGACGATGCGCCGCTCGAGCTGCGCCAGACCTTCGCGGCGCTCAACCGCGCCGCGCAGAGCCTGCAGGCGCAGCGCGAGCAGGCCGCGGTGACGCTGCGCTCGATCGGCGACGCGGTGCTGACGCTGGACGTCGAGGGCGTGATCCTGCTCGCCAACCCGGCGGCCGAGGCGCTGCTCGGGGGCGACGGGTTCTTGCTGGCCGGCCGCCCGGCGCACGAGGCCGTGCCCGCGCTGTTCGAGGGGGCGGGCCCGCTCGCGGCCTGGCGCCGCAGCGAGGTGTCGCTGACGGTGGCCGACGGCAGCCGCCACGTCGTCGATGCGACGCTGTCGGTGATCCACGGCCCGCAGGGGCAGCCGGTCGGCTACGTGCTCGCGTGCCGCGACGTCTCCGAGCAGCATGCGCTGGGCCAGCGGCTGCGTGACGAACTCGCCGCCCGCGAGGCGGCGCTGACCGCGCTGCGCGGGGTGCTCGAGGGGCTGTCACAGGCCGGCGCCGAGGCCGCACCGAGTGCCGGTCCGCAGGGCGACATCGAGGCGATCTCGCGGCTCATCGCGGGCCTGGTCACGCAGCTGCGCGAGCGCAGCGAGCAGCTCGACGCGATCTTCTCGTTGAGCCCGGACGGCTTCGTGTCCTTCGACGCGAGGCGCCGCGTCAGCTACGTGAGCCCCGCGTTCGTGCGGCTGACCGGCCTGAGCGAGGCGCGCGTGATGGGCCTCGAGGAGGGCGCGTTCGCCCAGCTGCTGGCGGGCCTGTGCACGGCGCCGGGCGCGCGCGTGTGCGGTCTGGGGATGCTGCACGGGGCCTCCGGCGCCACGGTGCGCGAGCGCATCGAGCTCGAGCGGCCGGTGCCGCGCGTGCTCGAGGTGGGCCTGCAGCGGGGCCGCGACGAGAGCGTCTCGCAGGTCGTGCACCTGCGCGACGTGACCCACGAGACCGAAGTCGACCGGATGAAGAGCGAGTTCCTCTCGACCGCCGCGCACGAGCTGCGCACGCCGATGGCGAGCATCTACGGTTTCTCCGAGCTGCTGCTGCGCCGCGACCTGCCCGAGGCGCGGCGGCGCGATGTGCTCGCGACGGTGCATCGGCAGACCGAGCTGATGATCGCGATCGTCAACGAGCTGCTCGACCTCGCGCGCATCGAGGCGCGGCGCGGCAAGGACTTCGTGCGCGAGACGCTCGATCTCGCGGCGCTCGTGCGCGCCGCGGTGCACGATTTCAAGCCGCCGGGCGAGCGTGCCGCGCCGATCCTCGAGGGCCTTGGGGAGGGGCGGCAGGTGCCGGTGTGCATCGACCGCGGCAAGATGCTGCAGGCCCTCGGCAACGTGCTGTCCAACGCCTACAAGTACTCGCCGCAGGGGGGCGAGGTGCGGGTCAGCCTGCGATCGGGGCCGCTGCCCGGCCAGGGCGAGCAGGCGGGCTGGGGGCTGTGCATCGCGGACCGCGGCATGGGCATGAGCGCCGAGCAGCTGCAGCGCGTGTGCGAGCGCTTCTGGCGCGCCGACACGACCGGCAGCATCCCGGGCACGGGCCTGGGCATGAGCATCGTCAAGGAGATCATCGAGCTGCTCGGCGGCGCGCTCGAGGTCGACAGCGCACCGGGCGAGGGCACGCGCGTGACCCTGTGGCTGCCGGCGCTGCTCACCGCGGCGGAGCGCGCGGCGGCCTGAGGCCTCGGCTCAGGCGGCGCGCAGGCGCGCCAGGGCGTCGCGCAGGCCCGGCCAGCGGCGGCGGCAGGCCTCGGCATCGCCGGCGGCCGCGGCCTCCTCGAGCTGGCGCGCGGCCGTCGCATCGTCGAGCTCGTCCAGGCTGGCCAGCACGCCCTTGAGCGAGTGGGCCAGGTGGCGCATCGCGGCGGTGTCGCCCTGCGCCGCGGCGCGGTCGCCGGCCAGCAGGTCGAGGGCGAACTGCTCGCGGCAGCTCTGCAGGAAGGCGAGATAGAGCGCGTGGTCGCCACCGAAGGCGGCCGGCGTGGCCGGCCCGGGCCGGCTCTCGGGCGGCAGCGCCGGCATCGAGCTCGCGCCGAGCGCGCCGTCGACGGCCGCCAGCAGCGTCTCGACCGACGCGGGCTTGGTGATCACGTCGAGCACGCCGAGCGCCGCCAGCGCCTCGCGCTGCGCGGGCGTGGCTCCGGCGGTGAGCGTGATCACCGGCAGCGCGGCCAGCGCGTCGGCGCGCTCGCGCAGGCTGCGCACCAGATCGAGCCCGGACTCGCCGGGCAGCATCAAGTCGGTCAGCAGCAGGTCCACCGGCCGGTGCTCGAGCACCGCCCGCGCATCGGCGACGCGGGGGCAGGCCACCACGTCGAGCGAGCGCTCCTCGAGGGCCATCTCGATGAACAGCCGCAGCGGATCGTTGTCCTCGACCAGCAGCACACAGGGGCGCCGGGACGGGTCGCCGGTGCGCTCAGGGGCTGGCGTGGGCATCGCCGGTCTAGGCAGCGACCTGCGGCGAGCGCGCCGCGCGCTGCGCTGCCGCCTCGTCGAGGCAGCGTTGCAGCAGGGCCGGCAGCTCGAGCGCGAGCCGGGGCTTGTGTACCAGCGGCACGCCCTCCAGCGCGTGGGCGTAGGGCGCACGCTGGTCGGCGTCGAGCGAGGTCACGACCAGCAGGCGGGTGTGCCGGAACTGCGGGTGCGTGCGCAAGGTCGTGATCAGCGTCGCGCCGTCGAGTCCCGGCAGCAGGATGTCGACGATCAGCACGTCGGGCTCGAGCCGGCCGAACAGCGCCAGGCCGGCGATGCCGTCGCTCGCGACCTCCAGCTCCACCGCCGGGAAGCGCTGCTGCACGATCAGGCGGATGAGGTTCTGGAAGTGCGCCGAGTCCTCGATCAGCAGCACCCGCGGCCGCGCCGGCGCGGCGGTGGCGGCCCCGGTGCCGAGCTCGCCGGGGCGCGTCGCCGACAGGCCGCGCTGCGCGCTCCAGCGCGCCACCGAGTCGCGCGAGATCCGACGGTGTCCGCCGGGCGTGCGCCACGCCTGCAGCTCGCCGCGATCGACCATCAGCTGCACCGAGCGCACGGCCAGGCCGAGCATGCGGGCGACCTCGATGGTCGTCAGGTCATCCGCCGCCGGATCGGCGGGAATGGCAGAAATGGCGGAATCTGACATCGGTAGTGATTTTGCCGGGTTCACGCGGGGGTGCGATGCGGGGTCACGGCGCGATCGGTAAGCAAAGGTGTCTCAAGTCGGGCCGCTTCCCTGCCGATTCCCATTGAGAATCAAGTCCCGAACGCCAGCCCATTGCCGTGAAGAAGATCCTGATCGTCGAAGACCACGCCGACATCCGCAAGCTCATCCGCATGACGCTCGAGCTCGAGGACTACGCGATCATCGAGGCGACCCATGCGGCCGAGGGCCTCGCGCTGGCCGAGGCCGAGTTGCCGGATCTGTGCCTGCTCGACGTGATGATGCCGGGCGAGATGAACGGCCTCGCGCTGTGCCGGCACCTGAAGCAGCACCCGGTGCTCGGTCGGCGACCGGTGGTGCTGTTGACGGCGCGGGGGCAGGCCGCCGACATCGAGGCTGGTCGCGAGGCCGGGGCGGACCTCTACCTGGTCAAGCCCTTCGGGCCCTTGCAGCTGATCGAAGCGCTCCATGCGCTGCTCGGCCACGACGGGGGCTGAGGCCGCGCCGCGCCCGGCGCGGCGACCGTGACGTGATCCACAAGCATTGAAAGGCCCGCGGGCGCGGGGCCGGCCCTGGCGTGTGCCGGCGGGCAGCGATGCGGGACGGGTGTGATTTATTCACCCCTCGGCGGTAAAAATGATATTTGTGATTTTACAAATATCATTTTATGGGACACTTGATTCCAACGCGGCTCCCCGGTCGCGTCTTCACCGCCCGCCATGCGCTTCAAGAAGATCCTGATCGTCGAAGACCATGCCGACATCCGTCGGCTCATCCGCATGACGCTGGAGATCGAGGCGGGGGAGATCCATGAGGCCGGCGACGCACTCGGCGGCTGGGAGACGGCCCGCGCGCTGGCGCCGGACCTGATCCTGGCCGACGTGATGATGCCGGGGCTGCTCGACGGCCTCGATCTGTGCCGCGCCGTCAAGAACGATCCGAAGCTGCGGCGCGTCCCGCTCGTGCTGCTCACGGCACGCGACAGCGAGGCCGACCGTGACGTCGGGCTCGAGGCGGGTGCCGACGCCTACCTGGTGAAGCCCTTCAGTCCCTTGCGGCTGCTCGACGTGCTGCGCGCGTTGCCGGTCGCCCCCTGTGCTGGAAGTACGCCGTGATGACCACGATGCCCACCCCGTCCCCCGAGCTCGGCGGCAACTGCTTTGCCGACCCGGCCAATGCCCAGATGGAGCGCCTGGTGGCCGATTTCGGCCGCATGTACCAGGAGCGCAACGAGGCCCTGCAGGAGGTGGCACAGGCCCACCACGACGCGCTGCTGCGGCTGGCCAAGGCCGCCGAGTACCGCGATGACGACACCGGGGTGCACATCGTGCGCATCGGCTACCTGGCCTCGGCGCTGGCCCTGAGGCTGGGCCAGAGCAACAGCTACGCGATGCTGTTGCGCCAGGCGGCCCCGATGCACGACATCGGCAAGATCGGCGTGCCCGACGGTGTGCTGAAGAAGCCCGGCGGCTTCACGCCCGAGGAGCGCCTGGTGATGAACCAGCACGCCGAGATCGGCGCGGAGATCCTCGGGCGCTCGCGCATCCCGTTGTTCCGGCTGGCGGCCGAGGTCGCGTTGACGCACCACGAGCGCTGGGACGGGGCGGGCTACCCGCGCCAGCTGGCCGGCGATGCCATCCCGCTGTCCGGGCGCATCGTCGCGGTGGTCGACTTCTTCGATGCGCTGACGATGGACCGCTGCTACCGGCCGGCCTTCTCCGACGCGAAGGCGCTGTCGATGCTGGCGGCCGAGCGCGGCCATGCCTTCGATCCGCGCGTCGTCGACACCTTCCTGGCCCACGCCGACGAGCTGATCGCGCTGCGCAACCATGTGACCACGCAGAACCTGGGCTTTGCCGGCCTGTCCGGCGTCGATGAGCCGGTCGCGCGGACCGTGGGCTGAGACCTTCGCCCTGCGCCGATCCCGCGATGCAGGCGACCGAGACCGAGCCGCTGCTGCTGCGCCCGGCGTTGCAGCGGCGCTCGCTGGCGCGGCGGGCGGTCGTCGTCGGCGCCGTCCTGCTGGCGACGGTGCTGGCCGTGCTCGCCGCGACGATCCACCACGACCTCGACGACCGTCTGCACTTCGAGCGCGAGCGCGTCGGCCTCGAGGCCGCGCAGCATGCGCTCGAGCTGGCACATCACCTGGACGCGGTGGCCCAGTTCGAGGCCCACCTGGCCGCGCTGATCAATGCCGGCGTCGATCCGCAGCATCCGGTGGTGGCGGGCGCGGTGGCGCGCGCGCGCCAGACCTTGCCGCAGCTGCGCGAGGTCGCGCTCTTCGACGCCGAGGGCCACGTGCTCGCCCTGCTGGGCGCGCGCGCGTTCGCCGCGCCGGACCGGCGCTTTGCAGAGTGGCCCGGTGCCGATCAGCCCCACATCGACCGCAAGCCGGTGCGCTTCCTGTCCGACGGTGCCGCGCCGCGCCCGGCGCACGACGTGCTGACGATGCTGCGCTCGGCCGACCGGCCGAGCGGCGAGCGCGTGCTGATCGTCGCGCTCATCGACACCGCCGCGCTGCTGGAGCGCGCGGTGCCGGGCGAGGCGACCGGGTTCCTGGCGCTCGCCCACGCCGACGGCCCGGCGATCGCGACGCGGCCGGCGCAGCGCGAGCCAGCCGGGACGCTGGCCCGCTGGGTCGATGTCGCCGGCGTCGCGCCGGCGCGCGACTGGGTCGGCCAGGGCTTGCGGGCGGCGGCACAGATCGGCGCGGCGCGCACGGTCCGCGGCTACCCGCTGGTGGCGCTCGTCGAGGTCGCGCGCGAGGAGGTGATCGCACGCTGGTGGATGCAGACCCGGCTCAGCTTCGCCGGCGTGGCCCTCGGGGCCGTCGCGCTGTACGCGGCGGTGATGGCGCTGCTGCTGCGGGGCCTGCGTGCCAGCGATGCGGCGCACCGCCGCCTGGACGTGGCGGCCGCGACGGTGCTGCAGCGCGCCACCGAGCTCACGATGACGATCAAGAGCCTGCAGGAGCTCATCTTCCGCACCGACGTGCACGGCGTCATCGTCTACCTGAATCACGACTGGGCGGTGATGTCGGGCGCGGACCTCGCCGACGCCGAGGGCCGCCGGCTCGGCGACCTGGTCGTCGGGCGCGACCGCGGGCGCGTGCGTGCCCTGTTCGACCCGGACGGCCCCGGCGGCGCCCGCAGCACCCAGGCCACCCTGGCGAACGCCGGGGTCGACGGACCGCGGATCTTCTCGATCACGGTGCTGCCGGTCCTGCACGACGGCCGCCTGTGCGGCTTCACCGGCAGCGCGGTGGACGTGACCGGGCGCGTGGCCGCCACCGAGCGGGTGAAGGCCCAGCTCGCCTTCACCGAGCTGTTGATGGAGACCAGCCCGCTGCCGACCGCGGTGCTCGACAGGAGCGGGCGCTACACGCGTGTGAACAAGGCCTGGGAGAGCTTTCACGGCTGTCACCGCGACCGGCTGATCGGACGCTTCCTCGGCAGTGTCAACCTGTCCGAGGCGAGCCAGGCCGAGCACCGCCGCCAGGACGAGCGGCTGATCCAGGGGGACGGCGCACCGGTGCGCTACGAGGCGCGGGTCGTCCACGGCGACGGCGCGCTGCGCGACGTGGTGTTCGAGAAGGCGCTGATCTCGGCCGGCTCGGGCGCCCCGACCGGCGTGCTCGTGGTGATGGTCGACGTCACCGAGTTCCGCCGCGCCGAGCTGGCCACCCGCGAGGCCCGCGACGCGGCCGAGGAGGCATCGCGCGCGAAGTCGGAGTTCATCGCGAACATCAGCCACGAGCTGCGCACGCCGCTGCAGTCGATCATCGGCTTCTCGGAGATCGGCGAGGTGCGCGCGCCGCCGGGAGATCGCAACGCGACGCTGTTCCGTGACGTGCGCGATGCCGGCGCGCGCATGCTGGCGCTGGTGAACGACCTGCTGGACGTCGCCAAGCTCGAGAGCGCCGTCGGCACGATGCACCTCGAGTGCGCCGACCTGCGGGGCCTCGTGCGCGAGGTCGCGCGCGAACTCGAACCGCTGCTGGCCGCGCGCCGGCTCGGCGTCGAATTCGAGCTGCCGGGCGAGCCGCTGGTGGCACGCATCGATCCACCGCGCTTCAAGCAGGTGCTGCGCAACGTGCTCGCCAACGCGATCAAGTTCTCGCCCGAGCAGTCGCGCATCACCGTCGTCGGCGACTGGCTCGCCGATGACGGCAGCGCTCTGCGCATCAGCGATCGCGGCCCCGGGATCCCGTCGGCCGAGCTGGAGTCGATCTTCGAGGCCTTCGTGCAGTCCAGCGGCACGAAGGACGGCTCGGGCGGCACCGGGCTGGGGCTGACGATCTGCCGCAAGATCGTCGCGGCCCATGGCGGGCGCATCTACGCCAGCGGGCGCGACGGCGGCGGCTCGACCTTCCACATCGAGCTGCCGCCGCGCGGGGCGCGGGCGACGGACTTCGCGTCGTCGATCTAGCGCACGGTCTCAGAACAGGCCCGAGACCTTGCCGTTCTCGTCGATGTCGATCTTCTCGGCGGCGGGCAGCTTCGGCAGGCCCGGCATCGTCATCATGTCGCCGCAGATCGCGACCACGAAGCCGGCGCCGTTGGCCAGCCGCACCTCGCGCACATTCAGCGTGTGACCGCTGGGCGCCCCCTTGGCGTTCGGGTCGGCGCTGAAGGACATCTGGGTCTTGGCCATGCACACCGGGAAGTGGCCGTAGTCCGCGTTCCACTCGTCGAGCTGCCGGCGCGCGGCCTCGGAGAAGCTGACCTGGCCGGCGCCGTAGATCTTGGTCGCGATCGCGCCGATCTTGGCCTGCAGCGTGTCGCTGTCGGCGTAGACGTAGCGGTGATGCGCGCCGCTCTCGGCCAGCTCGACCACGGCACGGGCCAGGTCCTCGGCGCCCTTGCCGCCGTCGGCCCAGTGGCGCGCGACGACGAAGCGACCGCCGAGGGCCTCGATGCGACGCTTGAGCAGCTCGATCTCGGCCGGCGTGTCGAAGCTGAAGTGGTTCACCGAGACGACGCAGGGCAGGCCGAAATGCTCGGTGATGTTGCGCAGGTGGCGCTCGATGTTGACGATGCCCTTCTCGAGCGCCGCCAGGTTCTCCTGGTTCAGCTCGTCCTTCTTGACGCCGCCGTGGAACTTCAGCGCGCGGATCGTCGCCACCAGCACCACCGCGGCGGGCTTGAGCCCGGCCATGCGGCACTTGATGTCGATGAATTTCTCGGCGCCGAGGTCGGCGCCGAAGCCGGCCTCGGTGACCACGTAGTCGGCCAGCTTCAGGCCGGCCTTGGTGGCGGTCACCGAGTTGCAGCCGTGGGCGATGTTGGCGAAGGGGCCGCCGTGGATGATGGCGGGGTTGTTCTCGAGCGTCTGCACGAGGTTGGGCTTGATCGCGTCCTTGAGCAGCGTGGCCATCGCGCCCTGGGCCTTCAGGTCGCTGGCGTAGACCGGCTTCTTGTCGCCCAGCGTGTAGCCGATGATGATGCGGCCCAGGCGCTCCTTCAGGTCGGTCAGCGAGCCGGCCAGGCACAGGATGGCCATCACCTCGGAGGCGACCACGATGTCGTAGCCGTCCTCGCGCACGAAGCCGTTGGCGGTGCCGCCCAGGCCGATCGTGACCTTGCGCAGCGCGCGGTCGTTCATGTCGACGACGCGCTTCCACTGGATCAGGCGCGGGTCGATGCGCAGCTCGTTGCCGTGGTTGATGTGGTTGTCGATCAGCGCCGACAGCAGGTTGTGCGCCGCGCCGATGGCATGGAAGTCGCCGGTGAAGTGGAGGTTGATGTCCTCCATCGGCACGATCTGCGCGTAGCCGCCGCCGGCCGCGCCGCCCTTGACGCCGAACACCGGGCCCAGCGAGGGCTCGCGCAGGCAGATCATGGCCCGCTTGCCGATGCGGTTGAGCGCGTCGCCCAGGCCCACCGTGGTGGTGGTCTTGCCTTCGCCGGCGGGCGTCGGGCTGATCGCGGTGACGAGGATCAGCTTGCCGTCGGGGCGGCCCTTCAGGCTGTCGAGGTAGTCGAGCGCGATCTTGGCCTTGTAGTGGCCGTAGGGCTCGAGCGAGTCCTCGGGGATGTCGACCTTGGCCGCCACCCGGGCGATGCGCTGCATCGTGGCCTGTTGTGCGATCTCGATGTCCGATGCCATGGTGTCGTCTCAGTCCGTCGGTGGGTGTTGCCGTGCGCGCGCGAGGCGGGCATGTTGCCGCAGCTGGCGCGGCGGATTAAGCGCCGCGCCGTCAGGGCTGTCGTTCAGCGTGCCGCCGCAATCGCGTCGGCCTTGGCGATCAGCGCCTCGGCCATGCGGATGCTGGCGATGTCGATCAGCCGGCCGTCCAGCGACACCGCCCCCTTGCCCTCCTTGGCGGCCTGGGCCATCGCCTCGAGGATGCGGCGCGCCTTCGTCACCTCGGCGGCCGAGGGCGTGTAGACCTCGTTGGCCAGCTCGATCTGCGAGGGGTGGATCGCCCACTTGCCCTCGTAGCCCAGCACCGCGGCGCGGTTGGCGGCGGCCCGGTAGCCGTCCGGGTCGCCGAAGTCGCCGAAGGGGCCGTCGATCGGGCGCAGGCCGTAGGCACGGCAGGCCACCATCATGCGGGTCTGGGCGGCGTGCCAGGGGTCGGTCCAGTAGGACTGGCGCTGGCCGTTCTCGTCCTTGTCGCTCAGCACGACGCTGTCCTTGTTGACGCCGCCGATCACGGTGGTGCGCGCGCGGGTCGAGGCGGCGTAGTCGGCCACGCCGAAGCTCATCGCCTCCAGGCGCTTGCTCGACTGCGCGATCGCCTCGACGTTGGCCATGCCCAGCGCGGTCTCGATCAGCACCTCGAAGCCGATGCGCTTGCTGCGCTTCTTGGCCGCCTCGATCTGCGTGACCAGCATGTCGACCGCGTAGACGTCGGCGGCGGTGCCGGCCTTCGGGATCAGGATCATGTCCAGGCGCGGGCAGGCCTCGACGATGTCGACCACGTCGCGGTACATGTAGTGCGTGTCGAGGCCGTTGATGCGCGCCATCATCGTCTTGCTGCCCCAGTCGATCTCGTTGAGCGCCTGGATGATGTTCTTGCGCGCCTGCTCCTTGTCGTCGGGCGCGACCGCGTCCTCGCAGTCGAGGAACACGATGTCGGCGGCGCACTTGGCGGCCTTCTCGAACATGCCGGGGTTGCTGCCCGGCACGGCGAGTTCGGAGCGGTGCAGGCGCGGGGTGGCCTGTTCGATGATCGTGAAGCTCATGGGAGGTCCTCGGGTGGGATGGGAAATGGGGCTCAGCCGGTCGAGCCGAAGCCCGCGGCGACGCAGTTGATCGACAGCAGCAGCGCGCGGCGCAGCGGTTCGCGCTGGGCCTCGTCGCCGCCGGCGCGGAAGGCGCGCAGCAGCGCGATCTGCTCGCGGCCGGCGCGGTTGATGATAGGCAGGCGGTCGGACAGGCGCTTGTCGAAGTCGGGAAAGCGCGCGCCCGGGTAGGCCGAGCCCGACAGGCACAGCAGCTCGGCGACCGTCAGCCGGTACTCGCGCTCGATCATGCCGAAGATCGTCGCGCGCAGCGCGGCGTCGGAGACCAGCGTGCCGTACTCGCGCGCGATGTCCAGATCGACGACCGCGAGCGTCTTCTCGACCTCGTCGACGATCAGCCGGAACAGCGGCGAGTCCTTGAACAGGCGCGCCAGCAGCGCCTCGCCCGAGGCGCCGCGCACCTCGCGGAAGGCCGCCAGGCTCGAGCCCAGGCCGTACCAGCCGGTGATCAGGTGGCGGTTCTGCGCCCAGGCGAACACCCAGGGGATCGCGCGCAGCTCCGCGAGCGACTTGGCGCCAAAGCGCCGCGCCGGCCGCGAGCCGATGTTGAGCATCGAGATCTCCTCGAGCGGGCTGGCCTCCTGGAAGTAGGGCACCAGGCCGGGCTGGGCGATCAGGCTCACATAGGCCGCGTGCGCGGCGCCGGACAGCGCTTCCAGCGCGTCGTCGAACTCCGGGTGGGCGGGCGCCGCGCGCTGCGCGTGCGACTTCAGCGCGTGCTCGAACACGCTGGCCGCCAGCAGCTCGACGTTGTGCGCCGCGGTGCCGCGGTTGGCGTACTTGGTCGACACGACCTCGCCCTGCTCGGTGAGGCGGAACAGGCCGCGGATCGAGCCGGGCGGCTGGGCCGCGATCGCGCGCCCGGCCGGCAGGCCGCCGCGGCTGACCGAGCCGCCGCGGCCGTGGAAGAAGGCGATCGCGACGCCGGCGTCGCGACCCACCTCGGTGAGCTGCCCCTGCGCCTTCGACAGCTCCCAGTTCGACGAGAAGAAGCCGCCGTCCTTGTTGCTGTCCGAGTAGCCGATCATCACCTCCTGCACGCCGCCATGGGCGCGCACCGAGCGGCGCAGCACCGGCACCGCGAGCAGCTCGCGCAGGATGGCCGGCGAGCGGCGCAGGTCGGCGATGGTCTCGAACAGCGGCATCACCGGCAGCGCGCAGCGCTCGACGCAGGACGGGTCGGCGTACAGCCCGGCCTGCTTGGCCAGCACGTAGACGCCGAGGATGTCGGCCGCGTTGCGCGTCATGCTGAGGATGAAGCTGCCCAGGCCGTCACGCCCGCCGCCGGCGAGCACCTCGCGCGCCAGCGCGAAGATCCCTAGGGTCTCGCGCACCGTCTCGGGCAGGGCGCCAGTGTCGCGCGGCGCGGCGCGCGCCCGCTCCAGCTCGGCGAGCAGCCATTCCATCCAGGCCGCGCTGTCCTGCGCCGGCGGCGTCGCGTTCGCATCGCCCTGGTCGATGCGCCACAGCGCCTCGAGCGCCTGGGTCGTGCGGGTCGAGTTCTCGCGCAAGTCGAGCCTGACGGTCGCGAAGCGGAACGCCTCGACCTGGCGGCGCAGCGGCCGCACCAGGCCGCGCGCGACGTTGCCGCAGCCGCAACCGGCGAGGCCCTCTTCCAGCGTGCGCAGCTCGGCGACCAGGGTATCGGCGCCCTCGTAGGCGGGGCCGCCGTGGCGCGGATCGGTCTGGCGCGCCAGCGTGCCCTCGAGCTTCTCGAGCATGCAGGCCAGCCACTGGCGGAACGGTTCGCCCGGGTTGCGCTGCGCAATGCCGGCGTCCGGGCTGGCGGCCAGCGCGGCGTCGAGCGCGCTGCGAAAGCCCTCGGGCAGCGCGATCGCGCTCTGGCTGATCGACAGGTTGCGGCCCAGCTCGTCGAGCTTGGCCTGGTGGCGCTTCAGGCTCGCCAGGCGCGTCTCGGCCAGCGCGGAGCGCGTCACCTCGACGGTGACGAAGGGGTTGCCGTCGCGGTCACCGCCGACCCAGGAGCCGAACTCGAAGAAGGCCGGCACCGGCACGCGGCCGGGGCCGTACTGCGCGTCGAGCAGCTGCTCGGCGCGCGCGATCAGCTCGGGCACGACCTCGAACAGCGTCTCGTTGAAGAAATGCAGGCTCCAGGCCACCTCCTGCGCGACGGTCGGCTTCTCCAGGCGCAGCTCGCCGGTCAGCCACAGGATCTCGATCTCCTGGCGCAGGCGCTCGACCAGGTGGCGGCGCTCGCGCGGCGTCCAGCGCGGCGACTCCAGGTCCATCAGCAGCCGGTAGATGCGCCGGTGCAGCTCGAGCACGGTGACGCGCTTCGATTCGGTCGGGTGCGCGGTGATCACCGGGCGCAGCTTCAGCGAGCCGAGCACGCCGGCGAACTGCTCGGCCGTGACGCCGCGCGCGGCGGCCTGCGCGACCACGCGCGCCAGGCTGCCCTCGACCTGCTCGGGGCCGGATTCGGTCTCGGTCTGGCGACGGCGACGCATGCCGGCGTTCTGCTCGGCGATGCTGAGCAGCTGGAACATGATGCCCTGGGCCTGCAGCGCGCGGGCGAGCTGCTGCGGCGAAGCGCCCTCGAAGGCGCCGCTGGCGGCGATCAGCCGGGCGGTCTCGGGCTCGTGGCGCTCGATGACCTCCTGCAGCAGCGAGAACAGCAGGGCGGTCGCCTCGCCGCGGAAGGTGTCGGCCGCGGGGCTCGGGGCGACGCTCGTCGGAACGGTGGGGGGGGTGTCGGGGGTCACGCGCGGCTCCGGTGGGACGGGGCAGGGCGGCCGGCGGCCGCCCCGCGCGGGTCAGCGCGTGCGCGCGAGCACGGCGGCCACCGTGCTGCCCAGCTCGCCGGCGCTGGGCGCGACGCTCAGGCCGTAGGACTTCATGATCTCGGCCTTCTCGGCGGCCGAGTCGCCCAGCGCCGAGATGATGGCGCCGGCATGGCCCATGCGACGGCCCTTGGGCGCCGTCAGGCCGGCGACGTAGCCGATCACCGGCTTCGTCATGTTCTCCCTGACCCAGGCCGCGGCCTCGGCCTCCTGCGGGCCGCCGATCTCGCCGATCATGATCACGCAGTGTGTTTCCGGGTCCTGCTCGAACAGCTTCAGGTGGTCGAGGAAGGAGCTGCCGTTGATCGGGTCGCCGCCGATGCCCACGCTGGTCGACACGCCGATGCCCAGCTCCTTGAGCTGCGCCGCGGCCTCGTAGCCCAGCGTGCCCGAGCGCGAGACGATGCCCACGTGGCCGGGCTTGTAGATGTGGCCCGGCATGATGCCCAGCATCGCCTTGCCCGGGCTGATGATGCCGGCGCAGTTCGGGCCGACCATCATGGTGCGGCGCTCCTTCGGGTAGCGCATCAGGTAGCGCTTGACGCGCATCATGTCCTGCGCCGGGATGCCGTCGGTGATCGAGCACACCAGCTTGATGCCGGCGTCGGCCGCCTCCATCAGCGCGTCGGCGCAGAAGGCCGGCGCGACGAAGGTGATGCTGGTGTCGGCACCGGTCGCCCTGACGGCGTCCTTGACGGTGTCGAACACCGGCAGGCCGAGGTGGCTCGTGCCGCCCTTGCCGGGCGTGACGCCGCCGACCACGTTCTTGCCGTACTCGATCATCTCCTTCGCGTGGAAGCTGCCTTTGTCGCCGGTGAAGCCCTGGACGATGATGCGGGACTTTTCGTTGATGAGGATGGCCATGTTCAGTGTCTCCGTCGTCTCGAGGGGGCTCAGGCGGGGCGGTAGTTCTTGGCCGCTTCGACGGCCTTGGCCGCGGCCTCGGTCAGCGAGTCGGCGCTGATGATCGACAGGCCGCTGTCCTGGATGATCTTGCGGCCGGCCTCCACATTGGTGCCGGCCAGGCGCACGATCAGCGGCACCTTGATCTCGATGGCCTGGCAGGCCTGCACCACGCCCTGGGCGATCCAGTCGCAGCGGTTGATGCCGGCGAAGATGTTGACCAGGATCGCCTTGACGTTGGCGTCCGACAGCACCAGCTTGAAGGCCTTCGCGGTGCGCTCGGGCGAGGCGCCGCCGCCGACATCGAGGAAGTTCGCCGGCTGGCCGCCGGCGTACTTGATGGTGTCCATCGTTGCCATCGCGAGGCCGGCGCCGTTGATGATGCAGCCGATGTCGCCGTCCAGGCCGACGTAGTTCAGGTTGTCCTCGGCGGCCTGGGCCTCGCGCGGATCCTCCTGCGAGGCGTCGCGCATCGCCGAGACCTCGCGCTGGCGGAACAGCGCGTTGTCGTCGAAGCTCATCTTCGCGTCGAGCGCGAGGATGCGGTCGTCCTTCGTGACCACCAGCGGGTTGATCTCGACCATGGTCGCGTCGAGGTCGCGGAAGGCGCGGTACACGCCCATGATGGTGGCCACGGCGCGCGCCACCTGCTTGATGTTCAGGCCCAGTCCGAAGGCGATCTCGCGGGCCTGGAAGGCCTGCAGGCCGACCGCCGGCTCGACCACCACCTGCATGATCTTCTCCGGCGCGGTGTGGGCCAGCTCCTCGATCTCCATGCCGCCCTCGGCGGAGGCGATCACGCGCACGCGCTCGGCCTTGCGGTCGAGCACGATGCCGAGATACAGCTCGCGCTCGAAGGGCTCGGCCACCTCGACGTAGACGCGCTGCACCGGCTTGCCCTCGGGGCCGGTCTGGACGGTGACCAGGCGCTTGCCGAGCAGGTCGCGCGCGGCCTTCTCGACCTCGTTGTAGGTGCGGCACAGCTTGATGCCGCCGGCCTTGCCGCGCGCGCCGGAATGCACCTGGGCCTTGACGGCCCAGTGCCAGCCGCCGAGCTCGTTGGCGTTGTAGACCGCCTGGTCGGCGCTGAAGGCGACGCTGCCCTTGGGCATCGGCACGCCAAAGCGCGACAGCAGCTCCTTGGCCTGGTACTCGTGAATGTCCATCGAAGTCTCCTGACGTGGGTGTCCGGGTGGGGCCGGCTCCGGCCTCTCGTGCTGCGGACATTGGACGCGTCCAGGGTGAGGTTTATTGAGCTTTCAAATGCATATTAAAAGACGATTTGGCGCGCTTTTCCCGGGGCGGAAGAGGTGTGATGGAGTGGGGTCAAAACACTTGATACCGGAATCGACGGAATCGATGAAAAGGCAAATGCGGCGTCGCAGCAATCAATTCGAAATGACGCCGGAGAGGCGTCATGTTCCGTTTTTTACATGGGAGATCAACGGAGCGAATCGCTCTATGACGATAGTGCGATGAATCGAACGGACATGACGATTGATCGGGCCGATAAAGACCTCGAGTCGGGGCCGATCGACAAGACGACCGGAACGCCGGAGGGTCATCCTGAATAGGTATATGAATGCCTAATTTGCGTTCAGGCCGGGACGTGTAATGACGTCACTCCAGCCGTGGCTCGACGCCATGGCGTGACTGAAACGACGTTTGTGGAAAGGCAGCCCCCCATGTTCGACCGCACCCAGTCCACCGTAGAGCGAGTGGATCCTGAGCTCTGGAG
>CAYOXW010000031.1:0-20547 GCA_964408005.1 uncultured Methylibium sp.
CTCCGAGGGCGAGAAGCAGGCCGAGATCAACAACGCCCAGGGGCAGGCCGCGGCCATCGTCGCGGTGGCCGAGGCCACGGCCGCCGCCATCCGCCAGGTCGCTGCAGCGATCCGCGAGCCCGGCGGCGAGCAGGCGGTGCAGCTCAAGGTCGCCGAGAAGGCCGTCGAGGCCTATGGCCAGCTCGCGCAGAAGAACAACACCATGATCGTGCCCGGCCACATGGGCGAGGTCTCGACGCTGATCGGCACCGCGATGGCGCTGATCCAGCGCCCGCCGGCAACCAAGGGCTGATGAGCGAGGCGTTGTCCGCCGCGGCGCGCAACGTGCTCGGCACGGCGCTGCTCGCCTGCTCCTATGCGCCGCTGACCGGCTGGCTGCGCGACGGCTGCTGCCACGGCGACGACAGCGATGCCGGCCGCCACGCGGTGTGCGCGCGCATGACGGTCGAATTCCTGGCCTTCTCGCGCGAGCGCGGCAACGACCTCGTCACGCCACGCCCGCAGTGGCGCTTCCCGGGCCTCAGGCCCGGTGACCGCTGGTGCCTGTGCGCGCAGCGCTGGAAGGAAGCCCTCGACGCCGGCGTCGCGCCACCGGTGGTGCTGGAGGCAACGCACGAGCGCGCCCTCGAGGTCGTCAGCCTCGCGGCCCTGGTGCGCCACGCGCACGCACGGGGCGCCTGAGCCTCGGCGGGGGCGGAGCGATCGCCCGCCACTCGATCTCGCCGCGGCGGTGCCAAAAACAAACGGGCCCCAGCGGGCCCGTTCTTTCTAGCGTCCTGGCGGAGAGAGCGGGATTCGAACCCGCGGAGGGCTGTTAACCCTCACACGCTTTCCAGGCGTGCGACTTAAACCACTCATCCATCTCTCCGAAGCCCGCCATTCTAAGCGGCGACTCGCGGCCGCCGCTCCAGCCTCAGCGCACCACCGCGATCTGCTCGCGCTGGCCGCCCTTGTAGGTGAAGAGCGTCAGCGCACCGTTCTTGATGTCGCCCTTCTCGTCGAAGCTGATGGTGCCGGTCACGCCCTTGTAGCCCTCGGTCTTGGCGAGCACCGGCAGGTAGGTCGCCGGCTCGGCGGAGTTGGCCTTGACCATCGCGTCGGCCATGACCATCAGCGCGTCGTAGACGTAGGGCGCGTAGAGCTTCACCTCGTCGTTGAACTTGGCCTTGTAGCGGGCGCGGAACTCGTCCATCGCGACCTTCTGCTCTCCCTCGACGCCGCCGGCTTCGGCGCAGACGATCTGCCCGTCGTCGACGGTGCCGCCAGCCAGCTTGGGCAGGTCGCTGGTGCAGATGCCATCGCCCCCCAGGAACTTGGCGTTGATGCCGAGCTGCTTGAGCTGACGCAGCATCGGGCCTGCCACCGCGTCCATGCCACCGAAGAACACCACGTCCGGGTTCTTGGCCTTGATGCCCGAGAGGATGGAGGAGAACTCCTGCGCCTTGTCGGTCGTGAACTCGCGCGCGACCACCGTGCCGCCGGCGCCCTTGACGCCGTTCTCGAACTCGTCGGCGACGCCCTGGCCGTAGGCGGTACGGTCGTCGATCACCGCGATCGATTTCCCCTTCAGTTCGCCCTGGGCGTAGCGGCCGAGCGTGCCGCCGAGATGCACATCGTCGGCGACGACGCGGAAGGTGGTCTTGAAGCCCTGCCGGGTGTACTTGGGGTTGGTCGACGAGGGCGAGATCTGCGGAATGCCCGCGGCGCTGTAGATCTGCGAGGCCGGGATGCTGGTGCCCGAATTCAGGTGGCCGATCACGCCGTTGACCTTGGCGTCGACCAGCTTCTGAGCCACCGCGGTGCCCTGCTTCGGATCGGCCGCGTCGTCCTCCGCGACGAGCTCGAACTTCACCTTCTTGCCGCCGATCGTCATCGCCTTGGTGTTGAGCTCGTCGATCGCCATGCGGGCGGCGTTCTCGTTGTCCTTGCCGAGGTGCGCGCTGGGTCCGCTGAGCGGTGCGACGTGGCCGATCTTGACGATCAGCTCATCGGGCGCCGCCGCCTCCTTCTTGCCGCAGCCGCTCACCAGGGTCACGAGCGCGGCGGCGATCGAGAGCGGGATGATCGATTTCTTGTTCAACATGGGGGCTCCTTGGGGCGGGATTCAGGGGAAATGCGGTTCAGGGTCCGGACGGCGGGCTCTCGCGGCGTCGCGCCAGTTCCTTGGCGATCGCCTCGCGCACCGCCTGGTGCAGGAGTTCATCAAGCAAGGCGCGGGCCTCTGTCAGCAGCGCACCGGCAACCGCGTCGACGGCCGGCGCGATCGCCGCGCGCAGTCTCGGCTCGAGCGTGTCGTCGAGGCGCCGGTGCAACTCGCCCATCACGCGACGCAGCAGCTCCTCGTCGGGGACGGGCATGGCCGCCGGCACGCTGGGGTGCGCCCCCGGGTCGAGCACCTCGGTCAGCGTCGGCACATGGCGCGGCACCGGCGGGCGCGGACCGCCCTTCATGCGCTGACCTCCACGTGCTTGACCGGGTAGCCACGCGCCTTCAGGTGCTGCCAGCGGCGGCGGCCGGCCCCGGCCTCGCCCGGCGTGCTGCCCACCAGCTCGAACAAGCGCTCAAAGCTTTCGAAGCCGGCGCCGACCTCGGGGCCGAGGTTGACCAGCACCTCATGCTGCGGCACGTCGGCCGGCGTGTCGGCCAGCCAGATCGGCGTGGTGGCCAGTCGTGCCGGCAACGCCGCACCGGCACGCAGCCGCGCATGCGGCACGAACTCGAGCGGCTCGAAGGTCCACAGCAGCACGTCGAGCTGGTCGAGCGCGGCCGGCTCGCCCGTCACGACGACCTGCGCACCGCTGCGCTGCGACTTGCGCAGCAGCCGGCAGGCGTAGGCCAGCGGATCGGCCAGCCCGGTATGGAATTGCACCTCGGTCATCGGTGCGACACCGACGCGGCTCAGCCGGCGCGCGCCAGCAGGTAGTGGGTCAGCAGCGCGACCGGCCGGCCGGTCGCGCCCTTGGCGGCCCCCGACTTCCAGGCGGTCCCGGCGATGTCGAGGTGGGCCCAGGGGTACTTGGCGGTGAAGCGCTTCAGGAACATCGCCGCGGTGATCGCGCCGCCGGCGCGCCCGCCGACATTGCCCATGTCGGCAAAGTTGCTCTTCAATGCGTCGTCGTACTCGTCGTCCAGCGGCATGCGCCAGGCCGGATCCTGCCCCGCGGCACCCGCGGCGAGCAGCGCCTCGGCGAGCGTATCATCGGCGCTGAACAGCCCGGAGCGGTGCGCGCCGAGCGCGATCACGCAGGCGCCGGTCAGCGTCGCGATGTCGATCACCGCCGCCGGCTTGAAGCGCTCGGCGTAGGTCAGCGCGTCGCACAGGATCAGCCGGCCCTCGGCGTCGGTGTTCAGCACCTCGATGGTCTTGCCCGACATCGAGGTCACCACGTCGCCGGGCTTGACGGCGCGGCCGCTGGGCATGTTCTCGCAGGTCGGGATCAGGCCGATCACGTTGAGCCGGGGCTTGAGCTCGCCGAGCGCGCGGAAGGTGCCGAGCACACTGGCCGCGCCGCCCATGTCGAACTTCATCTCGTCCATCTCGGCCGAGGGCTTGATCGAGATGCCGCCGGTGTCGAAGGTGATGCCCTTGCCGACCAGCACCACCGGCGCCTGGGTCTTGGGGCCGCCCTCGTGTCGCAGCACGATGAACTTCAGCGGTTCGTCCGAGCCCTGGGCGACGGCCAGGAAGGCGCCCATGCCGAGCTTCTCGCAGTCCTTGCGCTCGAGCACCTGGACCTTGAAGCCATGCGCCTTGGCGAGCCGGCGCGCCTCGTCGGCCAGGAAACCCGGCGTGCAATGGTTGCCCGGGCGATTGGCGCATTCGCGCGCCAGCGTCACGCCGGCGGCGATGCCCTCGCCCCGCGCGAGCCCGGCACGCACCGCCTTGGCCTCCTCCTTGCCCGCGACGAGCGTGACGCTCGCGAAGGCCGGCGCCGGCCCGGCGCTGGGCTTGGTGTGGCGGTACAGGTAGCCCGCATCGGCCGCCGCCGTCACCAGGGCCTCCGCATGGCCCCCGGTGAGCGAGCCACCGGCCGCAGCCACGGCCAGCTGCTTCGCGCCGGACTGCTTGAACAGGCCGAGCGCGGCGGTCACCGCCGCGCGGAAGGCCTTCGGCGTCGCATCGGCGGCGACGCTGAACGCAAGGCGCGGCGCCTTCACGCCCGCCGGACGGTGGACATAGAGCACGCGCCCCGCCTTGCCCTGCAGATCGCCAGCGGCGATCGCCTCGGCGAGCAGCGCGGCGAGCGGCGCATCGAGCTGCTGCTTCTTCAGGTCGCCGTGCAGCACGACGACGAGCGCGTCGGCGGGCGTCTGCGAGAGCTGATCCACGCTCTGCACTCGGGTGCGGAAGTCCATAATGAGTGACCGTTTTGTTATCCAATGATGTTATTCGATTCGACGTTGCGCCGAGACCTCGGCCGCAGTCTTGCCGCGACGCTGATCGTGATCCTGACGATCGTGATCACGATGTTCCTGATCCGCACGCTCGGCCAGGCGGCGGGCGGCGCGATCGCGCCGCAGGACGTGGTGCTGCTGCTGGGCTACATCTCGCTCGAACACCTGCCGACGATCATCAGCCTGTCGCTGTTCGTCGCCGTGGTGGGCACGCTCACGCGCATGTACCGCGACAGCGAGATGGTGATCTGGTTCGCCAGCGGCGTCGGGCTGCTGCGCTTCGTCACGCCCGTGCTGCGGCTGGCCGGTCCGGTGTTGCTGCTGGTCGCGGTCCTGGCGCTGTTCGTCTGGCCCTGGGGCAACCGCCAGATCGAGGAGCTCAAGTTCCGCTACGAGCAGCGTTCGGACATCGCCCGCGTCGCGCCCGGCCAGTTCCAGAGCTCCAGTGACGGTCGCCGCGTGTTTTTCATCGACCGCAATACCAGCGAGAGCCAGCTGGCGCACAACGTCTTCGTGCTCGAACGCCGCGATGGCGGCGAGAGCGTGACCTCGGCACGCAGCGGACGCATCGAGATGGACCAGGGCCAGCGCTACGCGGTGCTCGAGCGGGGCCAGCGCAACGACCTCGATTTCGCGAGCGGCGAGAAGCGCATCGCGCGCTTCGACTCCTACCGCATCCTGGCCGGCGAGGCACCGCGCAGCGCGCTCGATGACCTGCCCCCGAAGGCCCGCAGCACCTGGGCGCTGCTGACCCAGCCGACGCCGCGCCACCTCGGCGAGCTGACCTGGCGGATCGGCCTCGCGATCGGCGGGATCAACCTCGTACTGCTGGGCATCGGCCTGGCCGCCGGCAACCCCCGGCGCGGCGGCAGCTGGAACCTGCTGCTCGCGCTGCTGACCTTCGTCGTCTACTACAACCTGCTCACGCTGACCCAGGCCTGGGTGGCGAGCGGCAAGCTCGCGATGCTGCCCACGCTGCTGGTGGTGCACGGCGGCACCTTCACGCTCGCGGTGACGCTGCTGTGGTGGCGTGAGCGCGGGGTGTCGCTGGCGCGCCGGCGCGGCGCACCGGCGGGCGCCGCCGTGGCCGGAGCCTGAACGATGCGCACCGTCCGCCGCCTGCTCTACGTCGAGGTCCTGGGGGCCGTCGCGTTCGTCGCCCTCGCCTTCCTCGCGCTGTTCTTCTTCATCGACCTCGTCGACCAGCTCGGCGACGTCGGCCGCGGCGCCTTCCGGGTCCAGCATGCGGTGCTCTACTGCCTGCTCGAGCTGCCCTCGCACTTCTACGAGCTGTTCCCGATCGCGGTGCTGATCGGCACGACCTACGCACTCGCCAGACTGGCGCAGTCCTCCGAGTTCACGATCCTGCGCACCGGCGGCCTCGGGCCGGCCCGCGCACTCGGCATGCTCGCGCTGCTCGGTGGTGTCTTTGCGGCCCTGACCTTCGTCGTCGGCGACTATGTCGCGCCGCAGACCGGCGCCTATGGCGAGGCGATGAAGGGCGCGCTGAAGTACCAGCGCGCCGACCGGCCCAGCGGCCGGCGTGCCAGCGTCTGGCTGAAGGACCGCCGCGCGGCCGTCGCCGGGGAGCAGCCGGCCGGCGAGCGGGTCGACTCGATCCACATCGGCCATGTCGGTGCGAACGGGCGGCTGGAGGACATCGACATCTACGAGTTCGGACCCGACAGCCAGCTGCTGCGCCGCGTGCGCGCCGCCCGCGGCACCGCCGACGCCACCGGCTGGCACCTCGAGGAGGTGCTCATGACGCGCTGGGACGGCGCCGAGCGCCTCGCCAGCGACGAGACACGCGCCGCGCTCGACTGGCCGGCGACGCTGACACCGGACGTCGTGGCCGCCGCGGTGGCGCCGCTGCACAGCATGTCGACGCTCGACCTGTACCGCTATACCAGCCACCTGTCCGACAACGAGCAGGCGGTCCAGCGCCACCAGATCCAGTTCTGGAAGAAGGCGCTGTACCCGCTGGCCTGTCTGGTGATGGTCGGCCTCGCGCTGCCCTTCGCCTACCTGCATGCGCGCGGCGGCGGCGTCAGCGTCAAGGTCTTCGGCGGCATCCTGCTGGGCATCAGCTTCGTGCTGCTGAACAACGTCTCGACCCATCTCGGCCTGTTGCGCGACTGGACGCCCTGGATCGCGGCGTCGGCACCGAGCGCGCTCTACCTGCTGCTGTCGATGGCGGCGTTCAGCTGGCTGGTGAGGTACCGGTGAACACCCCGGTCCGGCCGCGCCGTAGGGGGCCTGCATGAGCGGCAAGCCCGGTGTGCTGCTGTTCGCCCATGGCGCGCGCGACCCGAACTGGGCCCGCCCCTTCCAGACGGTCGCCGAGCGTGTGCGCACGCTGCGCCCCGATGCGGAGGTGCGGCTGGCCTTTCTCGAGCTGATGAGCCCCGACCTCGCGACGGCCGGCGCCGAGCTGGCCGCGGCCGGCTGCGACGCGATCACCGTGGTGCCGCTCTTCCTCGGCGCCGGCGGTCATGTGCGCAAGGATCTCCCGGCGCTCGCGCAGACGCTCGAAGCCGCCCACCCGGGTCTGCGCGTGACGCTGGCCGGTGCGGTCGGCGAACACCCGGACGTGATCGCCGCGCTCGCCGACGCGGCGGCGGCCCCGATCCTCCCGAGCCGCGCGCCATGAACCTGCACCAGTTCCGCTTCGTCCAGGAGGCGGTGCGCCGCCAACTCAACCTGACCGAGACCGCGAAGGCGCTGCACACCTCCCAGCCCGGCATCTCGAAGGCCATCCTCGAGCTTGAGGCCGAGCTCGGCATCGACATCTTCGCGCGCCATGGCAAGCGCCTCAAGCGCATCACCGAGCCGGGCCGGCAGGTGATCGCCGCGATCGAGACCATCATGCGCGAGGTCGGCAACCTCAAGCGCATCGGCGAGGAGTTCAGCCAGCAAGACGCCGGCACGCTGTCGATCGCCACCACCCACACCCAGGCGCGCTATGTGCTGCCGGGGCCGGTGGCGGCGCTGCGCAAGCGCCACCCCAAGGTCGCGATCAGCCTGCACCAGGGCACGCCCGAGCAGGTCGCCCAGATGCTCATCGACGAGACCGCCGAGATCGGGCTCGCGACCGAGTCGCTGTCGGCCTTCGAGGCGCTGGTCACGCTGCCCTGCTACGACTGGCAGCACATGGTGGTGATGCCGGCCGGCCACCCGCTGGCGGCATTCGAGCGCCTCACGCTCGAGCAACTCGCGCACGAGCCGTTGATCACCTACCACCCCTCCTTCACCGGCCGCACCAAGATCGACGGGGCCTTCGCGGCGCAGGGCCATGTGCCCAATGTGGTGCTCGAGGCGATCGACTCGGACGTGATCAAGACCTATGTGCGGCTGGGCCTCGGCGTGGGCATCGTCGCGGAGATGGCGGTGCGCGAGGACCCGGCCTGCGCGCCCGGCGGCGACCTGGTTGTTCGACCGGCCGGCACGCTGTTCGGCAACAACGTCGCGCGGCTGGCCTTCAAGCGCGGCGCCTACCTGCGCCACTTCGTCTATGGCTTCGCCGAGCTGCTCTCGCCCAAGCTCACGCGCGCCGTCGTCGATCGCGCCATGGCCGGGCACCCCGATCCGGCGCTGCGCTGAGCCGTTGCCGATGAACACCCCGCGCACCCCGCTGGCGCCAAGCCGCCTGCCGCAAGTCGGCACGACGATCTTCACCGTGATGTCGGCGCTGGCGCAGGAACATGCGGCGGTCAACCTCGGCCAGGGATTCCCGGATTTCGACTGCGATCCGCGGCTCGTCGAGGCCGTTGCGCAGGCCATGCGCGCCGGCCACAACCAGTACCCGCCGATGGCTGGCGTCGTGGCGCTGCGCGAGGCGGTGGCCGCCAAGCTCGCGGCGCAGTACGGCCACTCCTACGACCCGGGCAGCGAGATCACGATCACCGCCGGCGCGACCCAGGCGATCCTGACCGCGATCCTGGCGCTGGTGCATCCGGGGGACGAGGTCATCGTGCTCGAGCCCTGCTACGACAGCTACGGCCCGAACATCGAGCTGGCCGGGGGGCGCATCGTGCGAGTCCCGCTGACGCCCGGCAGCTTCCGCCCCGACTTCGAACGTCTCGCCGCGGCGCTGACACCCCGCACGCGGCTGCTGATCGTCAATACGCCGCACAACCCGAGCGCCACCGCCTGGACCGCGGCCGAGATGCAGCGCCTCGCGGCGCTGCTCGCACCGACCGATGTGCTGCTGCTCGCCGACGAGGTCTACGAGCACATGGTCTATGACGGTGCCCTGCACCAGAGCGTCGCGCGCCACCCGGCGCTGGCGGCACGCAGCGTGCTGGTGTCGAGCTTCGGCAAGACTTTCCACGTGACCGGCTGGAAGGTCGGCTATGTGTGCGCACCGGCGCCGCTGATGGCCGAGTTCCGCAAGGTCCACCAGTTCAACGTGTTCACCGTCAATACGCCGGTGCAGCATGGCCTCGCGAGCTACCTGGCGGACTCGGCGCCCTACCTCGGCCTGCCGGACTTCTACGCGGCCAAGCGCGACCGCTTCCGTGCCGGCCTGGCCAGCACGCGCCTCACGCTGCTGCCCAGCGAGGGCAGCTATTTCCAGTGCGTCGACTACTCGGCGCTCGAGGCGCACCGCGAGCGCAGCGAGCTCGATTTCTGCCGCTGGCTGGCCACCGAGGCCGGCGTCGCGGCGATCCCGCTGTCGGCCTTCTATGCCGATGGCTTCGAGCAGCGCATCGTGCGCTTCTGCTATGCCAAGCGCGAGGCAACGCTGGACGCGGCGCTCGCGCGGCTGCGCGCGCGGCTGTGAGCCTCAGCGCCGCGCCGACGGATCGGCCGGCGGCGCGTCGTCCAGCGGCAGGTCGATCTCGAGCGGCTTGAACGCCGACGCCTGGGCCTCGAGCGAGGTGGTCGCGATCAGTCGTTCGAACACCGCCGGCGCCGCCGTCGTGCCGACGTCCTCGAGCGGCAGCAGCAGGTCGACCGTGCCGGCGCCGTCGGACGCGTCGCTCTCCGAGAGGTCGCGCGCGACCGAGTACAGCATCATCAGCTCGCGGTAGGCCGGGAGGTCGAAGCTGTCGGCCTGCAGATCCGCGTCGGAGGGCTCGCGCAGCAGCGTGGCCTGCAGCACCTCCATCGCCCGCTTGGGCTGCGACCACAGGCTCTGCAGGCGCCCGACGACCGCCGGGTAGTCCTCCAGCGCCAGACCGCCCTGCAGGTCGGTCTCCCACTCGGGCGCACGCGCGGCGAAGCGGCTGTTGAAGCGATCACGCAGCCGCTCGTACTCCTTGCGGTCGCCGCGACGCTTGCAGATCTCGAGCAGCTTCAGGTAAGGCAGCGGGCTGGTGTCCGAGGTGCTGCGCAGGTGCCCCATCAGCAGGTCGATCGCCGCCTCGTCCTGGCCGAGCACGATGAAGAACTCGGCCTGCTGCTCGAGGTCGATCAGCTCCTCGACCGAGACTTCGCGGCGCTCGGCCATCAGGGGCGCCGGTGCCGACACCGGCCCGAGGCCACCGGGGCGCGAGGCCAGGCCGGTGCGCGAGGCCGCCTGGGTGTCATCGAAGCCCATCGGGCGCGACAGCGGCACTGGCGCCGACGGGGTGGGCGCGAAGGCCAGCGCCTCGGCGGTCGCGGCGTCGCCTTCGGGCGTGCCCGGGCGCGGGCTGCTGGCCGCCGCCTGCTCGAGCCAGGCACTGGCCTCGCGCTCCTGCTCGCGCTGGCGCCACATCCAGATCAGCAAGCCGAGGAGGAGCAGCGTCAGGCCGCCCAGCCCGTAGACCATGGCGGAGTCGGAGCGCGGCGCCTCGGTCTGTTGCAGGCGAGCCTTGAGCTCATTGATGGTCTGCTGCGCCTTGTCGAGCTCGGCGCGCGTGCGGGCGCCCGACGCTTCCGCCTCGGCGGCGCGGGCGCTCGCGGCAGCGGCCACCGCGCTGGCGGCACTGGCCGCCGCCTCGGCGGCGGCGATATCCTGGGCCGCCGCGCTGGCGGCTGCGGCGCTCAGGTTCGCGCCCTGCTCCAGGGTCGCGAGCTTGAGTTGCGAACTCACGGCGGCACCGGAGGGCATCGCCGGGGCCGTCAGCGGCGCCCGCGGCGCAGGGGCGGCCGCGACCGGGGCGCGCGCGGTCGCGACCGCGCTCGGTCGCGGACGGCGCTTCTTCACCGGCCGCGCCGCTGCCGCGCTGGCCACAGCGCTGCTCGACGGCGGCGCGAGTTCGGCGGCGGCCGGCGCCGCCGGTTCGGTCGCTGGCGCCGCCGCACCCGGCTCGATCGGCACGACGGCCGCGAGAGTCGTGGTGGGAGGCGTGTACAGCGGGGGATCGGCGAACAGCGTGAAGCGCCGCGTCACGCGCGCGGCACAGCCGGCCGACACCTCGACCGCGATGACCGGCTCGTCAATGCGGGTGGTGGTGAGGACGCGCACCGTGCGGTCGCGCGCGCCCGGCAGGGACGGCTCGAGCATGGCGCTCGTGGTGCCGCGCTGCTGCAGGACGTCGCCGAAGCGGACCTCGGCGGTCACGCACTCGGGGGGCACGTCCTCGCCCGCCTCGAGCCGCAGGGGGATGCGCAGGTCTAGCGTCTGACCTAGCGTGGCCGCCGTCGGCAGCGGCCCGAAGCCCAAGCCCCAAGCCACCTGTCCAAAGCCGCTGAGAGCGATGCCGAGCAACAGGGGGCGCACGTGAAAAGTCATGCTGGGTCTGGAATCTGGGCCGGGGCACTCTAGCATGAAGTAAACGGATGTCAGCCTGCGCCGATGCCTGCATGACACACTCTCAACGTGCCTCTCTCACACTCGGCGCGCTGCACCGACTTGGCCCGCCTCGACTCGCTCAGGCAAGGCCGCATCGATGGCTCGCGCATCGCGCCCGACCGGTCGCCGCGGAGCGCTCCACCGGCGGGGCCGTCCGGTGCCCGATGGCCGATGCGGCGGCGGACTCGCACCGTCCCTGCTCGCCGCCCCTGAGGCCGTGGCGTCGACCCGAAGGCCCCCCGTGTCACACCCCGACCTGACCGCGGAGGAACAGCGCGGCGTCGAGCATGGCGCGTGGTTCGGCAAGCTGTCGGCACCGCTGCGCGCCGACATCCTGGCGCGTACACAGGTTCGCCGGCTGCCCGACGGCGGTCTGGTCAGCGTGCGCGGCGCGACGGCCGACGAATGGTGCGGCGTCGCCAAGGGCGCGGTGCGCATCGGCTCGGTCTCCCTCGCCGGCAAGCCGATCACGCTGACCTATGCCGAGCCCGGCACCTGGTTCGGCGATGTCGCGCTGTTTGACGGGCTGCCGCGCACCCACGACGCAAGCGCGCACGGCGAGACCACGCTGCTGATCGTCGGCAGGGCCGACTTTCGTGCGCTGCTGGAGGGCCATGTCGAGCTCTACGACGCACTGCTGCGCCTGCAGTGCCGCCGGCTGCGCCTGATGTTCGACATGGTCGAAGACCTGAACACGCTGCCGCTGGCGGCGCGACTGGCCAAGCAGCTGCTGCTGCTCGCGCGCAGCTACGGCATCGCCGAGGGCAGCGAGGTCCGCATCGGGCTGCAGCTCGCGCAGGAGGACCTGGCGCAGCTGCTCGGCGCCTCACGCCAGCGCGTCAACCAGGAACTCAAAGCCCTGGAGCGCGACGGCGCGCTGCGCGTCGAGCCGACCCGGCTGGTGCTGCTGTCGCGCGACAAGCTGCTCGCGATCGCGCAGCGCTAAGCTGCTCAGCGCAGGCCGCTGTCGTCGGCCGCGTTGCCCGGGTAGCCGGAGGTGAGGTCGTTGCCCCAGGCCGTCGTGCTGGTGTGCGGCCACTGGCCGGAGTGCGCCGCTCCCTCCGCGGCGACCAGGGCACGCTGTGCCGCCGCCTCGAACAGCGCCAGCGCGCCGTCGAGCAAGCTCACTTCGGGCTGCACGGACTCGATGCGCAGGTAGAGCCGCCCGCGCAGCGTCATCAGCACCATCGGCTCGTCCTGCGCCAGCCAGCCGCGCGCGGCCGCGTCGAGCTGCTGTGCGAGCTCGCCGTCGATCCAGGCGGCCAAGGGCTCAGGCGCCGCGGCCACCGCCGAGAAGCGCTGCTTCAGGGGCTTCATCGCGGCGAGCTGGGTCTTGGGGAACATCGCGAGCCAGCGCATCTCCTCGGGCATGCCGGAGTCGATGCGGGTCTGCATGTCCTGCGTGAACAGCGCATAGGCCGACTGCTCCAACTCCTCGGCCAGCGCACGCGAGGTCACCAGCATCTGGAGCGCCGGCGGCAGGCCGAGGTCCATGCGCAGCCGCAACTCGCGCTCGAGGATGTAGGCGCGCTGCGGCGGCCCCCATTCCATGCGCCAGGGCGTGCCATGCATCGTGCCCTCGACGACCACGCCGTCATCGTCGCGCACGCGCTTGACCGCCAAGCCGCGCTCGCGGGCCCAGGCCTGAAGCACGCGCGGGTCGGGGCCGGCACGGCCACCACCGATCCAGCGTTTCAGGGACTCGAGCATGAGTTCGTGCGTTCGACTAGAGTGGTCCGGCGCACCGCGCAACCACTGCGCCGTTCACGGCAAGGAGCAACGAGGTGACTATCCAAGTGTATTCCTGGGCTACGCCCAACGGCCACAAGGTTCACATCATGCTCGAGGAGTGCGGCCTCGACTACCGCGTGAATGCGGTGGACATCGGCGCCGGCGAGCAGTTCGCCCCCGAGTTCCTCGCGATCAGTCCGAACCACAAGATCCCCGCGATCGTCGACCCGGACGGACCCGACGGTCAGCCGATTTCGCTGTTCGAGTCCGGCGCGATCTTGCTCTACCTCGCCGCCAAGACCGGTCGCTTCCTGCCGCTCGACCTGCGCGCTCGCTGGGAGGTGCTGCAGTGGCTGATGTTCCAGATGGGCGGCGTCGGCCCGATGCTGGGCCAGGCCCACCATTTCCGGCTCTATGCGCCCGAGAAGCTCCCCTATGCGATCGAGCGCTACACCAACGAGGCCCAGCGCCTGTACGGGGTGATGGACACGCGTCTGGCGCGCTCGCGCTACCTCGGTGGAACCGAGTACGGCATCGCCGACATCGCCGTGTTCCCCTGGCTGCGCTCGTGGAAGAACCAGGGCATCGACTGGAACGACTATCCGCACCTGAAGGGCTGGTTCGACGAGATCGCCGGCCGCCCGGCGGTGCAGCGCGGCGTCGCCGTGCTGGCCGATCGCCGCAAGCCGCTGACCGACGACGCGGCGCGCCAGGCCTTGTTCGGCGATCGGCAATACCAGCGCCGCTGAGGGCAAGGCTCAAACGACGAGGGCCCCGCATCGCGGGGCCCTCGTTTTTTGTCATCTGTTGGGGTGGCTGATGGGACTCGAACCCAAGCGCCCGGGGAACTCCGGGCGTCCGGAGGGGACGGTTTTCCCATGAAGAGCACCCCCACTGATCACCCATGTTCCCCGAATTTATCCCCGGATTTATCCCACGAACGAGGCTCCGACGCGGGGCTCGAAGTGGCACATCGGCTCGAGGCCGGTTACAGGTTTCTAAGGGCAACTCCGCAGCGGTTGCTGTCGGTGACCGCTGGCGAGCCTACCTACCCTCATGGTCAGCAAGCAGTCCTTCGCATGGCCCGCCATCATCGCTCCGAACGGCTGCTATGCGAAGCGATACGGCCGTCAGACCGGCAAGAACCTAGTCATATCGCCGCGATGACCGCTATGTAGCCGCCGGAGCTTGCTTCCAGGCCTGCTGCGTGCCTTCCCATTGCAGACCGCGCCGGTGAAGACGGGACAATCGCCTCTTGAAAGGGACTGCAGTTCGCCTCACATCGCTGGAAATCAACACAGATCACGGGGAGTCAATGTGGAGGAGACGAGGCCCTTCCGGGTGTTGTGCCTGGACGGTGGCGGCATGCGCGGCGCCTACCAGACCGCCTACCTCGCGACCTACGGGGATCGCGTCCAGGGCAGCCAGAAGCGTCAGCAGCAGCTCGACATCGGGACTGCATTCGACTTGATCGTCGGCACCAGCACGGGCGGGATCGTCGCGTGCGGCTTGGTCGCAGGCGTGCCGCTACTCGAGATCCAGAACCTGTACGCCGAGGCCGGCCGCAAGATCTTCCCGATGCAGTGGGCACGGCCGCTGCCGGTGATCGGAACGCTGGTGAAGGGGCTCGGCGTCGGTCTGCGCAAGGGCGACGCGGCGCTGCGCAGCACGCTTGAAGGCACCCTGGGCGACAAGACGGTCAAGTCGGTGTACGACGAGCGCGGCATTGCGCTGGCCGTGCCGACGCTGGACATCAATCGCCATGCGGCCGTGGTCTTCAAGACGCAGCACCTCAAGCGACTGAACGGACGGGACAACGGCCGCTCGCTGGTCGACATCTGCATGGCCACCAGCGCAGCGCCAATCCTGCGCTCGATGGCCAGGCTGGACGAGCCTGGCGGCAAGGGGGCCAAGGCGACCTACGTGGATGGCGGACTCTGGGCCAACAACCCCGGCCTCATCGGCATGATGGAGGCGACCGAGATCCTGAACGACCGCGGTGAACACCGCCCGATCCACCTGTTCATGCTCGGCACCTTGCCGTCGCAAGGCGGTGAAGAGGTCAGCAACAGCTCACTCCACCGCGGAGCCGGTGGATGGGGCTTTGGGCTTCGCGCCATCGCAGCCAGCCTGAACGCCCAGGCCGTGGGGTACGACTACCTCACGTCCAAGATGGCCGAGATGCGGGGCGACGGCAGCTTCGCGTTCCGCCTGCCTGCGCAGTGCCCGTCGAACGAACTGCGCGACTACCTCAAGAACATGGATGACGCGCGCCAGAAGGTGCTCAACGCGCTCGCGCGTCAGGCCATCTCCGATGTCGACTTCGCGTGGGCGTCTCGCGCGAAGGAAATGGAAGCCTTCCGTTCCGCCCTGGCCGAAGCCAGACCTCAAACCACCGGCCAAGCAACGAAGGAGACAAATGGCTGATATCGACTGCCACAGTGAGATGACGGGATTCCACCGGGACAACGTCACCCTCTCGAACAAGCAACAGGGTGAGATGCGAACGCGGCGTGACGCCGGGCGCACGCGCCTGGAGAACGGTCTCAACGAGGCCAAGAAGCCGCAGCCCAAGGAGGTTCGGTCGCAGGGGTCGTACCAGATGCGCACGATGGTGCAGGACGGTGACAACGACTACGACATCGACGACGGGGCCTACTTCGCTTCGGACGACCTCAAGGATGGCGCCGGCGTCGCGCTGACGCCGCTGGCCGCTCGCCAGCGGGTTTGCGATGCACTGGTGTGGGACGGCCGACTCAAGCAGGAGGCCACCGTCAAGCGCAACTGCGTTCGGCAGGTCTACGCCGCGGGCTACCACATCGACATCCCGGTGTACCGCATCGTCACCACCAAAGACGAGAACGACGAACCTGTGGAGCATTACGAGCTGGCAAGCGGTGATGACTGGACACGCTCCGACGCCCGGGCCGTGACCCGCTGGTTCAACGGCTTAGTGGGTGAACTGAACGCCGGCGAATCAGACGGCAGCCAGATGCGGCGCATCACCAAGTTGACCAAGAAGTTTGCGCGCCGCGCGGGCTGGAAGAACAAGACGACTAGCGGGATCTGCATCACCAAACTGGTCGTCGACCACTTCCAGGACAGCGCGGATCGGGACGACAAGGCGCTGCGCGAAACGTGGAAAGCCATCGACAAGAAGCTCCAGAAGTCGACCGAAATCAACCACCCGGTGCTCTCCACCAAGCTCGCGTCGGTGGGCGACGATGCGGTCACGTTCTTCCGCGATTGCTTGAGCAGTGCGCTCAAGACGCTCGAGGTGCTGGACAAGTCTGATTGCACGCGCAAGCAGGCGCGAGAAGCGTGGGATGAGGTGTTCGACACCGACTTCTTCACGAAGCAGCCTGACAACAACGGCGATGACGGCGGTGGCAAAGGTTCCGCCATGAAGGTCACGTCGGTCGAGACGGCCCGGCGCAATGATGGTGGCGGGAGGTTCGGCTGAGGACCGAGGCAAAGCGCGCCCAGATCGCAGGTGAGATCGAAGCGGGCCTCGAGCGGTACCGCCCGGGCCAGTGGCAGCGGTTGGGCGCGGACCAACTGAACAAGATCCACAAGGGCTTCGTGGTGGGCTGGCGGGTGAACATCCCCGCTGGATCGCTCGAACTGCAAGAGGCCGACCACCTGGTGTTGGCCATCGATGCCGCGTTCCCGAACTCGCAGCCCCGGGTCTTCGCGCCCGCGGCGGGCAGCGACTACAGCTGGCCGCACGCTGAACAGGCCGGTTTGTTGTGCTTGCGATCCAGCAAGAGCGCCGCACCGATCGCGGACCGGGTTGTGGCGCACCTCATCGATGCAGAGGAACTGCTCAACTTTCCCGAGACCAAGCGGCGCCAAGAGTTCGAGCGGGAGTTCACAGCCTATTGGTCGCATCGGGCCACGAACAGCTCTGACCGAGCACGCGTGTGGAGCCTTGTCACCCCTGGCGGGGTGACACGCGAAGTGGCGTACTTCTTTGACGCACGGTCCAATCGCCACGTGATAGCCGACGACAAGGAGGCGCTCAAGCGCTGGCTTCGCAACACAGGCGCCAATCCTGGCGACAAGCAGATCTACCCGACGTGGCTGTTCCGTCTGTCGCAGCCCTGGACGCCGCGCGAGTTTCCGGAAACCGGCGACGAGATCACCAAGCTGCTGCCGCCGGACATGGTCCGCAAGTGCCTGGAGCCTGGGCTGCAGTCACCGTTCCTGTTCGAGGTCGACACCAAGACCGGCACCGCATTCGCGGCGGTGGTGCTGCGAGGCGCCGAGCGCCGTGAAGTGATGCGAGGGTTTCGGCACATGTCGAAGGTGCCGCCGGCACGCATCGTCAACTCCTATGCAAAGCGGCCTGTCGAACGTTGCAAGGTCGCACGTGTCGACGGGGCATGGGTTCATGGTCGAGATCACGCTTCGAGCTATGCGTTGGTCAAGAACCGCAAGGTGGCCGTCATCGGCTGCGGTGCGATCGGTGCGGCGGTGGCGCGTCTGCTCGCACAGGCCGGCGTCCGCGAACAGATCTTCGTCGACGCCGACAGTCTGACCACGGCCAACGTCTCTCGGCATCCGCTGGGCATGTCCCACGTCGGCTTCAACAAGGCATCCGGGCTGCAAGAACAGCTGCGGCGTGAATTCCCCCACCTGACGTTCGAACATGCGTATCAGCGCCGCTTCGAGTGGCTCGCCCCCAAGGAGCTCGATCAGTTGGCCAGCGCCGATCTGATCGTCTCGGCGGGCATCGACTTCGACGGCGAAGCGGCTCTGGACCATTGGCGGCGGGACCTGGCGCGCCCGCCAGCACACCTCAGCACCTGGGCCGAGGCTTACGCGGCCGCCGGGCATACCGTCTTGCTTTACGGCAAAGCGTCAATCTTGGCGGGTTTCGACGGTGAGGAACGGCCGAACTTTCGTTTGACGGATTGGCCTGATGAAGCCGGGGCACTCATCGTCGAGGCCGGATGCGGCAACACCTTCCAGCCGCATGGCGTGATCGATTTGCATCCAACTGTGGGCATGGCAGCCGGGTTGGCGCTCGACACGCTGCTGGCCAAGGTGCCAGCCTCGTGCCGTCGTGTGTGGATGGGTGACCCTGCCTTCGTTGAAGCCAATGGCGGCATACTGCGGGAGACTTTCACCGACCGGCTGACGATGCGCGAGTTTGTCTGGCCATGATGTGTTTGTTTGCAAAGTCGATGCCGAAGTATTCGGTCCTTGGTCATCTCGACGATGTCCATCAAGCGCTGTCGATCACGCGACCAGCATTGCAGCACCTGGGTCGGCACCGCCAGTCGACACCCTGGGCGACTGAGGCCGGCGGCCAGCTGTTTGGCACCATCAACGCCGCGCAAGTCTGTGTGGTCGAAGCGTCCGGCCCTTACGCTGGCGACGAGCGATCCAGATACCGCTATCGCTCCAACCCGACAGCTGCCCAGCGCGCCATCGAAGACCGCCACGGGAGGGGATTGCTGTATCTGGGTGAATGGCACACCCACGCGGAAGACCACCCGAGCGCCTCGAGCCTAGATGACGACGCCATGCGCCGCTTGATCACTAGCTCGCAGCTGAACAGCAATTCGCTGCTGATGATGATCGTCGGGCGAGCGCGGAATGCCGCAGGGCTGGCGGTATGGAGCGTCTCAAGCTCGGGTGCACGCCAATGGAATCTCAGCGAGCGCAGGGAGAGCACCTGACATGAGCATTGGCGCAGCGACTTTTCTCCCCATCCCACACCCGTTGAGCTGGTCCGTCATGATCACACGGGCGTTTCGTGCGGCCGGCCACGGACAGCTCCGTGACATCTCCGCTGGCCATGCTCGCGCCGCGCGCGATCATGAGGTGGCAACCGGGAGGTACGCCTCAGGTTGGCCCTGCCAATGACCGCTTCGTCGGGACCGGTACTTGCGCTTGAATGCCCGGTTTGGGTTGAGAGGACCAGTTAAAGGTCCAAGCAAGCTGCCACTGACGGCTCGTCCCGGTTGATGCGGCAAGTCTCACGGCTTGGCCACCAGTAGCTGGTCGGTTCCAAGGCAAAGCGGCCGGCTGGCCGGACGAACAACGAATGGCAGGTTCCGGCGACCGCTGCCGTTCAAGCGCCAGTCCCAACCGGCCGCACTCAGTCTTTCGCGCCCAGTCGCGAGACTCGCCGTGCTCACTAAGCAGGGAAGCCTCGATCAGAGCAAATCGCTACAACAGGGCGAGCTTGATCACCGCACCGAACACCAGCACCGCCACGAGCCCCTTTCCCCAGCGCCACGTCGTGAACCGGTAACGGTGGTTGATCCACACCGCCTGGCGAAGTCGACCGAACCCGGCCCAGACGGCCCATGCCGTGACCACGACTCCGACGATACCCAAGGGCCAAGGCGAAACCTGGACCAGCAGCACCCAGGCCGCGGGCCAGGTCATGGCATCGACGGCCGCAAGCAAGCGCCGGCCGGGCCAGTACGGCGCGTCCGGGAAGGGTTGTCGAGCGACCAGCAGCCACATGCTTCTACGATCCGCGGCGCGCGGGCGGGTTCACCCCGCCCGTGCGCCGCGTCATGGCGTTGACTTGCGCAGCGGCACCGGCAGCCAGCGCCTGCCGGCGAGTCGCGCCGCCGCGCACGCGACCAGCGCCTCCTTCTTCATCGACTCGACGCCACCGTCCACCAACCCCGGCCCGGCCTCCTTGAGCGCCTGGACGATCTGGACCTTCGGAACGTGGTTCAGGTAGCTGGCCGCGGTCGGCTCCCACCAGTCCGCCATGTCGAGACCGACCGCGTCGGCCAGTCCATTCGCCTCGAAGGCCGCCCCGGCGCCCGGCAGCACGTTGACCGTCAGCGCAATGCAGAGTGACAGCAGCTCCAGCAGTTCCTCGGAAGGCAGAGCGATCAGCCAGCCCAGACGCTCGCCAGGCGCCGTGGGAAGGCGATCCGCCCAGGCCTGCTTCGCCGCCTCGACAGCCTGCCACGCCGCGCTGCCCCCCAGGTCGTCGGCCGCTGCCTTGAGCGCGTTGCCGGAGAACTGCGGCGTCACCTGCACCACCGATGGCGGTCGGCGGTAGTCGTCGCCGAAGGCCCGGTTGACGATCGCTTGGGTCAACACGGCCAGGGCCACCGGTACCTGCTGTAGCAGCAAGGCCTGCAACGCCATCGTGCGATGCGCCGCGAGCCGGCGGGCCAGACGCTCGGGCATGGTGGCTTCCCGCCGCTCGGGTGAGCTCCCGACCGATGTAGTGGCGGATGCCGCGCGCCCTGCCCCGTCTCCTGGATCATGGACCGCCTCGTCGGCCGGCGGCCCGTCGTCGGCGGCAGGCTTGCGATCCTCCGGCCGCATCAGCCCGCGGATCACTTCCAGCTCCCCGGTGCGGCTCACGGTCACGATGACCCCGGCACGGCGGCGCTGGCCCTCAGACCAGATGCGCAGCCCGAGCTGGATCGCCTTGCGCCGTGCCTCGATCTCCTCCTGCTCCAGGCCGATGCGCTCCCAGTCGTCGCCGGTCGCCTCGCCGCTGTCCATCAGCGCCTCTTCCTCGGCATCGAGTTCCTGGTCCCGCTGGGTTAGTTCGGCGATCGCGGCCGCCTCCTCGTCGTTCGGACGGCGGGTCCGGTGCTCGCAGGGCACGAACGCGCGCAGCCCCTGGTGGTCGAGCGACAGGCGCGCCTCGGCCTGTTGACGCTCGCTGAAAACTGACCCACCTACGGGGCGCCTGCTCGCGCAAAACT
>CAYOXW010000032.1:0-20512 GCA_964408005.1 uncultured Methylibium sp.
ACGGCCGCGGCGAGCCAGTCGGCCGCCGTCGCGGCCGCGACGGCCAGGCCCAGCACCGCCCCGGCCGCGCGCAGCGCCGCGAGGGGTTCGCGCAGGTCCAGCGGCGCCGCACCGTTCTGCTTGCTGAGCTTCTGGCCGTCGGCCGCCAGCACCAGCGGCGTGTGCAGGTAGCGCGGCGTCGGCAGGCCGAGCGCGCGCTGCAGCAGGATCTGGCGCGGCGTGTTGTCGGCGAGGTCCGCGCCGCGCACCACGTCGCTGACGCCCTGCTCGGCATCGTCGACGACCACCGCGAGCTGGTAGGCCCACAGCCCGTCGGCGCGCTTCAGAACGAAGTCGCCGACCTCGGCCGCGACGTCCTGGGCCTGCGGGCCGAGGCGGCGGTCCGTCCAGGTGACGTACGCCGCCTCGGGCAGGCGCAGGCGCCAGGCGCGCGGTGTGCGGCCGTGCAGGCCGCCGCGCTCGGGGCGGCACGTGCCGGGGTAGACCCGTTCGCCGTGACGGGGCTGGACACGGCCGAGCGCCGCGTTGGCCGCGGCGATCTGCTGGCGCGTGCAGGCACAGGGGTAGGCGAAGGCGGCGGCGACCAGGCGATCGAGCGCGGCCTGGTAAGGCGCGCCGCGACGGCTCTGCCACAGCGGCGGCGCGTCGGGGTGCAGGCCGAGCGCGTCGAGCTGGCGCAGGATCTCCTGGTCGGCGCCGGGCACGCAGCGCGGCGTGTCGACGTCCTCGATGCGCAGCAGCCAGCGCCCGCCCTGCGCGCGCGCGTCCAGCCAGCTCGCCAGCGCCGCGACCAGCGAGCCGGCGTGCAGCGCGCCGGTCGGCGAGGGGGCGAAGCGGCCGACGTAGCCGCCGCTCAAATGCCGCCCTCGAACTGCGGGTTCTCGATGATGCCGAAGCGGTTGCCGAAGGGGTCGGTCACCGCGGCGACCTTGATGCCCTCGCCGACCTCGGTGACCGGCTGCAGCGCGCTCGCGCCGAGCGCGAGCAGCCGCGCATAGGCGGCCTCGGCATCGGCGACGCCCCACAACGCCTGCGTGCCGGCGACGCCCGGGGCGGCGTTCGGCAGCAGGCCGAGCTCGTAGCCGCCGACCTCGAAGCCGACGTAGAAGGGCTGGTCGAAATAGGGCGCCTGGCCGAGCAGCTGGCTGTACCAGGCCTTTGCGGCGGCCAGGTCGGGGGCGGGGTAGATGGCGGTGCGCAGGCCGAGGATCATCGCGGGCTCCGGGCGCCCGGCAGGGGCGCTGCGCCGATGCTAAGGCCGCGTCCTCAGCCCAGCAGCAGCCAGTGGTTGTCGAGCTGCAGCGCCGGCAGCGCATGGGCCGCGCCCGGCGTCTCGAGCGCCTGCCCGCGCCCGCCCATCCACAGCGCATCGCGGCCGGCCAGCGCGCAGGCCTCGGGCAGCGCGACGAAGCCGGCGCGCCGGCCCTCGCCATCCCACAGCGCGACGCCGCCGGCGCGCGGGCAGCTGACCGCGAAGCCGGCGCCCCAGGCCGCGACATCGCCGCCATAACCGCTCAGCGTGCCGGGCTCGGCCGTCTGCAGCGCACGGCCGTCGAAAGTCGCGAGCACCGGCGCGGCGGCGCGCTGCTCGGGGCTGTCGTGCTCGGCCTGCAGCGCGATGCCGAGGCGAGCGCCGGCGCCCCAGGCCAGGTGGCGGATCGACAGCCGTGCGTCGGCAAGCCGCCACTGGCCATCGAGCGCGCCGTCGGGGGCCAGTCGCACCATCGAGGCGTCCATGCGCTCGGGCGCGAGCTTGCGCCGGCCGCTCTCGGGCCGTGTCTGCACGCCGCCGTTGGCGACGTAGAGCCGCCCGACGGGGTCGGCCAGCAGCGCATGCGGATCGGGGCCGCCGGTCGGCCACTCGGCGCGCTTCGCGAGGCTGGCGGCGTCGCGCACGCCGATCAGACCCTGGCCGCTGTCGAGGTCGGTCTCGGGCGTGTAGAGCGTGCGGCCGTCGGCGCTCAGCCAGACATGGCCGGTGTAGGCGCGGTCGGCTTCGATCCACTGCCATTGCGCGGTGGCGGCGCCGGGGCGCCAGCGCAACATCCAGTCGCCGGGGCGGCGCGCCATGGCGAGCACGCTGCCGTCGGCGGCCAGCGCCAGGCCATGGGCGCGGCCCGGCAGCTCGAGCGCTGCGGCGACGCGCAGCGCGCCGTCGGCCACCTCCAGCACGCCCAGGCGCGCGCCGTCCGGCGCCTCCCAGGACGCCAGCAGCCGCGTGCCGGCCGGTTGCGCCCGCAGCGCGCGCGGCAGCAGCGCCAGCGCGGCGACGCCGCGCAGCCAGGCGCGGCGCTCAATCCCCATCGGCGTCCGAGAAACCGATGCTGACGTTCAGCGCCGGCGCGAGCTCGTCCTCGACCAGGCGCTTGAGCGCCCCGAGCGCGGCGGCGGCGGCGAGCACGCGCTCGCGCTGCGCCGGCGCGAGGCCGTCCAGCGCCGCGTCGCCGCGCCGCACCGCGGCGCGCAGGGCGTCGGCCTTGGCATTCAGACCCAGGCCGCGCAGGAAGGTCTCGAAGGGCACCAGGCCCTCGCCGGGGCGTGCGACCGGCGCCTCGCCCTGCACGGCCAGGGCGCGCAGCGCCTGCCATTGCGCGGCCCAGCTGCGCGCGCTGCCGCCGCTGGCGGCGCGCGGGAACACCGCCGGGTCGCGGCTGCTGCTGGTCTCGGCGCGCAGCGGCCGCTCGAGGTGGCGGCCGCGCAGTGCCTCGAGGCCGGCGATCCACTGGTTCAGCGCGTCGGCGAGCAGCGCGCCCCCGGCGGCCTCGTCGGGCTCGGGGGCGACGCGTGTCGTGTCGGCCAGCGCCAGCGCCTCACGCTCGATGTCGCGGCCGAGCGCGATCGCATAGCGGCAGGCCGGCGTGGCCGCGGCCACCGGCTCGCTCCACAGCAGCCATTCGAGCGCCGGGAAGCCCTTGGCCGGGCTGCCGACGCGCTCCAGCGTGGCGGCCTCGCCGGCCTCGGCGGCGATCGCGCGTGCGATCAGCTCGGGGCGTGGCGGCGTGAAGTCGATCTGGCGCGCCGAGCGGCGCTCGAGCAGCGGGCCGAGCGCGACCGTCGCGAGCCGCTCCCAGGCCGCCACGTTCGTGGCCCAGGCCGCGCGGGCGGCCTCGAGCGCGCCGCCGTCACAGCGCGCCTGCAGTGCGGGCGCGAGCTGGCGGCTGGCCTGCGCGAACTCGGCCGCGCGTGCCGCCTGCCACTGCTGCAGGCCTTGCGCGAAGTGCTGCGGCGTGTAGTAGGGCAGCGCGACGACCGGTGCGGCTGGCAGCGGCGCGCTGGCGACCAGCGCCAGCAGTGCGATGGCGAGCCGGCGCCTCACAGCGACTCCACGAACTTGACCAGCGCCTCGCGGTCGGCGCGCTGGAGCTGGAGCACCTGCTGGCGCGCGCCCTCGGCCTCGCCGCCATGCCACAGCAGCGCCTCGAGCACACCGCGCGCGCGGCCGTCGTGCAGCAGGCGCTGGTGGCGGTTGACGTCGGGCAGCAGGCCGAGGCCCCACAGCGGCGGCGTCTTCCACTGCCGGCCGCTGGCCTGGTAGTCGGGCCGGCCGTCGGCCAGGCCGGGGCCCATGTCGTGCAGCAGCAAGTCGGTGTAGGGCCAGATCGTCTGGCCGCGCAGCACCGGGCTGGCGAGCGCCGGGTCGGGGCTGTCGCCGGTCACGTAGCTCGGCCGGTGGCAGACCGCGCAGCCGCTGGCGTGGAACAGCGCCTCGCCGCGCCGCACCGCCGGGTCGGTGGCGTCGCGGCGCGCCGGCGGCGCCAGCGTGGCCTGGTAGAAGACCACGTGGCCGAGGGTTGCGTCGTCGATCTCGGGGGCGCCGCCATGGCCGCCGCGCGGCGCGGCCAGGCAGTCGCGCTGCGACGCGCTGCAGGCCTCGGCCGGGAACAGGCTCGAGGTGATGCCCATGTCGCCGAGGAAGGCGCCGGCGGTCTGGTGCGCCAGCGTCGCGACATTGGCCTTCCAGCCGAAGCGGCCGATCTGCATGCGCTGCGAGGGCGCGTCCCAGACGCGGTTCGGCACGCCGCGCACCGGCCCGCCGGCGGCGGCCTGCTCGCGCGCGTTGCGCAGGATCTCGGCCTCGGGGATGGCCTCGAGCAGGCCGACGCCGGGCAGCTGCGGCGCGATGCGCGGGCTGGCCAGGGTGCCGGCCGCCATCGGCCCGTAGCCGAGCTTGCGGAAGCCGTACAGCGGCTGGCGCAGCGTGTAGCGCTCGCCATCGGCGAAACGGCCGCGGACCGCGCGCTCGCGGATCACGACCTCGCCCTCGGCCTTGACGCCCTGCACCGCGGCATTGTTGAACTGGCCGCCGTAGGTCGGCTCGCCGCGCGGGCCGCCGTGCTCGTCCTGGCCCGGCACCGACAGCCGCAGCAGCAGGCCGAGCGGCTGCTCGCCCGGCGCCGGCGGCGCGCCGCGGCCGTCCTGCTCATGGCAGCCGCCGCAGCTGCGCGCGATGAAATGCGGACCGAGGCCGTCGCGCGCCTGGGTCGAGGAGGGCGCCTCGACCCAGTTGCGGCGGAAGAAGGAGTTGCCGACGACGAAGCGCGTGCGCTCCTCGTCGCCGAGGTTCGCGGCCGGGAAGGAGAAGGCGTTGCGGCCGCTCGCGTACACCGTGGTGTCGCCGCCCGGTTTCTCGCCGTTGACGGCGGGCGGCTCGTCGGCCTGCAGCCAGGCCGCGCCGGTGGCCAACGCCAGCGCGGCGGCGGTGGAAAGGAGGCGCTTCACGGTGGAGGGCTTCACTTCTTCGGCGCGACCAGGGTCAGGCGGGTGATGCCGACGGCGTTCGCCGCGGCGACCAGGTCCTTGGACTGCTGGACCAGGCTGTCGATGGTCTTCTGCACCTGCTGGCGGCCCGGCGCGTCGCGCCCGCCGACGATCGCACGGTCGAAGGGCGGCTGGATCGCGCGCGCCGCCGCCACCGAGGCGGCGATCTGCCGGGTGGTGCGCTCGGCCACCGCGGCGTCGACGGCCGCGACCAGCTCGCGCGGCGAGGCGCCCTGCAGCGTGCTGCCGTCGCGGCGGACGTAGCGGCCCAGCCAGACGTTCTCGATGCCGAGCGCGTTGTTGACGATGTCGCGGTGGGTGTTGTCGGAGAAGCAGGAGTGCTCGTCCTCCTGGTCCTGGGTGTTCAGCGCGACCTCCATGCGCTCGCCGGCGAGTTCGCCGCGCGACAGCGAACCCAGGCCGACGATGATCTTGCGCAGCGACTCGAGCTCGCCGCGCTCGAAGCGCTCACGGTAGTTGCGCAGCCCCGGCACCCAGGCGCCGAGCAGGGTGCGCAGGTCGTCGACCAGCAGCTCGGTGACCACGCTCAGGTACTGGCGGCGGCGGTCGGCGTTGGCCTGCTTGCCGTCGACATAGTCCTCGAAGGAGCGGTTGCCCGCGCCCTCGGCCGCGAAGTCCTGGCCCCACAGCAGGAACTCGATCGCGTGCCAGCCGGTGCAGATGTTCTCCTCGCCGCCGCGCTCGTTGAAGCGCGCCAGTTCGGACTTGGTGATCAGCACCTTGCGGTCGTTGACCAGGCCGGCGTTCGGCCGGCCCTTGACGTAGTCGACATAGGCCTCGTCCATCGGCCAGGCGTTCAGCCGCCCCTCGGGGCCCTGCTCGTCGTCGATCGGGCCGCCGTAGAAGCGGAAGGCCTCGGTCTGGCCGTAGCACTCGCGCGCCGCGCGCCAGGCCTGACGCGCCTGGTCCAGACCGGCCGGCGAGGGCCGGGCGACGAAGGCGGCGATCGCCGCCTGCAGATCGAGCGCGCCGGCCAGCGTGTCCTCGTAGCCGGCACAGACCAGCGCCGCGTACTGCGCGACGACCGCGCCGACGCCGACCCCCTGCGCCTGCGCGCGGCTCCAGCCGGTCGCGAGCAGCGGCAGCGCGAGTGAGGTTTGCAGGAAGCGGCGTTTGTCCATCTCGAAGGTCTCCGTTCGGGGGCGGGATGGCAAGCCGCTGTCAGTTTCCTGCAGGGTGCGATCCCGGAAAGCAAAGTATCGTAATCGACAATCGTTCGCATTTGCATTCAGGAGCCTGTCATGAAGTCCACCCCGAAGCGTCCTGTCAGCAAACCACCGGCGCGGCCACCGCGCGGGGTGCTGGGCGCGCTGGCGCTGGCGCTGGCGCCGCTGGGGGCGGCGGCGGCCGAGCCGGCGCTGGAGCAGCAGCTCAAGGCCGTGCTCGAGCGGCTGCACACGCTCGAGCAGCGCAACCAGGAGCTCGAGCGCAAGGTGCAGGCGCTGAGCTCGGCGCCGGTCGCGCCGGTCGCGGCCGCGGCGGCCGAGCCGGCCTGGGGCGTGGCGCGCGAGGAGCGGCTCAAGGCGATCGAGACCCGCCAGCAGAACCTGTCGCTGCAGGTGCAGGGCCTGGCGCAGACGCAGCTGCAGGTCGAGGAGGAGGGGCCGAGCGTCGAGGGCAGCGTCGTCAGCGTCTGGCAGCGGGTCGACCGCCGCGGCGGCGCCGACGGGCGCTCGAACGGCCGCCTCAACTACCGCGGCGACGTGCTCGTCACGCTGCCGGCCGGCGACTTCCGCGACTGGCGCGCGGCGCGCGGCACCGCCGTCGGCCAGCTGCGCTTCGGCCAGGGCGGCGGGGTCGCGCTGCGGCCGACCCACACCGGCACCGTCAACTCGACCACCTTCGAGGCGAGCGCCGGCTCCGACGACACCTACGCGGTCGTCGCCCAGGCCTACTACCAGCTCGACATCCCGCTCGACCAGGGCCGCTTCAACGACCTGCCGGGCACGCGCGTCGAGCTCAACGTCGGCAAGATGGACCTGTTCGGCCTGTTCGACCAGAACGCGGTCGCCGGCGACGAGGCCGGCCAGTTCCTGAACAACGTCTTCGTGCACAACCCGCTGCTCGACTCGGGCGGCGACATCGGCGCCGACGCCTTCGGCTTCGCGCCGGGCGTGCGCGCGGCCTATTTCAACGAGGGCGAGGAATGGGGCTGGGGCGTCTCGCTGGGCGCCTTCGGCGCCGGCGAGGGCGCGCGCTACGACGGCAGCCAGGGCCGCCCGCTGGTGATCGCGCAGCTCGAGCTCTCGCCCAAGCAGATCAACGGCGAGCCGCGCGGCAGCTACCGCCTCTACGCCTGGACCAACGGCCGCACCAGCGACCTCGACGGCAACGAGGAACGCCACAGCGGCTTCGGCCTGTCGGTCGACCAGAAGCTCGGGCGCGAATGGAATCTGTTCGGCCGCTACGGCCAGCGCAGCTCGGGCAGCGGGCCCTTCGACCGCGCGCTGACGGTCGGCTTCGAGCATGGCGGGCGGCTGTGGGGACGCCGCCACGACGCGCTCGGCCTCGCCTACGGCCTGCTCGACACCAGCGGCGAGTACCGCCGCTACACCGCCGATGGCAGCGCCGCCGGCTACGCGGCGAGCGGGCGCGAGCGCCTGCTCGAGCTCTACTACCGCTTCAAGCTCAACGACCACCTCGAGCTGGCACCGGACTTCCAGCTGATCCAGCGCGCCGGTGGCGATGCCGGCGCGCCCAGCGCGCGGGTGTTCGGCCTGCGCGGCACGCTGGGCTTCTGAGCCCTAGAGCACCAGGCCGGCGTGCTGCTCGAGCAGCGCACGCCGCGTCGCGGCGCTGCGCAGCTGCTGCAGCCACCACTGCAGCGCCAGCCCCTCGCTGCCGCCGCGCCAGGCGTAGCGCAGCGTGACCGTGCGGCGCGGCAGCGTGGTCGACTTGATGACGAGCCGGCCGGCCTCGGCATGGCGGCGCACCAGCGGTTCGGGCAGGAAGCCGCAGCCCAGCCCGCGCAGCTGGGCCTCGAGCTTGGCGGCCATCGAGGGCACGGTCAGCACGTCCTGGCCCGGCTGCACGCCGGTGGTGATCGGCGCGAAGCTGCGCGCGCTGTCGGCGATCGCGATGATGCGGTGCACGGCCACCGCCTCGGCGCTCAGCGGCTCGGGCAGGGCCGCGAGCGGGTGGTGCGGCGCGACCGCCAGCACCAGATCGAGCTCGCCGAGCGGCTCGCAGCGGATGCCGCCGGCCTGCGAGGTCTCGCCGGCGCCGCCGATCGCGAGGTCGGCCTGGCCGGTGGCCAGCACCTCCCAGGTGCCCGAGAGCACCTCGCTGCGCAGCTTCAGCCGCGTCGGCGGCGCGCTGTCGGGCGCGTGGCGCGTCGCGACGCGCAGCGCGTAGAAGGCCTCGATCAGCTCGAAGGCCGCGCGCGGCGCGACGATCGCGTCGATCGCCAGCGTGAACTCGGCCTCCCAGCCGGTGGCGATGCGCCGGACGCGGTTGGCCACCGCGTCGATCTCGAGCAGCAGGCGGCGGCCCTCGTGCAGCAGCTCCAGGCCGGCCGCGGTCAGGCGCGCCTGGCGCGAGCTGCGGTCGAACAGCAGCACATCGAGCGCGTCCTCGAGCTGGCGCACGCTGTAGGTCAGCGCCGAGGGCACCTTGCCGAGCTCGCGCGCCGCCGCGGCAAAGCTGCCGGTGCGCGCGATCAGGTCGATCATCTGCAGTGCTTCGGGGGTCAGGACGTTGCGACGGTCGCTCATCGAAGCCTCATTCAGTGCGTTTGAATGATGCCATCAAGGGCCGCCCAACGATGCCCGGCCGTCGCGCTCCTACATTGACTGCATGGCGGCGATGTCGCCGCCCCTGCCAGGAGCCCCACGATGATCACCCTGCGCCGATCCGCCGAACGTGGCTATGCCGACCACGGTTGGCTCAAGAGCTTCCACAGCTTCTCCTTCGCCGACTACCACGACCCGGCCCACATGGGCTTCGGCAACCTGCGCGTCATCAACGAGGACCGCATCGCCCCGGGCACCGGCTTCGGCACCCACGGCCACCGCGACATGGAGATCGTCAGCTACGTGCTCGACGGCGCGCTGGGCCACAAGGACAGCATCGGCAACGGTGCCGCCATCGTGCCGGGCGACGTGCAGCGCATGAGCGCCGGCACCGGCATCCAGCACAGCGAGTTCAACCATGCCGCCGACCGGACCACGCACTTCCTGCAGATCTGGCTGCTGCCCGAGGCGCGCGGCCTCAAGCCCGGCTACGAGCAGCAGCACTTCGCGCCCGAGAGCAAGCGCGGCCGGCTGACGCTGGTCGCCGCGCCCGACGGCCGCGACGGCGCGATCCGCCTGAACGCCGATGCGGCGCTCTACGCCGGGCTGTTCAACGGCGCCGAGCGGGCGACGCTGGCGCTGAACCCGCAGCGCCTCGCCTATGTGCACGTGGCACGCGGCGCGGTGACGGTCAACGGCCAGGCGCTGCAGGCCGGCGACGCGGCGAAGCTCGACGGCGAGACCCTGCTCGAGCTGGGCGAGGGCCGCGACGCCGAGGTGCTGGTGTTCGACCTGGCCCGGTGATGACGACCACCCCCGTTGCGGCTGAGCCGCTCCCCCTCCAGGGGGCGCCGCTGGCGGTCCGGCAGAGCCGGCCCGCGGCGGCTGCTCGGCAGGGCGGGGCGTCGGGCACCGGGATGCATGGCAGACACGCCATGGAAATTCATCGAGGAGCAGACATGTCCGCCGTTCTTCAGACCCCGACCCGCGGCATCGCCGAGGTGATCGCGATGCCCTGGCACGCGTTCGGCGCCGACTCCGGCGCCTGGACGCTGCACCCGGCGCGCCAGCCGCAGGCGCTGGCCGCCTTCGACCCCTTCGTGATGGTCGATCACTTCGTCATGCCCGACGCGGTGTTCGCGCCGCACCCGCATGCCGGCTTCTCGGCGGTGACCTATCTGTTCGAGGACAGCGAGGGCGGGGTGCGCAACCGCGACTCCTTCGGCACCGCCAACGACATCCTGCCCGGTGCGCTCCACTGGACCCAGGCGGGGAGCGGCATGGTGCACGAGGAGCTGCCGCTGCAGCCCGGCCGGGCCGCGCATGGGCTGCAGATCTTCGTCAACTCGGCGCGCGTGAACAAGAACGTGCCGCCGGCGGCCTTTCATGTGGCGCCGCAGGACGTGCCGGTGGTGCTGGAGTCCGGCGGCGCGGCGGTGCGCGTCGTGCTGGGCGCCCATGGCGGCGTCGAGAGCCGCATCGGCGCGCACACGCCGGTGACCCTGCTCGACATCACACTGCCGCCGCAGGCCGCGCTGGCGCTGCCGGTGCCGAGCTCGCAGCACGCGGTTGCGATCGTCGTGCGCGGCGGGCTGCGGGGCATCGACGCCGACGGGCCGCATGCGCTGCGCTTCGACGCGGCCGGCGACGCGATCGAACTCGCCGCCGGGGCCGATGGCGTGCAGCTGGTCCTGCTGGCCGGCGCACCGCTGAACGAGCCGGTCGTTGCGCACGGCCCCTTCATCGGCAACAGCCCCGCCGACGTGGCCGAGATGATCCGCCGCTACCAGGCCGGCGAGATGGGCGTGCTCGAGCCCAGCGCCCCGACCTGAATCCCCTGACCCCGTGCCGACGCGCCCCTCGCGGGCGCGCTAGCGGAGCCCTTGCCGTCCCATTGCCTGAAGGAGTCTTCCATGTCCCGCCGACCGAATATCTTGATCGTCTTCCACAGCGGCTACGGCCACACGAAGCGCCTTGCCGAGGCCGTGGCCGAAGGCGCGAGCGGCAGCCTGCTCCCGATCGACGCCGAGGGCAACCTGCCCGACGGCGGCTGGGAGCAGCTCGCCGCGGCCGATGCCATCGTGTTCGGCACGCCGACCTACATGGGCAATGTCAGCTGGCAGTTCAAGAAGTTCGCCGACGCGTCCAGCAAGCCCTGGTTCACTCACCAGTGGAAGGACAAGCTGTTCGCCGGCTTCACCAACAGCGCCTCGCCCAGCGGCGACAAGCTGCAGACGCTGAACGCGCTGTTCACGCTGGCGATGCAGCATGGCGGCATCTGGGTCGGCACCGGCATGATGCCGAGCAGCGCGAAGTCGGCCACGCGCAATGATCTCAACCACCTCGGCGCCTTCTCCGGCGCGATGGCGGCCACGCCCTCGGACGCCGGTGTCGACGAGATCGCGCCGGGGGATCTGGCGACGATGCGCGCCTTCGGCGACCGGGTCGCCACAATCGCGGCTGGCTTCAACCCCGAACGAGGAGCGTGACGATGAGCGCAGTGCGCGTGTTGGTGATCCCTGGCAGCGTCCGCAAGGGCGGACTCAACCTCGCGCTCGCGCGCTACGCCGTCGGCCGGCTGACGGCGCTCGGCGCCGCGCCGACGCTGCTGGACCTGCGCGCGCTGGCGCTGCCGATCTACGACGGCGACCTCGAGGCCGAGTCCGGCCCGCCGGCCGGCGCCAAGGCGCTGGTCGAGGCCTTCGCCGCGCACGACGCGGTGCTGGTCGTCTCGCCCGAGTACAACGCCTTCCCGACGCCGCTGTTCATCAACGCGATCGACTGGGCCACCCGCCTGCCCGAGCACAAGGCGGCGATGAACGGCAAGCCCTGCGCGCTGTTGTCGGCCTCGCCGGGTCTGCTCGGCGGCATGCGCAGCCTGCTGGTGCTGCGCAACTACCTGGCGATCAACCCCGGGATGCTGGTGATCCCGCCGCAGTTCGCGCTGGCGCAGGCCAACAAGGCCTACAACGCCGAGGGCGCTCTGGCCGACGCCGGCCAGCAGGCGGCGCTGGACGCGGTGCTGCAGGCCTTGCTGAAGGTGGCGCAGGCTCTAACATGAGCCGATGGACCAGATCGTCACGCTCGTCAAGCTGCTGCCCTGGGCCGACTGGGCCGCGCTGGTCTGGTTCCTGGTCGCCTGGATCGGCTACGCGCGCTTCGCGGTGTACCGCAGCCGGGCCCGGCCCTCGGTGCTGGTGGCGACCAACCTGCTGCGCCACCAGTGGATGCTGCAGGTCACCAAGCGCGACGTGCGCATCGTCGACGGCGCGATCATGCAGAGCCTGGCCAACAGCCCGGCCTTCTTCGCGTCGACCACGATCCTGATCATCGGCGGCCTGCTGGCGGTGCTGGGCACCTCGGAGAAGGCGACCGAGCTGGTCAGCGAGCTGCCCTTCGCCGCGCGCACGCCGGTGCTGGTGTTCGACTTCAAGCTGCTGGTGCTGACGGCGCTGTTCGTCTACGCCTTCTTCCGCTTCACCTGGAGCATCCGCCAGTACGGCTTCGGCGCGATGCTGGTCGGCGCCGCGCCGGAGGCGCGCGAGTTCCTCGCCGATCCCAGCCTGTCGCGCGAGCTCTACGCCCGGCGCGCCGCGCACGCGCTGAGCCTGGCCGCCGAGACCTTCACCGACGGGCTGCGCTCCTACTACATGGCCTTCGCGATGATCGGCTGGTTCGTCTCGCCGCTGGTGTTCGCGCTTGCCTCGGTCGGCGTGCTCTTCATCCTCTACGAGCGCGAATTCCACTCCGAGATCCTCTCGGTCCTGCGCGAGCTCTGAGGCCCGCGACCGCTACTTCAGCCCGCCCGACAGGAAGGCCTGCAGCCGCTCGCTGCGGGGCCGCACCAGCACCTCCGACGGCGGGCCCTCCTCCTCGACGCGGCCGCGGTGCAGGAACACGGTGTGGTTCGAGACCTCGCGGGCGAAGCCCATCTCGTGGGTGACGACGATCATCGTGCGGCCCTCGGCGGCGAGGTCGCGCATGACCTTGAGCACCTCGCCGACCAGCTCGGGGTCGAGCGCCGAGGTCGGCTCGTCGAACAGCATCACCTCGGGCTCCATCGCCAGCGCTCGCGCGATCGCGACGCGCTGCTGCTCGCCGCCCGACAGGTGGGCCGGGTAGAGCGCCTCGCGGTGGCCGACGCCGACGCGTGCGAGCAGCGCGCGGGCGCGCTCGACCGCCGCGGCGCGCGACAGGCCCAGCACCTGCATCGGCGCCTCGGTCACGTTGTCGAGCGCGCTCAGGTGCTGCCACAGGTTGAAGCCTTGGAACACCATCGCCAGCCGCGCGCGCCAGCGCTGCAGCTGCTTCGCGTCGGCGGCGCGCAGGCTGCCGTCGCGGTCGGGGCGCAGCCGCAGCTCCTCGTCGCCGAGCAGCAGGCGGCCCTGCTGGGGCTGTTCGAGCAGGTTCAGGCAGCGCAGCAGCGTGCTCTTGCCCGAGCCGCTGGAGCCGACCACGGTGAGCACGTCGCCGGCGCGCGCCGCGAGCGACACGCCCTGCAGCACCGCGTGCTCGCCATAGCGCTTGTGCAGCCCGAGCGCCTGGAGCCTGGGCGGCGCGGTCATGCGCCGAGCAGCTTGCCGCTGCGCAGGGCCACGCGGCCGGCGACCTTCGCGACGCGCGTGCCGGCCGTGACGAAGCGCAGATTCTCGCGCGCGTAGAGCAGGCCCTCGACCGGGCTGAGCAGCGTCGTCGCGCCGCCCAGCGGGTCGATCACATCGAGCAGCGGCTCGCCCGCGTGCACCCAGGCGCCCGGCGCACGGTGCCAGGCCAGCAGGCCGCCGCGCGGCGTGTTCACCGGGATCGAGCCGGCCAGCGGCGTGGCCTCGTGCAGCAGCGCCGGCAGCACGACCGGGCGGCCGTCGACCAGGCCGCGGTGGATCAGGAAGTCGATCAGCGCCTCGGCGTCCTGGGCCGCGACCGCGTGGTCGACGTCGGCCATGCCGCGCAGCTCGACGGTCACCGACAGGCAGCCCAGTGGGACCGGGCGCTGCGGCCCGGCCAGCGCGGCGAGCTCCCACCACAGCTGCGAGCAGGCCTCGTCGAAGGGCTGGTCGCCCGACTCGTCGGCCAGCAGCGTGGCCTGCGCGCCGAGCAGGCGCGCGAGCGGCTCGCACTGCGGCCACAGCGCGGTGCCGGTGTACAGGTGCATCACCGCCTCGGCGTCGCAGTGCAGGTCGAGCACGATCTCGGCGTCGCAGGCCAGCTGCAGCAGCGTGCGGCGCTGCGCTGCGAGCTCGGTGTCGGCCGGCAGCGCCGCCGCGGCCTCGCGCAGCGCCGCGCGCACCAGCGCCGCGTTGGCCGCGGCGTCGGCGCCGAGCACGGGCGCGACGCGCTGCCAGACCGTGTCGCGCAGCGCCGGGTAGTGGCGGTTGAAGTTCTCGCCGTTTTCGAGCTCGAAGCGCCCGATCGGGCTGCGCAGCAGCCACTGGGCGAGGCCGATCGGGTTGGCCGTCGGCACGACGACGACCTCGGCGCGCAGCGCGCCGGCGGCCTCGAGCGCCGCCAGGCGCTCGCGCAGGTGGTGCGCGACCAGCATGCCGGGCAGCTCGTCGGCGTGCAGCGCGGCCTGTACGTAGACCTTGGCGCCGCCGACCGGGCCGTAGTGGAAGCTCGTCAGCCGGCGTTCGGTGCCGGGCGTGCGGCAGGGCAGGGGATGGTCGCGGCGTTCCATGGTGTTCAGGCGCGTGCTCGCAGGTGGGCGAGCCAGCGCTTCTCCAGCAGTTGTTGCAGGCCGACGATCGCCAGCGTGACGGCGAGATAGATCGCGCCGGCGGTCAGGAAGGCTTCGAAGGGCAGATAGTGGCGCGAATTGACCTCGCGCGCCGCGCCGGTCAGGTCGAGCAGCGTGACGACGCTCGCCAGCGCGGTGCCGTGCAGCATCAACACGACCTCGTTGCCGTAGGCCGGCAGCGCGCGGCGCAGCGCCGAGGGCAGCACGATCCGCTGCCACACCTGCGCGGGGCTCAAGCCCAGCGCGCGCGCCGCCTCGACCTCGCCATGCGGCGTGGCGCGCAGCGCGCCGGCGATGATCTCGGTCGTGTAGGCGCAGGTGTTGAGCGCGAAGGCGAAACAGGCGCAGAACCAGGCCGACTGCAGCCAGGGCCAGGCGATGCTCGCGCGCACGAACTCGAACTGCGCCAGCCCGTAGTAGACGAGGAAGAGCTGCACCAAGAGCGGCGTGCCGCGGATGACATAGGTGAAGCACCACACCGGCCCGTGCACCCAGCGCGAGGGATGCACGCGCAGCAGCGCGAGCGGCAGCGCGGCCAGCCCGCCCGCCAGCAGCGCGATCGCGAGCAGCTGCAGCGTCAGCCACAGGCCGCTGGCGTACAGCGGCAGGCTCTCGACGATCGGCGCGAGCGTCATGGCGTCGCCGTGCGCGTGCCCACCGCGAGCCGCCGGGCGAGCGCGCGCAGGCCGAGTTCGCTGAGCGCGGTGATCGCGAGGTAGATCGCGCCGGCGGCGGCGTAGAACACGAAGGGCTCGCGCGTCGCGCCGGCGGCCTGGCCGGCGCGCAGCATCATGTCGTTGAGCCCGATCACCGAGACGATCGCGGTGCTCTTGACCAGCACCAGCCAGTTGTTGCCGAGCGCCGGCAGCGCATGGCGCAGCATCTGCGGCAGCAGGATGCGGCGCAGCACCTGCACGCCGCTCATGCCGCAGGCCAGGCCGGCCTCGCGCTGGCCGGCAGGCACCGCGAGGAGGGCGCCGCGGAAGGTCTCGGCCAGGTAGGCGCCGAACACGAAGCCGATCGTCAGCACGCCGGCCACGAAGGGGTCGACGTCGATGTAGTCGGAGTGGCCCAGTCGCGTGGCCACCTCGTTGACCGCCAGCTGGCCGCCGTAGAAGACCAGCAGCATCAACACCAGATCCGGCACGCCGCGGATCGCGGTCGTGTAGGCCAGCGACAGCGCTCGCAGCAGGCGCGAGCGCGACAGCCGCGCCAGCGCGCCGGCCAGGCCCAGCACCGCGGCGATCGCCAGCGAGCTCAGCGCGACCGCCAGCGTCAGCAGCGTGCCTTCGAGCAGGGCGGGGCCGTAGCCGTGCAGCATCCGGAGCTACTCGCCGTAGATGTCGAAGTCGAAGTACTTGTCCTGCAGCTGCTTGTAGCCGCCGTCGGCGCGCAGCGCCTTGATCGCGGCGTTGAACTTGGCCTGCAGCGCGGTGTCGGCCTTGCGCATCGCGATGCCCGAGCCGTCGCCGAAGTACTTCGGGTCGCCGAAGGTCGGCCCGGCGAAGCCGAAGCCCTTGCCCTGCGGCGTCTTCAGGAAGCCGGCATCGGCGGCGACCACGTCCTGCAGCGTGGCGTCGATGCGGCCGGCGGCGAGGTCGAGATAGACCTCGTCCTGGCGCGTGTAGCGCACGATCTGCGCGCCCTTGAAGGTCTCGCTCGCGTAGCGGTCGTGGATGGTCGAGCGCTGCACGCCGATCTTGCGGCCCTTCAGGCCCTCGACGCCGACCGCGATGCCGCTGCCCTGGCGCACGACGAAGCGCGCCGGCGTGTTGTAGTACTTGTCGCTGAAGGCGACCTGGCGCTTGCGTTCCTCGGTGATCGCCATCGAGGCGACGACGGCGTCGAACTTGCGCGCCATCAGCCCCGGGATCAGGCCGTCGAAGTCCTGCCGCACCAGCGTGCACTCGGCCTGCATGCGCTGGCACAGCGCCTGTGCGATGTCGATGTCGAAGCCCTTGAGCTGGCCCGAGGGCGTGAGCTCGCTGAACGGCGGGTAGGCGCCTTCGACGGCGATGCGGATCTTCCTCCAGTCCGGTGCCTGGGCCTGTGCGGCGGTGGCGAGGGCGAGCAGGGCGGCAAGGAGCGGGCGACGGAGCATGGGAAGCGTCTCGGGCGGGGGGAGCCCGATGCTAGCGAGCCTCAGGCACGTCGGCCGCCGCGGTGGCCGGCTGCAGCGGGACGTACATCGGCTGGGCCATGCGCACCGGCGTCACGTCCAGGCGGATGCCGAGCACCGTGTAGTCCTCGCCGCCGAAGGCGCCGGTGAACCAGCCGCGGCTCTCGGCGTCGCGCTTGAGCCGGAACTCGAAGCCCAGGCCGGCCTGGCCGGCGGACACGCCCGGCGGCGGCAGCGCCAGGCCGACCGCCTCGGGCTCGCGGTTGTCGATCAGGTGGCTCATCGCGTTGACGATCGCCGAGTCGCCCAGGATGTCGCCGTGGAAGGCGGCGCGGCGGTTGTAGGGACGGAAGTCCGGCGCGTTCGGATCGATCGCCATGCCGGCCAGCTTCTGCGGCGAGGGCGTCGTGGTGCCGGTGGCGAGGTCATGACGGTCGCCCCGGTCGAGGTAGCTCAGGCGCACGTTGCGCAGGTTGAAGGCGCCGAGCGAATCGTCGTGGGTCGCCGCGCCCAGGTCCACCAGCAGCACGCCCTTGGCGCCGATCACCTCGACCGAGCTGCCGTGCACGATCGCGGCGGTGTCCTCCTCGACGCCCAGGCCGAGCTTGTAGCCGGCCTGCACCATCACCGGCAGGATGCGGCCGATGCGCCCGCGCTTGAGGAAATGCTGGTCGACAAAGAGCTCGGGGCCGACGAAGCCGAGGCCGCGGTCGATCTCGCTGCCTTCGATCAGGCGGCCGTTGATCAGCACGCGCCGCACGTCCATCGCGTCGCGGAACATCGTCGCGCTCATGATCGCCGCGCCGGCGCTGGTGCCGGCGATCACGCCGCCGCTGCGGTAGACGTCCCAGATCGCATCGAGCAGCGGCGTGCGCTGGCCACCGGGCTGCAGCGCGTCGACGATGTACTCCTGCGCTCCGCCGGCGAAGAACACCCCGCGCGCGCTGCGCACCCGATCGATGAGCAGCGGGTCGCGCACGGCGCGGCTCACGTCGGTGCCGGGCCAGCGCGGCGCGACCGGCAGCAAGTCGGCCTGGGCCCCGTGGCGCTCGAGCGCGTCGATCAGCCGCCAGCCGGTCGCCTGCGGATTGGCGGCGGCGGCCGGGATCACGACCCAGCGCGAGCCGGTGCCGCCGCTGAGCTGCACCAGCCGCGTCCAGATCGCCGCGTGGTCGTATTTCAGGGCGCCGCCGATCGCGACGGCATAGCCGGCCGTGCCCTCGGGGCGTTCCTCGGGTTCGGCGGCGGCCAGTCCGAGCGGCCAGGCGGCACCGGCCAGCGCCAGGCTCAGCAGGCGGCGGCGGCTCGGGGTCGTGGGGCGGGAGCTCATGGTGGGGCGTGGCAAGGAGTATCGGGTCGCAAGGCCATGCAGCCGGCATGCCTGGGCGTGCGGGTCGCGACCATGTTGCTAGCATCTCACGCGCAAGCCTGGCGTTCCGATGACACGCCGCCTCGTCCTGGCCCTCAGCCACCTGTTGATGCTGGTGCTGGGCTTTGCGCTGGGCGTCTACCTGTTGCCGATCCTGACCGCCCCGGCCGCGCCGAGCGCGGCGGCGGTCCAGGCCGAGGCCACGGGCACGAGCTTTCGCGGTGCGTTCCGGCGTGACCTGCAGGACAGCGATGCGCTGCACTGGGGCGAGGGCCAGGTGACGGTCGGCCCGCGCAGCGTGGCGCTGGCCGGACGGATCGCGCCCGGGCCGGACTACAAGCTCTACCTCTCGCCCGTCTTCGTCGAGACCGAGGCCGAGTTCGACCGCTTGAAGCCGCAGATGCTGCGCGTCGGCGATGTGACGACCTTCGAGAACTTCATCGTGCCGCTGCCGCCCGGGGCCGACCCGTCGCGCTATGACACGGTGGTCGTCTGGTGCGAGAGCTTCAGCCAGTTCATCACCGCGGCGAAGTACCGCTGAGGGGGCGTGCGCCGGCCGCTTCCTAGAATCCCCCGATGACCGTTCCGACGCCCGCCTTCGTCCATCTGCGCAGCCACACCGAATACTCGGTGGTCGACGGCATGTTGCGCATCGATGACCTCGTCGCCGCCGCGGCGGCCGACCACCAGCCGGCCCTGGCGATCACCGACCTGACGAACCTGTTTGGCGCGGTCAAGTTCTACAGCGCCGCGCGCACCAAGGGGGTGCAGCCTCTGTTGGGCTGCGACCTCTGGCTCGAGCCCGAGGGCGGCGCGGCCAGCGAGCGCCAGCCCAGCCGGCTGCTGCTGCTGGTGCAGAACCGCACCGGCTACCTGAACCTTTGCGCGCTGGTTTCGCACGCCTGGACCGAAAACGTCCAGCGCCAGCAGGCCTGGACGAGCTGGGAGCGGCTCGCCGCTCATGCCGAGGGGCTGATCGCGCTGTCCGGCGCCGATCTCGGCGCGGTCGGCCAGGCGCTGCTGGCCGGAGACATGGTGCGCGCCGAGACGCTGGCGCAGCGTCTCGCGGCGATCTTCCCCGGACGCTACTACCTCGAGCTGTGGCGCGCCGGCCAGCCGGGCAACGAGGCGCAGCTGCGCGCCGCGGTGCCGCTGGCCGCCCGCCTCGGTCTGCCGGTGGTCGCGACCCACCCAATCCAGTTCCTCACCGAGGACGACTTCGAGGCCCACGAGGCGCGCGTGTGCATCGCCGAGGGCGAGACGCTGGCGAACCCGAAGCGCGTCAAGCGCTTCACGCGCCAGCAGCACTTCCAGAGTGCCGCGCAGATGGCCGAGCGCTTCGCCGATCTCCCGTCGGCGCTGGCCAACGCGGTGGCGATCGCGCGGCGCTGCCACCTGAGCCTGACGCTCGGCAAGCCGCAGCTGCCCGACTTCCCGATCCCCGAGGTGAATGGCGAGCGCATGGCGCCGGAGGCCTATTTCCGCCATGTCTCGCGCGAGGGCCTGGAGCAGCGCCTCGCGACGCTCTACCCCGACGCGGCCGAGCGCGAGCGTCAGCGGCCGCGCTACCTCGAGCGGCTCGAGTTCGAGATCGCGACGATCCTGAAGATGGGATTCCCCGGCTACTTCCTGATCGTGGCCGACTTCATCAACTGGGCCAAGAACAACGGCTGCCCGGTCGGCCCGGGGCGCGGCTCGGGCGCCGGCTCGCTGGTGGCCTATGCGCTGAAGATCACCGACCTCGACCCGCTCGAATACAACCTGCTGTTCGAGCGTTTCCTGAACCCGGACCGCGTGTCGATGCCCGACTTCGACATTGACTTCTGCCAGGGCAACCGCGACCGCGTGATCGACTACGTCAAGGCCAAGTACGGCCGCGACGCGGTCAGCCAGATCGCCACCTTCGGCACCATGGCCGCGAAGGCCGCGCTGCGCGACGTCGGCCGCGTGCTGGGCATGGGCTACGGGCACGTGGACAGCATCGCCAAGCTGGTGCCGGCGCCGCCGGGCAAGACGGTGACGCTCAAGCGCCCCGGCGACAAGCCCGATCCGGGCCTGATCTACGCGCGCAAGGAGGCGCCGGAGATCGAAGAGCGCGAGAAGCGCGAGGAGGAGGTCGCCGAGCTGCTGGCGCTGGCCGAGCGCGTGGAAGGCACGGTGCGCAACGTCGGCATGCACGCCGGCGGCGTGCTGATCGCGCCGGGCAAGATCACCGACTTCTGCCCGCTGTACCAGCAGCCGGGCAGCGACAGCGCGGTCAGCCAGTTCGACAAGGACGACGTCGAGGCGGCGGGCCTGGTGAAGTTCGACTTCCTCGGCCTCGCGACGCTGACCATCCTGGAGCTCGCGAAGGACTACATCCGTGCGCGCCACCCCGAGCGCGCCGACTTCGCCTTCGAGCAGCTCAAGCTCGACGACCGCGCCACCTACCGGCTGCTCAGCGAAGGCAAAACCGTCGCGGTGTTCCAGCTGTAAGCGCGGGGCATGCTGGGATTGGTGCGCGACGCCAAGCCCAGCGTCTTCGAGGACATCATCGCGCTGGTCTCGCTCTACCGGCCGGGCCCGATGGACCTGATCCCGAGCTTCTGCGCCCGCAAGCATGGCCGCGAGGAGGTCGAGTACCCGCACCCGCTGATGCGCGAGGTGCTGGAGGAGACCTACGGGATCATGGTCTACCAGGAGCAGGTGATGCAGGTCGCCCAGCGCCTGGGCGGCTACTCGCTCGGCGGCGCCGACCTGCTGCGCCGCGCGATGGGCAAGAAGAAGGCCGAGGAGATGGC
>CAYOXW010000033.1:0-20404 GCA_964408005.1 uncultured Methylibium sp.
TGCTCGCGCAGCGAGGCGGCCGCGGCCGCGGCCTGCTCGACCAGCGCGGCGTTCTGCTGCGTCATGCCGTCCATCTGCTCGATCGAGCGGTTGACCTGCTCGATGCCCGAGCTCTGCTCGCGGCTGGCGACGCTGATCTCGCCCATGATGTGGGTGACTTGGCGCACGCTGTGGAGGATCTCTTCCATCGTCGCGCCGGCCTGATCGACCAGCGTGCTGCCGGCGCCGACCTTCTCGACCGAGTCGCCGATCAGCGTCTTGATCTCCTTGGCCGCGCCGGCACTGCGCTGCGCCAGGCTGCGCACCTCGGAGGCCACCACCGCGAAACCGCGCCCCTGCTCGCCGGCGCGCGCCGCCTCCACCGCGGCGTTCAGCGCCAGGATGTTGGTCTGGAAGGCGATGCCGTCGATCACGCCGATGATGTCGGCGATCTTCTGGGCGCTGCCGTTGATGTCGGTCATCGTCGCGACGACCTGCTGCATCACCTCGCCGCCGCGGCCGGCGATGCTGCTCGCGCCGGTCACCAGGGCGTTGGCCTGCTGGGCGCTGTCGGCGTTCTGACGCACCGTCGAGGTCAGCTGCTCCATCGAGCTGGCGGTCTGCTGCAGGCCGCTGGCCTGGGTCTCGGTGCGGCTGCTCAGGTCGGTGTTGCCCTGCGCGATCTCGTTGGATGCGAGCGCCACCTGCTCGGCGGCCGAGCGCACCTCGGCGATCGTGGTGTTGAGCTTCTTGCGCATCGTGTCGAGCTCGTGGTTGAGCCACGCGATCTCGTCGCGGCCGACCGAGTGGATCTTGGTCGCGAGATCGCCCTGGGCGATGCGGGTCACCGCGGCGACCACCCGCTCGACCGGCCGGCGCACCGCCTCGCGCACCATCCAGCCGAGCGCCGCTCCCAGCAGCGCCGCGGCGCCCGCCAGGCTGCCGATGATCCACACCGCCCGGCGGGTGTCCTGCTGCAGCGCCTCGGCCCGGGCGGCGAGTGCCGGATCGGCCGCGGCCGACAGCAGCGCCTGCGCGGCCTCGGCCTGGCTGCGCAGCAGCCAGGCGCTGAGCGCGCCCAGCAGCAGCAGCAGGCCCGCCATCAGCACGAAGCCAGTGGCGATGCGGGTGGTCAGGCGGTAGTTCAACAGGCTCATGAAGGTCTCCTGGCTCGCGGGGGGCCGTTCGTGCGGCCATCGTCGGGTCGGCTCGGCCATGCCGGCGACGCGCTCCTGCCGCGGATATCGGACCCGCCCGCCGGCGCTGTAGGCCTCGTGGGCGCGCAATTCCGCGCAGAGTTCACGCGCCGGGCCCGCGCTCAGCGCTCGATGCGGGTGGACAGCACGATCGCCGAGGTGGTGCGCTCCACGCCGTCGAGGGCGCCGATGCGGTCGATCAGCGCGTCGAGCTCGGTGATCGACGGCGCGGCCACCACCGCCAGCAGGTCGTAGGGACCGCTGACCGAGAACAGGCTGCGCACCGCGGCGATGCGGCGCAGCGCCGCCTCGATCGCGCCGGTCTGCTTCGGGGCCACGGTGATCATGATGTGGGCGCGCACCAGCGCCGCCTCGAGCGCATCGTCGACCTTGACCGTGTAGCCGGCGATCACGCGCCGGCGCTCGAGCCGCTCGATGCGGCTTTGCACCGTGGTGCGCGACAGGCCGAGCGCGCGCGCCAGCTCGGCGGTCGGGCGGCGGGCGTTCTCGCGCAGCAGGCTGAGGAGTTCGCGGTCGGTCGGGTCGAGATCCATCATTGCGCCGACTTTAAATCGGCATATCGAATAAATGTTGGGTCCATATCGTCGGATTGCCGGCTGCGTTTGGAAGCCGCCCCGGCGACACTGTCTCTGTCCCCGCGAACCCGGAGCGCCCGCCATGCCATCCGTCCTGGTCCTCGGCGGCGGCAAGATCGGTGCCGTCGTCGCCGAACTGCTGGCCCATGCGCAGAGCGCCGGCCGGCCCGACTACCGCGTCACGCTGGCCGACCGCAGCGCCGCCGCGCTGGCCGGCACGCCGCGCCACCCGCAACTCGACACCCGGGTGCTCGACGTCGGTGACGCCGCCGCCCTCGACGCCGCGCTGGCCGGCCGCTGGGCGGTGGCGAGCGCCCTGCCCTACACGCTGACGGCGCGCGTCGCCGAGGCGGCCCGCCGCGTCGGCTGCCATTACCTCGACCTGACCGAGGACGTGGCGGCGACGCGCCGCATCCGCGCGATCGCCGCGGGCGCGCCGCACGCCTTCCTCCCGCAGTGCGGGCTGGCGCCGGGCTTCGTCGGCATCGTCGCGGCCGACCTGGCGCGGCGCTTCGAGACGCTCGACACGGTGCGCATGCGCGTCGGCGCGCTGCCGACCTTCCCGAGCAACTCGCTGAACTACAACCTCACCTGGAGCACCGAGGGCGTGATCAACGAGTACTGCGAGCCCTGCGAGGCCATCGTCGACGGCCGGCGCGTCACGGTGCCGGCGCTCGAGGAGCGCGAGGAGTTCAGCCTCGACGGCGTGCTCTACGAGGCCTTCAACACCTCCGGCGGGCTAGGCACGCTGTGCGAGACGCTCGCGGGCCGCGTGCGCACGCTGAACTACCGCACGATCCGCTACCCCGGCCACGCCGCGGTGATGAAGACGCTGCTGCACGACCTGAAGCTCAAGGACCGGCGTGAGCTGCTCAGGGACATCCTCGAGAACGCGCTGCCGACCACGCTGCAGGACGTGGTGATCGTGTTCGTCGTCGTCGCCGGCCTGCGCACCGACGCGCAGGGCCAGCGCCGCTACCTGCAGGACAGCGTGGTGCGCAAGATCTACAGCCGCAAGCTCCACGGCACGATGCACAGCGCGATCCAGCTCACCACCGCCTCGGCGCTGTGCGCGATGTTGGACCTGCTGCGCGAGGGCCGGCTGCCGCAGCGCGGCTTCGTGCGGCAGGAGGACGTGGCGCTCGAGACCTTCCTCGCGAACCGATTCGGGGCGGTCTACGCCGAAGCGGTGCCGGAGTTGGTGCGTGCCGCCTGAATCCGGGCCGCCGCGGCACCTCATGCGACCGCAGCCCCACGCCCCGACCGACCTCCACAGCCCCCTAAGCCTAGGGGAGCACGCACGCCCCGCTGGGCGGCAACCCCCGCCGCCGCCGCGGCCGTGGCGGCGCGGCGGCGACCCCGCCGACGCCCTGCAAACCCTTGCGGGCGGACCGCCCGGACACCGGGCGCGGCCCGCGCCACGCGCGCCCGGCCGGCGCCGGCGGCCGCGCCGAGCGAGGCCAGCGCGCATGTAACTTGCTGTTGCAAGCACTGCGCCCCTGCTGCAGCCCCCCCTGCGCGGCGCCGTTCGAACCGCGACCCCGATCACAGCCGGAGAAGGCCCATGAATGCATCTGCAGTTCGTTCCGTCGCGCGCGTCGGTGCACGACGCTGGCGCGCCCTCGGTGTCGCGGCGCTGCTGTCGGCGCTGGGCCTGTCGGCCTGGGCCGCGAGCGACGGCCCGGGGGTCGCATACGGCATCGTCTACACGCCGGCCGCCACCAAGAGCAGCGCGACCAGCCCCTACCGGGTCGGCTACCAGGTCTCCTTCGCCAACACCAGCGGCCAGGTCGTCAACAACTTCATCTTCACCGGCGCCACCGTGGTCGAGGGCGCGAGCGTGCCGGCCCCGCTCGACACCGTCGCCGGGCCCTTGCCGGCGGCTTGTGCCGTGCTGTCGAGCACGGTCGTGCGCTGCGACTTCGGCGCGCTGCGCCCCGGCGAATCGCGCAGCTTCACGCTCGTCTACCGCACGCCGACGGACGGCAGCGCGCTGCGCTTCGACAACCTGCTGACCTACAAGGAGGGCAGCAACGACAACTCGACCTCGTCGACGCCCAACGACTCGAAGGCCCAGCCGGTCGTGACGAGCCTGCTCGCCGTGCTCGACAAGGAGCGCGCCGGCACCTACTTCACCGTCGCGGGCGGGCGGCTCGCGACCGGCAGCAACGGCGTGACCACGACGAGCGACAAGTTCTCGACCGCCGTCGTCGTGCCGGCCTGGGTCGCGCCCTCGCTCGGCGTGGAGATCCTCGAGGACACCAACCTGACGGTGCCGAGCTGCAGCGCGGCCTACCAGAACGAATGCCGCAGCGCAGCGGTGCGCGCGAGCGGCTCGTTCCCGGCCGCCGCCACCGGCAGCCGCGAGGAGCGCGCCGCGGCGCTGCTCAAGCTCTACCTGCGGCTCGACGCGAAGGCGCTGAAGGGCAACTTCGACATCAACCTGATCGAGGTCTGGTACGAGCCCGGCGAGCTGGTCGACGGGGTGTTCGGCGCGGCGGGCGCGAGCCTGCCGCTGAAGAACTGCAGCGACGCCTCGTTCGGCGGCAACGACTCCCTGCCCTATGCCGGCGCGGCCTACCCGCACGAGCTCAAGCACTGCATCAACAGCCGCCTGAAGCTCAGCGGCGGCAACGATGCGGCCGGCGACGTGCTGCTGGAGATCTACGAGACCGAGAACGGGCGCGTGTCGCTGAAGTGAGCCGGCGCCCGTGCGCCGCTCAGTCCGGCGCGCGCACCGCGTCCAGGCGGGCGGAGGACACCCGGTCGCCCTTGGCGCTGTAGATCCGCTGCGCCTGTGCCAGCGCCTGCGCCGCGCCGGGCCGCCCGCTGATCGACAGCACCGACGCCAGCTCGGCGTGGGACTCGGCCCGCAGCGGCACCACGTCCGTGCCGAGCGCCAGCGCGAGCCCCGCCCGCGCGAGCGCCTCGGCCTCGTCCGCCGCGCCCCGGCGCGCCAGGATCGGCGCGCGCGCGCAGCGCCAGAGCACCTGCGCGTCGACATCGTCCTCGGCCGCGAGCGACTCGGCCGTGCGCGTCAGCGCGAGCGCCTCCTCGTCGCGCCCCTGGTCGCGCACCGCGCGGGCCAGCAGCGCGGCCATCGTCGACAGGTAGAAGCTCTCGCCCATCGCCTCCAGGGTCTGGTAGTCGCGCCGCAGCGCCTGTTCGGCCACGGCCGGCTCGCCGGCGAGCAGCTCGATGACCGCCAGGTCCATCGACGTGGAGGCCGCGTGCATGCCCTCGCCCAGGTCGTCGAGCACCGCGCGCGCCATGCGGTACTCGGTGCGCGCCCGCTCGAACTCGCCGAGCATCGCGAGCAGCTGGGCGAGCTTGCAGCGCACCAGCGCGGCCACCTGGCGGTCTGCCAGGCCGCGCTGCAGCAGCCGCTCGCACTGCCCCAGGGCCTGCGGCACCGGCGTGTCGCCGTACAGCAGGCCGAAGGCGAGCGCGAGGGCGCCGCGCGCGACCATGCGCGCGTCGCCGCAGAGCTCGCCGTATTTCAGCAGCTGCGTGCCGGCCTCGGTCGCGGCGCCGACCTTGCCGCAGACATGCAGCGCCATCGAGGCCAGCCGCCAGGCCTGCGCGAGCTCGGCGTGGGCGTCGAGCCGCTCGAGCGTCGGGATCAGGGCGTCGGTGAGCTGCAGCGTCGCCTCGCTCCAGTTGCCCGCCTCGCCGCCGTGCAGCCGCACCATCATGCGCTCCATGCGCGCCGCCGCCGCGACCTGCGGCATGCCGGCCGCGTCGGCCTGCGTCGCGGCCTCGGCCAGCAGCGCCCGGGCCTCGTCGATCTGGCCGACATCGAGCAGCACCGAGCCGAGCGCAGGCAGCATCGGCAGGCGCAGGTCGGCGTCCTGTTCCGCCAGCGCGACCGCGCGGCGGAACAGGTTGAGCGCGGCGTGCTGGTCGCCGCGCGCGAACGAGCGCCGCGCGGCGGCACCGAGCCGCCGCGCGGCGTCCCGGCCGATCGCATGGCCCGCCTCGTCGAGCGGCCCCAGCTCGCGCAGGTAGTGGTGGGCCTGCTCGAGGTGGTAGCCGAGGATCTCCTGGAATTCGAGGGCGCGGCCGCGCTCGGCGTTGATCGCGTCGGCCCAGCGCACGAAGTCGACGTGCAGCGTCGCGCGGGCGCGCTTGAGCAGACTGCCGTAGACGGTGTCGCGCACCAGGTGATGGTGGAAGCGGTAGATCGGCTCGCCGTCGGCCGAGGTCGCGGCACGCACGAAGCGCTTGCGCGCCAGCGCCACGAGGTGCTCGCCGACGCGCCCGCGCACCGCCTCCGGCGCCAGCGAGCCGACCGCCGGGGCGGCGAACTCGAGCCCGATCACGGCGGCCGGATCGATCGTCGAGCGCTCCTCGCGCCCGAGCCGGCCGAGCCGCGCCTCGAGCAGCGCCTTGATCGTCGGCGGGATCTGCAGGTCGGCGCCGCCCTCGGCGATCATCGACAGGATCTGCTCGAGGTACAGCGGGTTGCCCTCGGCCGCGGCGACGATGCGCGCGACGAGCGCCTCGGGCAGCCCGGCGCTGCCGAGCAGGTTGTGCGCGACGCGCCCGGCCGCGTCTTCGCTCAGCGGGCGCAGCACCAGGCGCAGCGCACCCGGGCGCTCGCCCCAGGCCGGGCGCTCCTCGAGCAGCTCGTGCCGCGCCGTCGCCAGCAGCAGGATCGGCGCCCCCTGCGAGGTGTCGAGCAGGTTCTCGATCAGCTCGAGCAGGGCCGGCTCGGCCCAGTGGATGTCGTCGAACAGCGCGACCAGCGGGCCGCTCGCCGCCATGTGCTCGAGGAACTTGCGCACCGCCCAGTACAGCTCGTGCATCGGGAAGCTCGCCGCGCTCAGGCCGGCCGCCGCGGCGATGCGCTCGGCCACCCCGGGATCGCCGAGCGCGGCGGCGAGCTTGGCGCGCGCCGTGTCGGCCGCATCGTCGGGCCGGATGTCGGCCGCGCTGCCGGCCATCTCGCGCAGCGGCCAGAAGGTGATGCCGTCGCCGTAGGGCAGGCAGCGCCCGCGCAGCACCCGTGCGCCGGCCCCCGCCCGCGCCATCACCTCGTAGGACAGGCGCGACTTGCCGATGCCGGCATCGCCGACGAGCGTCACCAGGCGCAGCGCGCCCAGCTGGCGGACCTCGTCGAGCACCCGGTCGATCGCGGCGAGCTCCTCGTCGCGCCCGACCAGCGGCGCGTCGTGGCGGCGCAGCCAGCCGTCCAGGCCCTCGGCCGACACCAGCCGCCAGGCCGGCACGCGCTCGGCCTTGCCCTTGAGCTCGAGCGGCTCGACCGCCTCGACCCGCACCGCGTCGCGCACCAGCCGCCAGGTCTCCTGGCCGAGGTAGATCTCGTTCTCGGGGGCCGCCTGCTCGAGCCGAGCCGCGAGGTTGACCGCGTCGCCGGTGGCGAGCTTCTGGTCGGCCTTGGGGTCGTCGTTGGCGACCACCTCGCCGGTGTTGATGCCGGTGCGGTTGCCCAGCGTGACGCCGTAGCGCGTGCGCAGGTCCTCGTTGACGCGCCGCAGCTCGGCCTGCATGCCGGCAGCCGCCCGCACGGCGCGCAGCGCGTCGTCCTCGTGGGCGTGCGGCAGGCCGAACACCGCCATGATCGCGTCGCCGATGTACTTCTCGATCTTGCCGCCGTGGCGCGTGATCTGCGCCGCCATCGCGGCGAAATAGCGCTCCTTGACCTCGTGCAGCGCCTCGGCGTCGAGCCGCTCGCCGAGCGCGGTCGAGCCCTTGAGGTCGGAGAACAGCAGCGTCACCGTGCGGCGCAGCTCGCGCACCGGCAGGGCCGGGGCCGCCGGGGCCAGCGCGGCACCGCAATAGCCGCACAGGCGGAACTTCGGCGGGTTCTCCTCCTGGCAGCTGGGGCAGCGGATCATGAGGGCGTCGGGCACGGCGCGGGGCCGCGGCGCGGCCTCCGCGGAGCAGGGGCGATCGAGTGTAGCGGTGCGGCCCCGGCGCCGCGCACGGAAGTTGCGTGCTGACGTGCCATGCCGAGCGCCACCGACCCCATCGCCTCGCCGATCCAGGCCTACCTCGAACGGCTGCATGCCGAATTCGCGCCCGAGACGGCCGGCGCCGTCGCCAGCTACATCCCCGAGCTGCTGAAGGCCGACCCGGCCTGGTTCGGCATCGCGATCGCCACCGTCGACGGCCGCGTCTACGAGGTCGGCCAGTCGCGCCAGCCCTTCACGATCCAGTCGATCTCCAAGCCGCTGGTCTACGGCGTCGCGCTCGAGGACCGCGGCATGGAGCGCGTGCTGCAGGCCATCGCGGTCGAGCCCAGCGGCGACGCCTTCAACTCGATCAGCCTCGAGCCCGGCACCGGCCGGCCGTTGAACCCGATGATCAACGCCGGCGCGATCGCCGCCGCCTCGCTGGTCGCCGGCGAGGACGACGCGGCGCGGCTCGCGCGCGTGCTCGGCGCGCTGTCGGCCTACGCCGGGCGGCCGCTGGCGATCGACGAGGCGGTCTACGCCTCCGAGCGCGACACCGGGCACCGCAACCGCGCGATCGGCCACATGCTGCGCAACCACGGCATCATCGAGCGCGACCCCGAGCCGGCGCTCGGGCTGTACTTCCGGCAGTGCTCGGTGCTGGTCGACTGCCACGACCTCGCGCTGGTGGCGGCGACGCTGGCCAACGGCGGCGTCAACCCGCTCACGCAGCAGCGCGCGGTGGCGAGCGAATTCGTCAGCCCCATCCTCAGCGTGATGACGACCTGCGGCATGTACGACTTCGCCGGCACCTGGGCCTACCGCGTCGGCCTGCCGGCCAAGAGCGGCGTCGGCGGCGGCATCATCGCGGTGCTGCCGGGCCAGCTCGGCATCGGCGTGTTCTCGCCGCCGCTGGACGCGCGCGGCAACAGCGTGCGCGGCGTCAAGGTCTGCGAGCGGCTCTCGCGCGACCTCGGCCTGCATTTCCTGCAACCGCCACGGCCCGCGGCCGCGACGGTGCGGGCGCGCTACACGCTCGCCGGCGTGCGCTCCAAGCGCCGCCGCCCGCCCGCCGAGAGCCGCCTGCTCGACGCCCACGGCGCCGAGGCGGTGGTCTTCGAGCTGCAGGGCGACCTGCGCTTCCCGACCATCGAGCCGGTGCTGCGCGAGGTCAGCGAGGCCGGCGACGCGCTGCGCTACGCGGTGCTCGACTTCAAGCGCGTGACGCACGTGGACCCGGCGGCGCTGCGCATGCTCGCGGCGCTGGTGCACACCTGCGCGCGGCGCGCGCAGCACCTGGTGCTCACGCGCGTGCGCCGCGACGGCCTGCTGGCCGGCCTCGAGGCCGAGATCGACCCGCACGACGCGCGCGCCGTCAGCTTCCAGCCGCAGCTCGACACCGGGCTCGAGTGGTGCGAGCGCGGCCTGCTCGCGCTGCATGGCGCGGTGCGCGAGACGGCCCCCGACGCCGGCCTGGCCGGCCACCGGCTGTGCGAGGGCGCGAGCGCCACGGATCTCGCGCAGCTCGAGGTCCTGGCCGAGCGGCGCGAGTACGAGGCCGGCGCGGTCATCGTGCGCCGCGGCGAGCCGGCCGACGCGATCTACCTGCTGATGCGCGGCGAGGTCAGCGTCGTCATCGCGCTGCCCCAGGGCGGCCACCAGCGGCTGTCGACGCTGGCCGCCGGCATGTGCTTCGGCGAGGCGGCGCTGCAGCGCGGCGGCCAGCGCTCGGCCGACGTGCGCGCCGACACCGCGGTCGAGTGCCGGGTGCTGACGACACAGGCCTTCGAGGCGCTCGAGCGCGAGCGCCCCGCGCTGGCGATCCTGCTGCTGCACAACCTGCTGCGCAGCACCGCCGAGACCGCCGTGCGGCTGACCGCCGACGTCACCGCGCTCGCCGGCTGAGCGTGGCCGCAGCGCATCGGCCAGGCGAGCGACCGATGAGCGACGCGACGCCCCCGCCCGGCCAACCCGCGCCGAGTGGCGCGCCGTGGCGCCGCGCGCTCGGCAGCGCCGGCGCGGCGATGTCCAGCGCGCTGACCCACGCGCCGGAGAACGCCGCCTACGGCCTGATGGCGCTGGCCCCGCTGGGCGCGGCCTACGGGCCGGTGGCGATGGGCCTGGCGATCCTCGGCTCGGTGGTCGGCTGCGCGTGCGCCTCGACGCTCGGCGCGGGCCGGCTGGTCGACGATGCCGGCGCGGCGCTGGCGCTGCTGACCGCCGGGCTGGTCGCTGCGCTCGTGACGCTGGTGCCGGCCGGCCCGCAGGCCGCCTGGACGGTGCTGATCCTGACCGCGCTGGGCATCGCCGCGGCCGGCGCTCTGACGGTGCTGTGCGGCTTGCTGCGCATCGGCGGGGTCGTCAAGTTCACCCCGTTCGCGGTGCGCGTCGGGCTGTCCACCGGCATCGGCCTGCTGCTGATCACGAGCGCGGTGCCCGCGCTGCTCGGCCACGAGTTCAACACGGGCTGGGCCGGCGGCCGATCGGTCCAGCCGGGGGCGCTGGCCGTCGGCACCGTCGCGCTGCTGCTGAGCCTGCTCGCGGCGCGCCTGCGCAGCCGGATCCCGGCGGTGCTGCTCGGCCTGGCCGGCGCCACCGTGCTGCAGCTGCTGCTGACCTGGAGCGGCGGCGGTGCCGCGCTCGGGCGCACGGTCGGCGTGCCCGAACTGCCGGCCCGCTGGTTCGGCGGCGCGCTCGCCGACGACGCCTGGCGCGCCGCGCTCGGGCAGCCGGCGGTGCTGCTGGCGCTGGGCGGCTATGCGGTGACGGCGGCGGTGGTGGTGCTGCTCGACACGCTGCTGGCGGCCTCGGTCGTCGACGGCCGGCTGCGCCGCTCGCCGCGCAACGCCAACCGCGAGCTGATCGCGCAGGGCCTCGCCAACCTCGCCTCGGCGGCGGCCGGCGGCCTGCCCGCCTCGCCGGCGCTGCCGGCCTCGCTCGGCCTGGTGGCGCAGCATCCCGGCGACCGGCACGTGGTGCTGGCCTACGCGCTCGCGCTGCTCGCGCTGCTCGTGCTGCTGCCGCAGGCGCTGGGCCTGCTGCCGGTCGCGGCGGTCGCCGGCGTGCTGGTCTACCTGGGCCTGCTGATGATCTCGCCGACGCTGTGGCAGACCCCGCGCGAGCTGTGGCGCCTGCACGGCGGCGCGGCGCGCCACCGCGCCGCCGACCCGCGGCGCTCGCTGCACCTGGCGGCCGACTGGATCGCGACGGTCGCGGTCGCGCTCGGCGCGCTTCTGCTCGGCCTCGGCCACGCGGTGCTGATCGGCGCGAGCCTCGCGGTGCTGCTGTTCGTGCGCTCGAACATGCGCGACGTGGTCCGCCAGGTCTGGAGCGCCGACCAGCGCCACTCGCTGAAGCACCGCGCGCCGGCGGTGGCCGAGCGGCTGCGCCGCGAGGGCGGGCGCATCGCGCTGCTCGAGCTCGAGGGCGCGCTGTTCTTCGGCACCGCCGACGCGCTGCGCGCGCGGCTGCACGCGCTCGCGCCGCAGGTCGACACCGCCATCCTGGACCTGCACCAGGTCCGCGAGGTCGACGTGACCGCCGCGCGCATCCTGCACGAGACCGCCGAGGACTGGGCCGCGCAGGGCAAGCCGCTGGTGTTCGCCGAATGCGGCGCCGGCGATCCGCGTCGCGGCCTGATCGAGTCGGTCGCCGGCCGCCAGGGCGCGGCCGGCCTGCACTTCGCGGACACCCTCGACCTCGCGCTCGAGCAGGCCGAGGACGCGCTGCTCGAGCGCCTGCAGGTCGAGCGCGCCGACGGCGCGCCGCTGGCGCTCGGCGACACGATGATCGCGCGCGGCCTGACGGCCGAGGAGCTGGCGCTGCTGGCCGCCGAGACGAGCACGCACGCGTTCCGGCGCGGCCAGCTGCTGTTCCGCGCCGGCGACGCCGGCGACGCGCTCTACATCAGCCTGTGCGGCGAGATCGGCCTGCGCGTGCCGGGCACGACGCGCCGGCTCGCGAGCTTCGCGCCGGGCGTGACGATCGGCGAGATCGCGCTGCTCTCGCATGCGCCGCGCTCGGCCGAGGCCTATGCCGAGACCGACGTCATCGCGCTCGGCATCCCGGTCGAGGCCTTCGAGCGGCTGACGCGCACCCAGCCCGCGCTGGCGGCCAAGCTGCTCGCCAACATCGCGCTGCACCTCGCCTACCGCGTGCGCATGCTGACCGGCGACCTCGCCGGCTGGATGTCGCGCGCCGGTGCCGGCCGCCCCGCGGCCTGAGCGCGCCTCAGTCCAGCGCCGACTTCACCGCCGCCAGGCCGGCGGCGGCGCATTGCTCGTCCTCGTCGGGCAGGCCGCCGCTGACGCCGATGCCGCCGACCTGCACCGTGCCCGCCATCACCGGCAGGCCGCCGGCGAAGGGCACGACGCCGGGCACCTGGGCGACCCCCGGCACCGCCGGCGGCTGGCCCGGCTTGCCGTAGGCCAGCTCCTCGGCATAGCGGGTGCTGAAGGGAAAGCGTGCCGAGAAGCCGGCCTTGCGCAGCGCCACCTCGACGCTGCCGATCGGCGCGCGGTCCATGCGCGTGAACACCAGCAGGTGGGCACCGGCGTCGACGACGGCGATGTTCATGCGCCAGCCCTTGTGCTGCGCGAGCGCCTCGCAGGCGGCGGCCATGCGCCGCGCGGTGTCGAGATCGAGCAGCGGCACGCGCTCGAGCGCCTGGGCGCTGGCGAGCGCGCCCAGCAGGGAGAGCGCCGCGAGGCGGCGCGGGATCGCGCGAGACATCCGTTTCCTTTCAGGGACGCCGCGGCCGGCGACCGCGCCGGCCTCAGCCGTTGACATCGATCACCAGCCGGCCGCGCACGCGCCCGGCGAGGATCTCGGGCGCGGCCGCGATCGCCGCGTCGAGCGGCCGCAGCTCGGTGGCGGCGTCGAGCCGCGCGCGGTCGAGATCGCTGGCGAGCCGCCGCCAGGCCTCGAGCCGCAGCGCGTGCGGCGCCATCACCGAGTCGATGCCGCACAGCGTGACGTTGCGCAGGATGTAGGGCAGCACCGAGGTCGGGAAGTCGAGCCCCTGCGCCAGCCCGCAGGCCGCGACCGCGCCGCGGTACTTGATCGCGGCGCAGACGTTGGCGAGCGTCGCGCTGCCGACGGTGTCGACCGCGGCGGCCCAGGTCTCGGGGCCGAGCATCTCGGTCGGCGGCGCCGCCAGCGTCGCGCGGTCGATCACGCGGGCGGCGCCGAGGCCGCGCAGGAAGCCCTCCTCCTCGAGCCGCCCGGTCGAGGCGACGACCTCGTGGCCGAGCCGCGCCAGCAGCGCGATCGCGACACTGCCGACGCCGCCGGCCGCGCCGGTCACGAGCACCGGCCCCTGGCCGGGCTTCAGGCCCTGGTGCTCGAGCGCCAGCACGCACAGCATCGCGGTGTAGCCGGCGGTGCCGATCGCCATCGCCTGGCGCGTCGTGAAGACCTCGGGCACCGGGATCAGCCACTCGCTGCGCAAGCGCGCGCGCTGCGCCAGGCCGCCCCAATGGCTGTCGCCCAGGCCGTAGCCGTTGACGAGCACGCGGTCGCCCGGCTTGTAGCGCGGGCTGCGGCTGGCCGTCACGGTGCCGGCGAGGTCGATGCCCGGCACCATCGGCCAGCAGCGCACGACCGGGAAGCGGCCGGTGATCGCCAGGCCGTCCTTGTAGTTGATCGTCGAGTACTCGACGGCGACGTCGACGTCGCCCTCGGGCAGCTCGCTGTCGTCGAGCGTGCACAGCGTGGCGACGGTGCCGCCGGCCTGCTGGTGCAGCTGCACCGCGCGAAAGGGATTCACCATGGCACGTACTCCGCGTCGGCGGCCTTCTTCTCGGCCGCCTTGACCGCGATGGCCTCGGCGCGCAGGAAGGCGATGATGGTGCGGATCTCGGCGTCGCTGAGCGCGCCGCCGAAGCCGCCCATCTGCGTGTTGGGCCGGCCGTTCTTGATGATCTGGAACATGTAGTCGTCGCCGTTCGCGCCGCCCGGGCCCCAGGCGCCCTTGACGAGCTGCGGACCCTTGCCGCCCTTGCCGCGCGAGTTGTGGCAGAGCTGGCAGTTGCGGCCGAACAGCTCCTCGCCCTGGGCCGCGGTGGGGGTGCTCCTCGGCGCCGACGCCGGCGCCTCGACGCCGAAGGCGAGCGCGCCGCCGTGCAGCGCGACGGCGAGGGTCAGAAGGAAGAAGTGTTTCATCGGGAATCGATCGGGCGTGGGGCCTGCTCTTCTCAGGGGGGCGCGACACGCGGCAGGCCGTGGCGCGCCGCGATCGCGTCGAAGCGGCCCTCGGCGCGCAGCGCGTCGACGGCCGCGGACAGTTGCCGCGCGAGCTCGGCATCGGCGCGGCGCAGCGCGACCGCGAGGCCGGTGCGCAGCTCGGCGTCGTCGGGCGGCGCATCGGCGCGCACCAGGTCGCGCGTGGCCGCGTCGGCCAGCGCGCTGGACCACAGCAGTGCCAGGTCCACCTCGCCGGCGCGCAGCGCGGCGACCAGCGCCGCGCCGCTGCCATAGGGCGCGCGCGGCAGCTTCATGCGGTGCAGGTAGAGGTCGGCCGGCGTCGCGGTGACGGCGCCGATCTTGCGCGCCGCACGCAGCGTCGCCGCGCTCGGCCCCGGCTGGCCGGGCGCGGCCACCCACAGGTAGCCGAGGCCGAGGTAGGCGCCGGTGGCGACGAGCTGGCGCTCGGCCAGCTCGCGCACCATGTCGGGCGCCAGCGGGAGGCCGAGGTAGGCGTCGCACTCGCCGGCCGCGAGCGTCTGCCGCAGCGCCTTGCCGAGGCCGCCGCGGTTGGGCACGGTGACCCAGACCAGCTTCAGCGGCCGCTCCAGGCGCTCGGCGAGCGCCTGCGCGACGCCAACGTCGATGCCGCGCTCCGGCGTCGCCGCCGACGAGAACGGCGCGTCGTCGGCGTCGACGCAGACCGCCAGCGGCGCGGCCGCCGCCGTGGCGGCCGCGCACGCCAGCGCCAGACCGGCGAGGCAGTGGCGCATGTCAGTCGACCAAGCCGAAGACCATCATGCCGCCGCCACGGTTGTTGCGCTTGAACAGCTCGTCGTAGACCAGCGGCCACAGGCTGCCGCCGCCCGGACCGTAGACGATCGCGACGTACTGCTTGCCCTCGACCGTGAAGGTGGTCGGGTTGCCGTGGATGCCCGAGCCGACGTTGAAGCGCCACAGCTCCTCGCCGGTGTCGTCCTTCAGCGCGCTGAACCAGCCCTCGGCGTCGCCGCTGAAGACCAGCTTGCCGGCGGTGGTCAGCAGGCCGCTGGTGGCCGGCGTGCTCTGCGGACGCGTCCACACCTGCTCGCCGGTGGTCGCGTTGAAGGCCTTCACGCCGCCGGTGTAGGGGTTGGCCTTGAGCACGCGCGAGGACAGGAACCACTCGCCCTTCTTCCACTCGGTCTGCTTGGCCTGGATGTCCATCGAGCTGTCGATGAAGGGCACGTAGACGAGCTTGGTGCGCGGGCTGTAGGCGGCGGGGTGCCATTCCTTGCCGCCGTCGAGGATGGGCGCGATGTCAGTCACGACCTTGTCGTAGCGCGGCACCTTGTCCGGGTTGACCTGCGGGCGGCAGTTGTCGCCGAAGCCGGTGACCCAGTTGACGCGCGCGATCGGCACGACCCAGTTGCACTTGCCGCTGGTGCGGTCGATCGAGTACAGATGGCCGTTGCGGTCGCCGTGCAGCCAGACCTTGCGGCCCTTCTCGTCGTTGACCAGGATGTTCTCGTTGTTGCCGTCGTAGTCCCAGGCGTCGTTCGGCGTGTACTGGAAGTGGAACTTGATCTTGCCGGTCGCCGGGTCGAGCGCGATCGTCGAGTTGCTGTAGAGGTTGTCGCCCTTGCGCACGCTGGCGTCGAAGTCCGGCGTCGGGTTGCCCACGCCCCACAGGATCGAGTCGGTCGTCGGATCGTAGGTGCCGGGCAGCCAGGCCGAGGCGCCGCCGGTCTTCCACGAATCGTTGGCCCAGGTCTTGGCCTGCGGGTGGTCGGGGCTGATCGGCCGCGTCTTGGTCTCCCACAGCACCTTGCCGGTGGCGGGGTCGAGCGCGATGATGCGGCCGTGGTTGGCGCCGACGTCACCGCCCGAGTTGCCGACGATCACCATGCCCTTCGCGATCACCGGCATCGAGGTGAAGATCTCGCCGGTCTTGTAGTCGCCGAGCTTGGCCTCCCAGACCACCTGGCCGGTGGTGTTGTTCAGCGCGACGACATGCGTGTCGAGCGTGGCCATGTAGACCATGTCGCGGTAGACCGCGACGCCGCGGTTGACCGCGTCGCAGCACAGCTTCGGGCCCAGGTCACCGGGCAGCGAGCGCTCGTACTTCCACAGCATCTTGCCGGTCGTGCCGTCGACCGAGAACACCTTATTCTGGCTCGCGGTCACGTAGATGCGGCCGTTGACCACCGTGGTCTGGCTGACCTGCGCCTCGTTGACGCCGAAGGACAGGTTCCACTTCGGCACCAGCTTCCTGACGTTGTCGGTCGTGATCTGCGTGAGCTGGCTGTAGCGCGTGCCCTGGTAGTCCTTGCCGTAGAGCAGCCAGTTGTTGGCGTCCTTGTCGGCATGCATCAGCATGTCGTCGCTGACATAGTTCGGACGCCACTTGAAGGTGGCCTCGAGCACGTTCACGCCGAGCGGCGGCTCGGCGTCCTGGGCCTGAGCAGCAAAGCCCAGCCCCAGCAGCGCGGCGGCCCCCAGCAGGTGCGGCAATCGGATCGGGTTCATCGTCGGATCTCCTTTGAGGGACGCCGCGACGCCACCCCCTCGCGGGGGCGGTCACGCGCGGCGCAAACGCTCAGAACGTGTGGTTGATGCCGGCGTTGAAGAAGGTCGTCTTCTTGCCAGGGAGGTAGTCGGGGGTGGCGACGATGGTGGTGCGGAACCCGTCGATGGTGTTGCCGCCGGCGCCGTCATCCGCATCGACGAGGACGACCGTCGCGTACAAGGTCGTGCGCTTGGACAGGTAGGTCTCGTTGCCCAACACGATGTTCTTCGTGTGGTTCGACTTGTTCTGCTTGTCCTTGACGTCGTAGTAGGCGAGCGTGGTCATGTTGCCCGGGTTCCACTTCCAGTCGAGGCCCAGGCCCCAGGTATCGACCTTGGAGACGCGCGTGCCGTCCGCAATGCTGTTGTCGGCGCGGTGGAAGATGCTCTTCGCCGTGAAGTCGCTCCAGCTGTAGGCCGCGCCCACCCCGGTGTGCTCGGTCACCTTCTTGCCGGTGTTGGCGTCCTTCATGAACTCGTAGGAGAACGACAGCGTCACCGGGCTGGTATAGGTCAGGCCAAGGGCAAGGATCGAGTTGTTCTTGGCCTCGCCGGGCACTTCGCCGAGCGAGTACAGGATGCCACCGGTGACCGGGCCGAACGTGCCGCGGTACTGGATGGAGTTGGTCATGAAGATGCCAACGTCGTTATTGGTGTTGGTGGCACCGCCCCCGTTGAAGTCGGTCAGCTGGTCGTAGGCCCAGGTGTAGAGGCTGGAGAAGTTCTCCTTGAAGGCGCGCGGCTCGGTGCCAATGTGGGCGAGCAGCGCGGGGCCGTACTGGCGACCCAGCGTCACCGAACCCCAGTCACCCGCCAGGCCGACGTTGGCCTGCCGCCGGAAGAGCGGCGCGTCGCCCAGGCCGTCGCCATGCTGTCGGCCCGTGTCGATGTCGATGTGCGACTCGAGGTTGAAGAAGGCCTTCAGGCCGCCGCCGAGGTCCTCGGTTCCCTTGATGCCCCACACGCTCTGACGCAGGTTGGACGTCTGCATCGAGGTCCGGCTCTTGCCGCTGGCCCCGTTGCTGGTCTGGTACAGGATGCCGGTGTCGACGATGCCGAATAGCTGAACGTTCTGCGCCGAGGCCGTGCCGGCCGCCAGCAGCGCTGCGGCGGCGGCGAGCATGTGGCGCTCAAAGGCTCGAGAAAGCTTCATGGTGTCTCCTGCTTATTGATGGATGGAGTGCATGCGCCGGCGACCTCGCTCCCTCGCGTGCCGCTGGCGAGCGAGCCTTAAGTGCAGCAACCGTGCCAGTGCGCCCGATCACCCCGCGGCGCAGTGAGAAGCACGCGCGTGCTGCCGCGCGAGGCCCGCCGCGCGCGACAGCTGACGCATCACAAGCGTCGCACTGCGACAGCGCTGCGACAGCGCGAGGGGGCCGGCGCGGATGCGCCCTCGCGCCATGCCGCGTGGTGCGCCGCAGCATCGGCGCCACGCTGCCGAGCGACAGTTGTCGCTCGCGCAACACACGGTCCGCGACAGGTGATGCGCGCCCACGCCCGGCTCTCCCCGTGTGTGCCCGGGCCGGCCCCGCGGATGTCGCGATGGCACGGAACCTGCCTTTTGAGGCGGCGGGCGCCCCGGCGATCGGAGCGACCTACACAAGCCCCCACACACAAAGACGACACAGGAGACTGCAGTGAGACTTTCCCTGAAGACGACGATGCTCGGTGCCGCCATGGCCGCGGCATGTGCCACCGGCCTGCTCGGTGCCGGCAGCGCGAAGGCTGCCTCCGGCCCGGGCTGGGACGACCCGAACAACTGGCCGCAGTACCACCGCAGTCACAACGCCTGGCGCTTCAGCCCGCTCACGCAGATCAACAAGAGCAACGTCAAGAACCTGAAGGTGGCCTGGGTCCACCAGCCCGGCACGATCACGCACGGCCTGCAGGCCACGCCGATCGTGATCGACGGCGTCATGTACACGATCGGCCCGGACAACAACGTGTTCGCCCTCGACGCGGCGAGCGGCAAGGTGATCTGGCGCCACACGGTCAAGCTCGACCCGATCGTCAAGGAGGTGTTCTACGGCTCGGCCAGCCGCGGCGTGACCGTCGGACGCGGCAAGGTCTTCGTCGGCACGCTCGACGGCCGCATGGTCGCGCTCGACCAGAAGACCGGTAAGCAGCTGTGGTCGACGCAGCTGACCGACATGAAGAAGGAGTACGGCGCGCTGTTCTCCTCGCCGCCGCAACTCGCCGGCGACATCCTGTTCGGCGGCACCACCGGCGGCGACCAGCCCATCATCGGCAAGATCTTCGCGGTCAACGCCGACACCGGCGAGCGCGCCTGGACCTTCGAGGTGCCGCGCGACGACCCGAAGAGCTGGCCCGGCGACAGCCGCAAGGTCGGCGGCGGCTCGGCCTGGTTGCCCGGCACCTACGACCCGGCGACCGACACGATCTACATCGGCACCAGCAACGCCGCGCCCGACTTCAACCGCGAGGCGCGCCTGGGCGACAACCTCTACACCGCCACGCTGCTCGCGCTCGAGCCCAAGACCGGCAAGGTCAAGTGGCACCGCCAGGAAGTGCCCAACGACACCTGGGACTTCGATGCCTCCTACGAGGCGCTGGTCGTGCCCGACGGCAAGGGCAAGAACGTCATCGTCCACCTGAACAAGAACGGCTTCGTTTACGTGATGGACAAGGACAACGGCGCCCTGCACAACGCCTGGCAGTACTCCGAGAACGTCAACTGGGCCAAGGGCATCGACCTGAAGACCGGCCTGCCGATCGACCCGGTCTACCCGGAGACCGGCAAGCAGAAGCTGCACTGCCCCAACCTGCTCGGCGGGCGCAGCTGGAACCACGGCGCCTACAACCCGGCGACCAAGCTCTGGTACACGCACGGCATGGAGGTGTGCAACACCGTCACCAGCGCCAAGCAGGGCGCGGTGCCGGGCATCGGCGGGCTCTCGCTGGGCCTGTCCGAGATCACGCTGACCAACCCGCCGGGCAAGAAGGCCGACGGCTGGTTCGGCGCCATCGACCCGCTGACCGGCAAGTCCGTCTGGCGGGTGCGCTACGAGATGCCCGCGATGGCCTCGGTGCTGGCGACCGCCAGCGGCCTGGTGTTCACCGGCGACATGGTCGGCAACCTCTACGCCTACGACGCCGACAACGGCAAGGAGCTGTGGAAGTTCAACGCCGGCTCGGGCTCGCGCGGCGGCCCGATCAGCTACTCGGTCAACGGCAAGCAGTACATCGCGATCCCGACCGGCCTGGGCTCGCACGCCCCGGGCTTCCTGACCGGCGCCTTCCCGCAGATCCGCGACCTGCCCGGTGGCGCGACGCTGCTGGTGTTCTCGGTCGATTGAACATCGCCGACTGAACCTCTTTTCTCGGTGTGGACGGCACGCGATGCCGTACCCTTCGGAGGAGGGTCTCTGACCCTCCTCCTTTTTCATGGTTTGAAGGAAGTTCCTCGATGTCCCTGCGTTCGATCTGCCTGGCCGCCGTGCTCGCGCTCGGCGCCGCGACCGCCTCGGCGGCCGACGTCCCCTTCGACCTCACGGACCCGGCGCGCATCGCGGCCGGCAAGCTGCGCTTCGGCTCGACCTGTGCGGCCTACTGTCATGGCAACGAAGGCTCGGGCGGCAAGGCCCCGGCCTTCAAGGGCCGCAGCGACTTCGTCGCGGCCGACGCCTACAAGGTGATCACCGAAGGCCGGCGCGGCGCCGACATCATGCCGCCCTGGGGCAATGCCTTCACGCCGGAAGAGATCTGGGAGCTGGTGGCCTACCTGCAGCACCTGTCGACGCTGCCGGCGAACTGACGGCCCCTCTCGGGCCGACGGCTACGTCGGACGATCCCCCGGGGCCGCCATGAGGGACCCCTTCGTGGCCCTTGGGATCCCGGCCGGCTCGGGAGCGGCCCGGCGCTCGGCCCGCGCAGCGGCTACATCACGCAGCGGCGACTCCCGCCGCATGCGCCTGCTGGTCGGCGTGGTAGCTCGAGCGCACCATCGCCCCCACCGCCGCGTGAC
>CAYOXW010000034.1:0-20271 GCA_964408005.1 uncultured Methylibium sp.
TTTATAGTTAATAGTTGGATGTAATAGTCCGGCCAATATTTGCGCTTGTTTATTTAGCGCGACAAGGTCAAGGGCGCGATCCGCACCGACTTCATCCTGTCGGCCGAGATCATCGTGATCTCGCTGGGCGCGGTCGCCACCGCGCCCTTCGGCACGCGCGTCGCGGTGCTGGCGGCGATCGCCGCGATCATGACGGTGGGCGTCTACGGCCTGGTGGCCGGCATCGTCAAGCTCGACGACGCCGGGCTGTGGCTGGTGCGGCGCGGCGGCGCCGGTGCGCGTGCGCTCGGCGCCACGATCCTGAAGACCGCGCCCTGGCTGATGAAGGCGCTGTCGGTGGCCGGCACCGCGGCGATGTTCCTGGTCGGTGGCGGCATCCTGGTCCATGGCCTGCCGGTGCTGCACCACCTGGTCGCGGCGCTGGCGCCGGACACGGGGTGGTGGGGCCCGGTGGGCACGCTGGCGGCCGAGGCGGTGGTCGGCGTCGTTGCCGGCGCGCTGGTGCTCGGCACGGTCACGCTCGGCAAGCGCGTGCTCGGGGCGGCGCGCCCGGCCTGAGCCGCGCGCGCCGGCCACGGCGACGCGCCTCAGCGGCGCGCGGCGATGTCGAGCAGCTCGACATCGAAGTGCAGCGTCGCGTTCGGCGGGATCGCGCCGCCGCCGGCGCCGCGCGGCCCGTAGGCGATCGCCGCCGGGCAGGTCAGCTTGGCCTTGCCGCCGACCTTCATCTTCTGCACGCCCTCGGTCCAGCAGGGGATCACGCCGGACAGCGGGAAGGCGGCCGGCTTGCCGCGCTTGTAGGAGCTGTCGAACTCGCTGCCGCCGACCAGGCTGCCGCGGTAATGGACCTGCACGACGTCGGCCGCGGTCGGGCTCGCGCCCTTGCCCTCCTTCAGCGAGAGGTAGACCAGCCCGCTGGGGGTGACTTCGGCGCCCTTCTCGGCGGCGGCGGCCTTCAGCGCATCGGCGTCGGCGTTCTGGGCCAGGGCGGGGGCGGCGGCGAGCGCGAGCAGGGCCGCGCACAACAGGGTTCTCACAGGCGGACTCCGGAAGTGGACGAAGCCGCGATCATCGCGGCTTTCGCCGCCCCCCGCGGTCGGGCGCGCTGCGTACACTTCCGGCCCCGCCGGATGACGTCATGACCCTGCTGCTCGCGCCCATGGAAGGGCTGCTCGACCACGTGCTGCGCGACGTGCTGACGCGCGCCGGCGGCGTCGAGCGCTGCGTGTCGGAATTCATCCGCGTGACCGGCACCCTGCTGCCCGAGCGGGTGTTCCTGCGCGTCGTGCCCGAACTCGCGCACGGCGGGCGCACCACCGCCGGCGTGCCGGTGCGCGCCCAGCTGATGGGCTCCGACCCGGCCTGCCTGGCCGAGAACGCGGCGAGGCTGGCCGGACTCGGGCCAGCCGGCATCGACCTGAACTTCGGCTGCCCGGCCAAGGTGGTCAACCGCCACGGCGGTGGCGCCGCTCTGCTGCAGGACCCGGAGGCGCTGACGCGCATCGTCGCCGCGGTGCGCCGCGCGGTCCCGGCGGAGATGCCGGTGTCGGCCAAGATGCGCCTGGGCTACGCCGACGACGGCCGCGCCGAGGAATGCGCCCAGGCGATCGAGGCGGGCGGCGCCGACGAACTGGTCGTGCATGCGCGCACCAAGGCGCAGGGCTACCGGCCGCCGGCGCACTGGGCGCGGGTGGCCGATGTGCGCGCGGCGGTGCGCATCCCGGTGGTCGCCAACGGCGAGATCTGGACGCTCGCCGACGCGCGCCGCTGTCGCGAGCTGTCGGGCTGTGACGTGCTGATGCTCGGCCGCGGCATGGTGTGCGATCCGGGCCTGGCGCTCGCGATCGTGGCGGACGCGCGTGGCGCCGCGCCGGCCGGGCTGGACTGGCCCGCGGTGCTGCCGCTGCTCGACGCGTTCTGGAGCCGCGTGCAGGAGCGCATCGAGCCGCGCGCGCGTGCCGGCCGCCTCAAGCAGTGGTTGAACCTGCTGCGCCGCCGCCACCCGCAGGCCGAAGCGCTGTACCAGGCGCTGCGCTGTGTCGACGACGTGCGCGCGATCGACGGGCTGCTCGCCGCCGCAGGCTGGCCGGCCGCGGCCTGAACCCGGACGACAGGTGAGGGGGCTGCAGGCGCCGCCGCTCGGCGCCATACTTGACGGCCCGTCGCCTTGAGAGCCGCCATGAGCCACCCGCTGTATCTCGCCTCGATCCCGGTGTTCCGCCAGTTCCTGGGCTCGCTGGCGGCGATCCTCGCCAAGGCCGAGAGCCACGCCGAGGCGCGCAAGATCGACCCGGAGGCGCTGCTCGCGGCGCGGCTCTTCCCCGACATGTTTCCGTTGCGTCGCCAGGTCCAGCTGGCCTGCGACTTTGCCAAGAACGTGCCGGCGCGGCTGAGTGGCACGCCGCTGGTGCCCTTCGAGGACAGCGAGCGCAGCTTCGGCGAGCTGCAGGTGCGCATCGGCCGCAGCCTCGCCCTGGTCGACGGCTATGGCCCCGAGCGCTTCGAGGGCAGCGAGTCGCGCGCGATCACCATCACCCCCGGCGGCACGGAGCTGCACTTTGCCGGCGGGGGCGACTACCTGCACCGCTTCGGCATGCCGAACTTCATGTTCCACGTGACGAGCGCGTACGCGATCCTGCGGCACAACGGGGTCGAGCTCGGCAAGCGCGACTTCATCGGTCAGATCTGAGCCCGGGCGCAGGAGAGGACCATGGCCGAGTTGCTGCTGCCAGGGATCGGACTCGCGGTGTGCGCCGCGCTGCTCTTGCGGCTCGCGCTCGGCGCACCGCGCCGCCGCCGCCTCGACGCCTGGTTCGGGCGCGGCTGGGCGCGCGTGCGCCGCGTGGCGCTCGAGCGGCGGCATCGGCGCCAGCGCCGCGCCGTCGAGGTGGCCGCGGCTCGCGAGGCCGACGCGGTGATCCGGCGGGTCAAGCGCGAGGTCGAGCGCGAAGGCAACGTGATCCGCCCGAGCGCCTTCCGGCCGCGCGAGCACGATGACCGCGCCGGCGAACCGCCGCGCAAGCCCCACTGATGCGTCGCTCATCACTGTTCCTGGTCGCCGCCGCGCTGCTGGCGGGCTGCACCACCATGGTCAACCCGGTCACCGGGCGCGAGGAGCGCTCGGTGATGAGCGAGGCCGACGAGATCGCCGAGGGCCGCAAGGCGCACCAGCAGGTGCTGCAGGAGTACGGCGTCTACGGCGACGCGCGGCTGCAGGCCTATGTGAGCGGTCTGGGCCAGAAGCTCGCGCAGCAGTCCCACCGCGCCAGCCTGCAGTGGACGTTCACGGTGCTCGACAGCCCCGAGATCAACGCCTTCGCGCTGCCCGGCGGCTATGTCTACGTGACGCGCGGGATCATGGCCTACATGGAGAGCGAGGCCGACCTCGCCGGCGTGATCGGCCACGAGATCGGCCATGTGACGGCGCGCCACGGCGCGCAGCGCGCGACGCGCCAGCAGACCGCCGGCCTGGGCGTGCTGGCGGCCAGTGTGCTCGGTGCGGCGCTCGGGATCGGCGATGTCGCGAGCCAGCTGTCGCAGAGCGTCGCGGCCGGCTACATCGCCAGCTACAGCCGCGAGCAGGAGTTGCAGGCCGACCGGCTCGGCGCCGAGTACTTGGCGCGCAACGACTACGGCCCGCGCAACATGGTCGACGTGATCGCGGTGCTGCAGGACCAGGAGCGCTTTGCCGCCGACCGGGCGCGCGCCGAGGGCCGCGCGGCACCGCAGGGGCGCAGCTGGCTGGCCTCGCACCCGAGCAACGAGGAGCGGCTGCGCCAGATCCGCGAGACCGCCGATCGCTACGACGGCCGCTACGGCGACGACGGCCGCGCACGCTACCTGCAGGCGATCGCCGGGCTGACCTTCGGCGAGGGCCGCGAGCAGGGGGTCACGCGCGGGCGGCAGTTCTTCCACGAGCCGCTCGGCTTCGCGCTGACGGCGCCGCCGGGCTGGCGGCTGCGCAACAGCGGCGAGGCGATCGCGGTCCTCAACGGCGCCGGCGACGCGGGCCTGGTGATCCAGTCGGTGCCGCCGAAGGCCGGCAGCAGCCATGACGAGATCCTGCGCAACCTGCTCAAGCCGACGGCGGGGCGCGTCGAGCGGCGCATGCTCAACGGCCACGACGCGACCCATTTCATCGGCCAGCGCCGCAATGCGCAGGGCCAGACGCAGAACGTCGAGGCGACGGTCGTCACCGGGCCGCAGGGTCGGTACTACACGATGCTCTACGCGGGCAAGGATGCTGCGGCGCTGCAGCGCGCCTACGCCGGTCTGCGCGAGGCCGAGGGCTCGTTTCGCGCGCTCACGCCGGCCGACCGCGGCGCCGCGCGGCCCTGGACGCTGGGCACCGCGGCCTACCCGCGCGGGGGTTTCGCCGAACTGGCGCGCGGCTCGCCGCTGGGCGCCGCCGCCGAGGGCCAGCTGCGCCTGCTCAACGGCGTCTACGGGGGCGGTGAGCCGGCCGTCGGGGCGCGCGTGAAGGTGATCGAATAGCGTCCTGCGGAACCCCGGCCGCCCGCGGCGGCTCGCATCACGATGAATCTTTCTGCCACTGGCTCCCCCTTCCTGCGCGCGCTGCGCGCGATCCCGCTGGCGCTGCTGCGCGCCGGCGCCGCCCTGTTCGGGCTGGCCTTCATGCTCGGCGTGCTGCTGCTCGGCCTGGCGGCCGGCACGCTGCTGATCGCCTGGGCGCTGTTGCGCGGCCGCCGCCCGGCGCTGCGCTTTGGCGGTTTGCGGCCGGGGGCGATGCACCGTGCCGCGCGGCCGAGGCCGGCCCGTGCCGACGTGATCGAGGTCGAGGCCCGGGAGATCGGGCCGCGCACGCCGGGTTGAACGACCGGCGGTCGTTGCACCGAAAATGTGCGTCCGGTGTGACAAGTGTCACCCAATCACTGTGACGCCCGCGGCCGGCGGGCTGTCCACGGGGCAGGCGGCCTCCTACCATCGTGCGAAGCACAGGGCGGCCATACTGCAGCCGCAGGAAACCGCATCCAAGGAGCAAAGAAGATGGGCATCGTCCGTCGTATCGCCACGGTCTTCGCGTTCACCATGCTGGTGGGCGGCGCGGCCACCGTCGGCGCGGAAGACCGGCCCGACACGCCCACGCAGCTGGCCGGCGGCAAGGTCGTCAGCGTCGCTGAGGCGCAGGCGCTGCTGAACAGCGGCACCGCGGTCTTCATCGACACGCGCAGCCCGCTGAACTTCGGCAAGGGGCGCGTGCCCGGCGCGCGACTGGCCTATTACAACGAGAAGAGCGCCTACGCGGCTGATTTCGACCCGAGCGTTGACAGCTTCGACTGGGAGCGCCTGCCGGCCGACAAGGCGGTGCCGGTGGTGTTCTACAGCCACGGGACGAACGGCTGGAAGTCCTACAAGGCGGCGGTGCTCGCGGTCTCGCGCGGCTACCGCCACGTGCACTACCTGCGCGATGGCTGGACCGGCTGGCAGGCGGCCAAGCTGCCGGTCGAGCAGTAGGCCGGCAGAACGACGACCCGGCGCCGCGCCCCCGCCCATGATCCAGAGCTCGACCGCCCACCGCCTGACGCTGCGTCAGCGTGTCGGTGTGGGGGCGCTGCTGCTGATCCTGGCGGCGCTGGGTGTGCTCGCGCTGGCGCGCGACTCGCTGCACCGCATGCAGCGCGCCCATGACCGCGCCGCGCACGCGCACGCGGTCCACCTGGCCGGCGAAACCGTGCTGCGCGCCGCCGGCGAGGTGATGCTCTCGGAGGGCACGACGCCGACGCGCGACGCGCTGCTGCAGGCGGCCGACCTGATCGGGCCGCACCTGGACGAACTGGTCGAGCACGACGCCGAGATGGCGCGTCAGCAGATTGCCTGGCCGCTGCTGCGCCGGCGCATCGACGCGCTGCTGGCGGTGCGGCTGATCAACGCAACCGACGAGACCAGCCTGATCAACTACGGCGCGCTGATCGCCGGCATGGAGTCCTTCCTGCCGGCGGCGGTGGCGGCGGCGAAGCGCGCCGACAGCGCGGCCAACGAGGCGCTGCAGCGCGCGGCGTGGCTGCTGTTCGGCGGGCTGCTCGGGCTGACCGCGCTGGCGGCCGGCGCCGGGCTGTGGATGGTGCGCACCCTCGACCGTCAGCTCGGCGGCGATCCGCGCGAGGCGCACCGGCTCTCCTTGCGCATCGCCGACGGCGAGCTCGACACGCCGGTGCCGGTCGACGCGGTGCATCGCCAGAGCATCATGGCGGCGCTCGAGCACATGCGGCTGCGCCTGATCGAGCGCCGTGCGATCGAGGAGCGCGTGCAGTACCTGGCGCGCCACGACACGCTCAGCGGCGCGCTCAACCGCGCCAGCCTCAACGAGGTGCTGGCGCTCGGGATCCAGCACGCGCGCAGCAGCGGCGAGCCGCTGGCGGTGCTCTACATCGACCTGGACCGCTTCAAGCACGTCAACGACACGCTCGGCCACGCGCTGGGCGATGAGGTGATCCGCAGCACCGCCGAGCGCATCCGCACGCTGGTGCGCCGCGGCGACCACTTCGCGCGGCTCGGTGGCGACGAGTTCGCGATCGTCGCGCTGGGTCTGGGCCGCCATGCCGAGGTCGAGGGGCTTGCGCAGCGCATCGTCGAGCGTCTCGCGCAGCCGCTGGTGGTGGGCGGGCAGACGCTGCACATCGGCGCGAGCGTCGGCGTGGCGATGTTCGACGAGCGCGTCGCCGACCGCGAAGACCTGCTGCACAAGGCCGACCTCGCGATGTACCGCGCCAAGGGCGAGGGGCGCGGGCGCGTCAGCGTCTACGACGAGCAGCTCGACGGCCAGCTGCGCGAGCGGCTCGAGCTGGTGCGCGACCTGCAGGCCGCGATCGGGACCGAGCAGCTGTTCCTGCACTACCAGCCGATCTACGGTCGCGATGCGCGCCAGCTGGCCGGCTACGAGGCGCTGTTGCGCTGGCACCACCCGCAGCGCGGTCTGGTGTCGCCGGCGGTGTTCGTGCCGCTGGCCGAGAGCAGCGGCCTGATCGAGCAGCTCGGCCAATGGGTGCTGCACCAGGCCTGCCGCGAGGCCGCGGCGTGGTCGCAGCCGCTGGCGGTGTCGGTCAACCTGTCGGTCGCGCAGCTCGAGCGCACCGACCTGGTCGACGCCGTGGCTTATGCGCTCGACGCCAGCGGCCTGCCGGCGCGCCGGCTCAACCTCGAGATCACCGAATCGATGCTGATGACCCACCGCGAGGCGACGATGCGCAGCCTCGACGGCCTGTCGGCGCTCGGCGTCGGCATCGTGATGGACGACTTCGGCACCGGCTATTCGAGCCTGGCCTACCTGTGGCGCTTCCGCTTCGACAAGCTCAAGATCGACCGCAGCTTCGTCACCGACCTGAGCCCGGGCTCGCGCGCACACACGGTGGTGCGCTCGATCGTCTCGCTCGCGCACGCGCTGGGCGTCACGGTCACGGCCGAAGGCATCGAGACGCGCGCCCAGCTCGAGCTGCTGTGCGCCGAGGGCTGCGACGAGCTGCAGGGCTACCTGCTCGGCCGCCCGGGCCCGATGACGCAGCCCGTGTCGGCCGAGCCGCTGCCGCCGGTGCCCACGCGCAAGCTCGCGCTCGTCAAGTCGGCCGCCTGAGCCGGGCTCGGGTATCGTGCCGCGCATGGGCGCGCACTTCAGCTTCTTCTGGCACGACTACGAGACCTTCGGGACCGACCCGCGGCGCGACCGCCCGGCCCAGTTCGCCGGCGTGCGCACCGATGCCGAGCTCAACGAGATCGACGCGCCGCTGATGCACTTCTGCGCGCCGGCCCCCGACACGCTGCCCGACCCCGAGAGCTGCCTGCTGACCGGCATCACGCCGCAGCAATGCCTCGAGCGCGGCCTGCCCGAGCACGCCTTCGCCGACGCGATCGAGGCGCAGCTCGCGCGCCCCGGCACGGTGGGCGTGGGCTACAACTCGATCCGCTTCGACGACGAGGTCACGCGCTTCCTGTTCTGGCGCAACCTGATCGATCCCTATGCGCGCGAGTGGCAGAACGAGTGCGGGCGCTGGGACCTGCTCGACGTCGTGCGCTGCTGCCATGCGCTGCGGCCCGAGGGCATCGAATGGCCCAGGCACGAGGACGGCCGCCCCTCGTTCAAGCTCGAACATCTGACGGCCGCCAACGGCCTGGCGCACGACGCGGCGCACGATGCGCTTTCGGACGTGCGCGCGACGATCGCGCTGGCGCGGCTGATCCGCACGCAGCAGCCGCGGTTGTGGGACTTCTGCCTGCGGCTGCGCAGCAAGCAGGCGGTGGTCGACGAGCTCGCCACGGCCGAGCGCGCCGGCGGGCCCTTCCTGCATGTCTCGGGCATGTACGGCGCCGAGCGCGGCTGCATCGCCGTCGTGTGGCCGCTCGCGCCGCACCCGAGCAACAAGAACGAGCTGATCGTCTGGGATCTGGCGCAGGACCCGCAGGAGCTGTTCGGCCTCGACGCCGCGACGGTGCGCCAGCGCCTCTACACCCGCGCCGATGCGCTGCCCGAGGGGATGACGCGCTTGCCGATCAAGACGATCCACCTGAACAAGTCGCCGGTCGTCGTGGCCAACCTGCGCACGCTGCGCGCCGAGCAGGCCGAGCGCTGGGGCGTCGATCTCGGCCTGGCCGAGCGCCACGCGGCCGTGCTGCGCGAGCGCGGCGGCGCGCTCGCCGGCCTGTGGCCCGAGGTGTTCGAGCGTCCGGTGTCGGCGGAGCCTCCGGACGTCGATCAGGACCTGTACGGCGGTTTCCTGTCCAACGAGGACCGGCGCGCGCTGGCGCGGCTGCGCGGCTTGGCGCCCGAGGCGCTGGCGACGCGCCATCCGGCCTTCGCCGATCCGCGCCTGGAAGAGCTGGTGTTTCGCTGGCGCGCGCGCAACTTCCCCGCGACGCTGAGCGAGGAGGAGCAGCAGCGCTGGCACGAGCACCGTGTGCACCGCCTGCACGAGGGCGCCGGCGGCGTGCGCACGCTCGAGGCCTACTTCGCGCGCATCGACGCGCTGGTCGAGGCGCTCGGCGAGGGCGATTCGCCGGCCGAGGAGCGCGCCCACGCGCTGCTCGAGGCCCTGGTCGACTACGCGACCGAGATCGCGCCCGAGCGCGACTGAGCCGGTGCGCCGGTAGGCGAGCGGCGTGCGGGGGCAAGGCACGCCGCGCATCATCGCCATCATGCAACGCCGACAGTTCCTGACCACGGCGGCGGCGCTGGCCGCCGGCCCGGCCATGGCCGAGGCGCCGCTGATGCGCGCGATCGCACGCAGCGGCGAGCGCGTGCCGGCGGTCGGCCTGGGCACCTGGCTCACCTTCGATGTCGCGCCCGACGACGGCCCGGCGCTGGCGCGCCGCCGCGAGGTGCTCGAGGCCTTCTTCGCCGGCGGCGGGCGGCTGATCGACTCCTCGCCGATGTACGGCCGCTCGGAGGCGACGCTCGGCGCGCTGCTGCCGCAGGTCGCGGCCGCGAAGACGGCGCTGTACAGCGCGACCAAGGTCTGGACACCGCTGGGCGCCTACGGGCCGACGCAGATGGCGCACTCGCTGGCGGCCTGGGGGCTCACGCGCTGCGACCTGATGCTGGTGCACAACATCCTCAATGTCGAGGCCCACCTGCCGACGCTGCGCCGCTGGCGCGCCGAGGGCCGGGTGCGCCACCTCGGCCTGAGCACCTCGCACGGCAACAAGCACGAGGCGATGCGCGAGCTGCTCGAAGCCGAACGCGACCTCGATGTGCTGCAGATCACCTACAACCCGGTCGACCGCCGCGCCGAGCCGCTGATGGCGCTGGCCGCCGCGCGCGGCATGGCGGTGATCGTCAACCGGCCCTTCGACGGTGGGCACCTGCTGCGCCGCCTGCGCGGCGCGCCGCTGCCGCCGCTGGCCGCCGAGCTCGGCTGCACGGCCTGGGCGCCCCTGGTGTTGAAGTGGGAACTGGCGCATCCGGCGGTCGCCTGCGCGATCCCGGCGAGCACCGACCCGGCCCATGTGAGCGAGAACCTGCAGGCCCTGCGCGGACCGCTGCCCGACGCGCGCCAGCGCGATGCATTGACGATCGCTATCGAAAAGGCGCTCGGCTGAGCCTGTTACATCCGTACCTCTCGCCACATCCCGAGACAGCCAGAGGCCGGCCCGGCGGCTAAGGTGAATTCCAAGCGGCGCCTCCCGGCGGCGCGATAGGAGCCACCGAACGATGACCGTCCGACACTCTCACCGCGAACCGAGCTGTCTCCCGGAGCGGCCGCTGGGCCGCACCGCCTGCGATCTGCTGGCAACCACCCGGCGGGCCTGGCTCGGCCGCCTCGGGGCCGGCGCCCTCGTGGTGGCCGTTCCGGCGCTGGCACGCGCCGCCGCGCCCGCCGACACCTATGACGAGGCCTCGACGCTGAAGGCCGCGGTCGACTTCTTCGGCCAGACCACCGAGGGCCTGGCCCAGGTGATCGCGAAGGCCTTCCGTGAGCAGGGCCGCCCGAACGGCTACCTGCGCGGCGAGGAGGTCGCCGCCGCCGTGACCGCCGGCGTGCGCTACGGCGAGGGCGAGCTGGTGCTGAAGTCCGGCGCGACCAGCAAGGTCTACTGGTCCGGCCCGTCGATCGGCTTCGACCTCGGCGCCAACGCCTCGAAGGTGTTCGTGCTGGTCTACAACCTGCGCGAGCCGGCGGCGCTGTTCAGGCGCTACCCGGGGGTCGACGGCAGCCTCTACTACGTCGGCGGTGCCGGCATCAACTACCAGCGGCTCGACGGCGTGACGCTGGCGCCGATCCGCCTCGGCGTCGGCCTGCGCGCCGGCGCGAGCGTGGGCTACACCCACTACCGCACCGAGAAGTCGCTCAACCCGCTGTAAGGGCGACGCGGCGGCGCCTCACTCCGGCGTGGCCGGGTCGGCGTCGCCGCCGCCGTCGGCCAGCGCCTGGCGGGCGAGCTCCTCGTCGCTGAGCTCGGGCGCCGCCTCGAGCGCGGCCAGCTCGTCGAGCATCTGCGCGCTGGCCTCGGCCTTGCCGAGCAGCACGTCTTCCAGCGTGGGGTGGGGCAGCGGCAGCTCGTCGTGGTCTTCCGGCGACGGGTGCACGACCGCGGGTTCGAGCGCCGGCAGCTTGGCGGCCGCGAGCTCGAGCTGCTCGTCGATCAGCCGGGCGAAGTCGCCCTCGGGCGGGGTGGCGTCGATCGTCATGGGGCGGACCTCCTGTCGCTGCGGACGTGTCAGCGATCATGCACCCGCGGTGCCCAGTCGCGCCAGCTTCGCGAGCCAGCGCCGGCGCGCCGCGTCCGAGCTCTCGACCGAGCCGATCAGCGTCGCGCGCACCGGCGCGATGCCGACGAAGCCGAGGATGTTGCGCTCCAGCGCCTTCAGCCCGTGGGCGCGGTACAGCCAGCGGTAGATCAGCGCCGGCATGCCCAGGGTCACGACCACGCGCGCCGAGCGGCCGGCCAGCGGCTTCGGCCCGGTCAGCGGGTTGCCGGAGCCGATCGCGAAGCCGGGCCGCAGCACCTGTTCGAGCAGGCCCTTGAGCAGCGCCGGCATGCCGCCCAGCCACAGCGGGAAGAACAGCACCAGGTGCTCGGCGCGCGCGATCGCCGCCTGCACCGGCCGCAGCGCGTCCGGCAGCGCGCCGTGCTGCCACTGCTGCGGGCTGCGCAGCAGCGGGAAGTCCAGCGTCGCGACGGTGACGGTCTCGACCGTGTGGCCGGCCGCGCGGGCGGCCTCGGCATAGGCGCTTGCCAGCGCATGGCCGAAGTGGCCGGGGTCCGGGTCGGGGTGGCCCTGGAGGATCAGGATGCGGCTCATGAAGGGCTTCCGCGCGCGCGGATGCGCTGTCCGTCGGTGATCGAGGCGCCCGGGTACAGCACGACCCGCTCCGTCGGCGTGAGCCCGCTGCGCAGCCAGGCCCAGTCGCCGTTGCGGCCGGCCAGCTCGACCGGGCGCCGGCGCGCCCGGCCGCCCTCGGCCACGAGCACGGACCAGGCGCTGCCGTCGCGCAGCAGCGCTCCGGTGGGCACGAGCAGGGCGTCGTCGTGGGCTTCGAGCGAGACGCTGGCATCGACCCGGTAGCCGTCGCCGAGCGTTCCGGGGGGCGACGCGGCAGGAGCCACGATCAGGTTGACGCGCTGCTCCTCGATGCCCAGCGCCGAGACCTTGGTGAAGGCCACCGGCTCGATGCGCTCGACGCGCCCGGCGAGCTCCGGCAGCCCGCTGCCGAGTGCGAGCCGCACCGGCGCGCCGACCTTCACGCGCAGCGCGTCGCTCGACAGCACGTCGATCACCGCCTCGAGCCGGTCGGTGTCGGCGATGTCCACCAGCGGCTCGCCGGGCTGCACGGCCGTGGCGCTCTCGTGCGGCAGCCGCACGATGCGGCCCGCCACCGGCGCCGTGACGGCCCACAGGCCGGTGCCGCGCTCGCCGCGCCCCTCGGCGCGCTGCAGGGCCGCGCGGGCCTCCGCCAGCGCGTGCTCGGCCTGGTGCTGCTGGGCCTGGGCGGACTCGAGCGCGCGGCGCTGGATCTGCAGCCCCAGGCGTGCCTCGTCCTGCGCGGCCGGCGAGACGAACTGCTCGCCGGCCAGCCGATCGACCCGCCGGGCCTCGAGCGCGGCGCGCTCGGCCGCCGCCTGGGCTTGCCCCAGCTGGGCGCGCGCCGCGGCATGGGCCGCCTCGGCGCCGCCGACGCGTTCTTGCAGGACGCTGCGCGAGCGCGCATCGATCATCTGCGGCGGCAGCGGCACGAGCTGAGCCACCACCTGGCCGGCCTCGACCCGGTCGCCGACCTTCAGCGTTGGCCGCAGCAGCGTGCTCGCGACCGGTGCGCTGATCACGTAGCGGTGCACGGCGCGCAGGCGGCCGTCCTCCTCGAGGGTCTGCTCGAAGCGGCCGAGCCGCGCCTCGGCGAGCTCGACCTCGATGGCCCGCGGCCAGAAGGCCCAGGCGAGGGCGGCCGCGGCCGCGACCAGCAGGGCCGCCCCGCCGAGGCGGTGGCGCGATCTCTTGGGGCCTTGTGTCATGGCGTGGGTTCTTCGTGGTCCTGCGACTCGCGTACCTGGCCCTATTCACGCACCTTCAGCACCGCGACCAGGTCGAGGTGGTCGATGCGTTGGCGCACCACCAGGGCGCTGAGGATGCCGGCGGCCAGCACGGTGAGCGCCGCCAGGCCATAGGTCGACGGGTCGATCACCACCGGGAAATCGATCTCGTCGGACTGCATCGCCCGCATCAGGCCGTTCGCCAGACCATAGCCCAGCCAGGCGCCGAGCGGCAGCGCCAGCAGCAGCTCCAGGGCCAGCTCCGCGAGCAGCAGCGTCGAGACCTCGGCGCGGGTCATGCCCATCACGCGCAGGCTGGCCAGCTCCCAGGCGCGCTCGGACAGCGCCACGCGCGCCGCGTTGTAGGTGATGCCGACCGCCATCGCCACCGCGAACAGCGTCAGCACCGCGGTGAAGTAGCCGATGTTGCGCGCCGTCGTCTTCTCGAAGCTGGCGAGCGCGCCCGACTTGTCGAACACCGCGGCGATCCGTGGTGTGGCCTTCGCGGCCTGGAAGAAGGCCTCGCGCTGCCGCGGGTCGATGCGCAGCGCGGCGTCGCTGGCGCCGTCGCCGTCGCCGGCCAGGCGGTTGAGCGCGTCCAGCCGCATGTAGGCCTGGCGGCCGAACAGCGTGTGCACGATGCCGACCACCGGCTGGCTGACGCGGCGCCGGTGCCAGAGCCGGAACTCGATCTCGACCCGCTCGCCCACCGTCACGCCGAGCTGGCGCGCCAGCAGCGCGCTCAGCACCACGCCCGCGGCCGGCGGCGGCAGCGCGCCGCGTTCGGCGTCGACCAGCCGCATCAGCCGCGGCGTGCTCGCGAGGCCGGTCAGCGCGGTGTCGATGCGCTGGCGCCCCGCAGCGACGCACACCGGCTCGCTGCGCCACAGCTCGGCCTCGAGGATGCCCGGCAGGCGCAGCAGTTCCTGCTGCACGGCGACGTCGAGCGGCTCCTGGAAGTCCAGCAGCAGGTCGCCCTGCTGGACCTGACGGAACTGCACGTCGACGATGCGCGCGATCGTGTCGTTCCAGAACAGGCCCGAGACCTGCAGCGCGACCGCCGCCGCGATGCCGCAGACCGTCAGCGCGGCGCGCAGCGGTCGGCGCTCGAGGTTGCGCAGCACCATCAGCGCGGCCGGCGCCAGGCGGCGTGCCCGCCCCGACACCCGGGCCGTCGCGTCGGCCAGCCGCTCGAGCAGGGTCTGCTGGTAGCGCGGCGGCGTCGGCGCCTGCATCGCCTGGGCCGGCGACAGGCGCACGACCGAGCGGATCGCGCTCAGCGCGCCGAGCGCGGCCGCCAGCGCGACCGCCAGCGCCGCACTCAGCGCCACCGCCGGCACGGTGCGGTAGGTCAGCGCGTCGAAGCGGAACACCTCGGCGTACAGCCAGATCATGCCGCGCCCCAGCCAGTGGCTGCCGATCCAGCCCAGCACGATGCCGACCGCGGCGATCGCGACGGCCAGCAGCAGGTAGTGGCCGGCGATCTCGGTGTCACGGTAGCCCAGCGCCTTCAGCGCGGCGATCTGCGGCCGCTGCGTTGCGACCTGGCGGGCCAGCACCACGTTGAGGATGAAGGCCGCGACCGCGAGGAAGATGCCGGGCAGCACCGTGCCGAGCACCTGCTGCTGGCGCAGCTCGTTGTCGACGATCAGCGCCGAGAGCTGGCGCTCGCGTCCCGTCGCGCCGGTCGAGCCATAGGGCTCGAGCAGGCGGTCGAGCGCGTCGATCACGCGCGCCTCGCTCGCGCCCGGCGCGAGCCGCAGCGCGACGCGGTTGAAGGCGCCCTCCATCGCGAAGGCGCTCGCGACGCGCTCGGCGTCGAGCCACAGCACGCCGAACCACTCGTCGTCGGGACCGCCGCTGCGGGTCGCGTAGACGTACTCGGGCGAGGCGACGGTGCCGACGATGCGCAGCGTCTCGCGCCGGCCGTTCAGCAGCGCGGCCACGGTCGCGCCCGGCGCCAGCCCGCGCAGCGTCGCGAAGCGGTCGTTGACCAGCACCTCGGTGGCCGCGCCGCGCTCGGGCCAGCGGCCGCGGCGCAGCGACAGGCGGTTGACCGTCTCGCGCCGGCCTAGCTCGAGGCCGACGATGCGCCCGGTCAGCGGCTGCAGCACGCCGGGCAGGTCGAGCTGGGTGTCGAAGGCGGTGTCCAGACGCAGCGCGGCGACGCCGTCGATCGCTGCGAGGCGCTCGCGCAGCGCCAGCGGCGCGCGGCGCACCGCGCCGAACACGTCGGCGAAGGCGGCGTCGCGGTAGTAGCGGTCGCGCGAGGCCTCGAGCGAGGCGTGCGTCGAGAACGCGCCGACGAAGCCGGCGACGCCGCAGGCCACCACCAGCGCGATGGTCACGACCTGCCCGCGCAGGCGTTTCAGGTCGCGCCAGAGCTTGATGTGCAGCGCCCGCATCGCCTCACCACGACAGCGCCGAGGCCGGCAGGCGCCCGGCGTTGCGGCGGTCCTCGACGATGCGCCCGTCGGCCAGGCGCAGCACGCGGTCGGCCATGGCCGCGATCGGCGCGTTGTGCGTGATCACGATCGTCGTCGTGCCGAGCTCGCGGTTGACCGCGTCGATCGCCTCGAGCACGCGGATGCCGGTGGCGCAGTCGAGCGCGCCGGTGGGCTCGTCGCACAGCAGCACGTCGGGGCGCTTGGCGATCGCACGCGCGATCGCGACGCGCTGCTGCTCGCCGCCGGAGAGCTGCGAGATGAAGTGGTCGAGGCGCTGCTCGAGACCCACCTGGGCCAGCGCGTCCTCGGGGGCCATCGGCTCGTCGACCAGGTCGGTGACCAGCGCGACGTTCTCGCGCGCCGTCAGGCTCGGGATCAGGTTGTAGAACTGGAACACGAAGCCGACATGCTCGCGGCGGTAGGCCGTCAGCTCGGCGTCGCCGGCGCGGGTCAGGTCGTGGTCGCGCCAGCGCGCGCTGCCGCCGCTGGCGGTGTCGAGGCCGCCGAGGATGTTCAGCAGCGTCGACTTGCCGCTGCCCGAGGCGCCGAGCAGCACGACAAACTCGCCGGGGTGCACGTCGAGATCGACGCCGCGCAGCGCGTGGACCGCGCTCGGCCCCTCGCCATAGGTCTTGGTGAGGCCGCGAGCGCTGAAGACGGGCGCGGAGGGCGCAGGCGGGGCGGCGGGGTCGCCGGGCATCGGGCGCAAGCGAGGGGCGCGTCCGCCCGCTCAGGGCAGGGGCTCGCCTCCCACGGGCATGCCGCTCCACAGCGGCAGCGCCTCGGCAGGCACGCCGCAGGCCCGCCACCAGGCGCACTGCCATTCGGCCCAGGGGGCGAGCAGCGCCGCCTGCATCGCGAAATACTGGCTCCACATCGCGCCAGGGGCCCCGAACAGCGGCAGGAGGGCCTCGAGGCCCGGCGGCGGGGCGGTGGGGACGGAGGGGCTCGCGGCCATGGCAGATCTCCAGTCGAAACGGTGGGCGACAGCGCAACTATGCGCGCGTTGGCGCCTGGTGGGGCTGATCCTGCGCAAGGTCCGGGGCCGTGCGGCCCGAGGGCACCGGCTCGCAGCGCACCACGCGCGGCAGCTTGCCGCTGCGTCCGCGCACCTCGGGCGGTCCGCAGGCGGCCTGCAGACGCAGCCCCTCCAGCCCCTGGCTGCGCAGATAGGCCTGCAGCGCCGCGCGGGCCCGCGCGAGCGCGGCCGCGTCGCCACCGACGCACAGCTGCAGCGTGCGCGGACCGCGCTGGATCAGCTGGAAGTCGAACACGCCGGCCTCGTCCTCGAGCACCGTGCTCAGCGCCAGCGGCAGCAGCCGCACCGGCCGGCGGTGCCGGTCGTTCAGCAGCAGCGCGTCGTCGACGCGGCCCTGCACCTCGATCACCGGCAGCGGCAGGCCGCAGGCACAGGGCGCGGCGTCGAAGCGCAGCCGGTCGCCGAGCTCGTAGCGGATCAGCGGCTGCACATGGTTGGCCAGGTTGCTCAGCAGCGTGCGGGCCCCGGTCGTGCCCGGCGGCACCGGCCGGCCGTGGGCGTCGACCGCCTCCAGCAGCGCCCAGTCGGCGTTCAGGTGCAGCCGGCGCCGCGGGCACTCGGCGGCGAGTGCGAGGAACTCGGACGCGCCGTAGCTCGCGTGCACCGGGCAGCCGAAGCGCGCGGCGATCGCGCCGCGCAGCGCGTCGCCGAGCGCCTCGCCGCCGGTGCACAGCTCGCGCAGCGTCAGCCGCAGCCGGCCGGCCGCCTGCTCCTCGGCCAGCAGCAGCGCGGCGGTCGGGTAGGTCGCGATTACGCTGGGTTGCCAGCGGTTCAGCGCGCGCACCAGATCGCCGATCGGCTGCAGGAAGGAGAAGCCCCGCAGCCGACCGGCGAGGCCGGGCACGAGGCGGCGCAGGCGCTCGACCGACACCGTGCTCGCGAAGTGGCCGCCGGTCGCGCCGACGAAGGCGGTGCGCCGGACGGTGTCGAGGGCCTGGGCCCAGGGGCTCCAGGGGCTGGGGCGGCGCGGCGCCTCGAGCGCGTCGTAGACCGCCATCGCGGCGGCGTCCTGCACGAAGATGCCGGGCACGCCGCTGCTGCCCGAACTCTCCCAGACCGTGTAGTCGCCCGCGAAGGCGGTGCCGATGCGGCGCGCATCGGCGAGGAAGGCGCGCACCCCGGCGAGCGTGATGCGCGGGTCGCAGACCCAGTCGTCGAAGCGCGCCATCAGCTCGGCCTTGGTGATGGGGGGCTGCTGCTCGAAGGTGTCGCCATGGCGCGCGAAGCGCTCGCGGTACAGCGGCGAGCGCCGGGCCGCCGCCATCAGCGCGGCGAGCCGCTGGCGGCGGCGTGTCTCGATGCCGGCGGTCGAGCCGAAGCCGGCCCAGTGCACGTCGGCGGCGACGGTGCAGGCCTGCCAGGGGGGCGGCAGCGTCCACATGGTTCCGATGATCGTTCGCCCGGCGCCGTTGCGGCACCGTGCCGTGCCGATTCTTGACGCAGAGCAAGATTTCCCGTGGCGTGCCTCCTAGACTGAAAACGCTCCACCCGCCACCAAGGAGGCATCCATGAGCTCCCTGACCCGCATCGACGACATGTTCCCGGAGATCTTCCGCCGCTTCATGCTGCACACGCCGCCGAACGGCGAGCCGCTCGGCGAGATCCGCATCGACGTGGACGAGACCGACAAGGCCTACACCGTGCGCGCCGAGATGCCGGGCGCGAAGAAGGACGACGTGCGCGTCGAGATCGACGGCAACCGCGTCGCGATCGCGGCCGAGGTGCGGCGCGACCGCGAGGAGAAGGACGCCAAGGGCCGCGCGCTGGTGCGCGAGACCTACCGTGGCCGCGCCTCGCGCAGCTTCACGCTGGCCTGCGACGTCGACGAGACGGCGAGCAGCGCCAAGCTCGAGGACGGCGTGCTGACGCTGGTGATGCCCAAGCGCGCCGGGGCGCGCAGTCGCCAGGTCGCGGTCGAGTAGAACGCGCCTGCCGGTGATGAAAAGCCTGCTGGTGCACCTTGGCGGCTCGGCGCGGGACCAGCCGCGCCTGGCCTTGGCCGCCGATCTGGCGCGGCGCTTCGACGCCCATGCCACGGCGCTGTTCGCGACCGTCCCGCCACTGCTGGCCATGCCCTACAGCGATATCGGCGGGGCGGTGGTGGCGCAGGCGCTGATCGAGTTGCACCAGCAGTGGCGCGCGCAGGCCCGTCAGGCCTTCGACGCGGCGGGCCTGGGCCCGCGCGGCAGCTGGGCGGACATCGGGCTCGAGCCCGTCATCCCCGCGGTGGCCGAGCAGATGCTCTACGCCGACCTGAGCGTGCTCGGCCAGCACGATCCGCAGGAGCGCGATGGCGCGCTGCCGGCCGACTTCGTGCCGGCCGTCCTTGCCGCCAGTGGTCGCCCGGCCCTCGTGCTGCCCTACGCCGGGGGAAGCGCCTCCGTCGGCCACAAGGTGCTGGTGGCCTGGAAGGCCACGCCGGCGACGGCACGCGCGGTGGCGGCGGCGCTGCCGCTGCTGCGGCAGGCGCGCGAGGTCACCGTGCTCGGCGCGGGGGCGCCGGCCGGCGCCTGCACGGGCGCACCGCTGGACATCGAGCGCAGCCTGCGGCTGCACGGCGTGCGTGCCGAGATGCAGCGCCTCGATGGCGAGCCGCAGGAGGTCGGCGAGTGGCTGCTGTCACGCGCCGCCGACCTGGGCGCCGACCTGCTGGTGATGGGCTGCTACGGCCACAGCCGGGCACGCGAGTTCGTGCTCGGCGGTGCGACGCGCACCGTGCTGGCGTCGATGACGCTGCCGGTGCTGATGAGCCACTGAGCGCCGGGCCGCTGGGCCCGGCGGGTTCACTTCGACCAGGTGTCCTTCAGCCCCGCGATGCGCCCGAACACCGCGGCGCCCGGCTGGTGCAGCTTGGCATCGGCGACGAAGTAGCCGTGGCGCTCGAACTGGAAGCGCGCCTGCGGCGGCGCGCTCGCGAGGCCCGGCTCGACATAGCCCCGGCGCAGCACGCGGCTCGCCGGGTTGAGCACGCTGAGGAAGTCGCGCCCGCCGGCGTCCGGCTGGGCCTCGGTGAACAGCCGGTCGTACAGGCGCAGCTCGGTCGGCAGCGCCTCGTGCGCGCCGACCCAGGTGATCGTGCCCTTGACCTTGACCGCGTCGGCGCCCGGGGTGCCGCTCTTGGTGTCGGGCACGACGGTGGCGAGCACCGCGCTCACCTGGCCGTCGGCATCCTTCTCGCAGCCGGTGCATTCGACGACGACGCCGTACTTCAGCCGCACCTTGTTGCCCGGGAAGAGGCGGAAGAAGCCCTTGGGCGGCGTCTCGGCGAAATCGTCACGCTCGATCCAGACCTCGGGGCCGAGGCTGAACTGCCGTGTGCCGAGCTCGGGGCGTTGCGGGTGCGCGGGCGCCTGGCAGGGCTCGCGGTGCGCGTCGCCGCCGAAGACCTCGGCCCAGTTGCTCAGCTTGAGCTTGAGCGGATCGAGCACGGCCATCGCGCGCGGCGCCTTGCCCTCGAGGTCGTCGCGCAGCGCGGCGTCGAGCGCGGCGTAGTCGATCCAGCTGTGGTCCTTGGTGACGCCGATGCGCTCGCAGAACAGCTGGATGCTCTGCGGGGTGTAGCCACGCCGGCGCAGGCCGACGAGGGTGGGCATGCGCGGGTCGTCCCAGCCCTCGACATGGCCCTCGTCGACCAGCTGCTTGAGCTTGCGCTTGCTGGTGACGACGTAGGTGAGGTTGAGCCGCGCGAACTCGTGCTGGTGCGGGCGCGGGCGGGCCAGCAGACCGAGCTCGCAGAGCCGTTCGAGCAGCCAGTCGTAGAACGGCCGCTGGTCCTCGAACTCGAGCGTGCAGATGCTGTGCGTGATG
>CAYOXW010000035.1:0-20167 GCA_964408005.1 uncultured Methylibium sp.
AGCTGGCAGCCGACGCCGCAGTAGGGGCAGACCGAGTCGACCTGCTTGGTGATCTCGGCCAGCCCGGCGCCGCGCGCCGGCATCAGCGCGCCGGTCGGGCAGGCCTGCACGCATTCGCCGCAGGCGACGCAGGACGAGTCGCCGAGCTTGGCGTTGGTGTCGAAGCTGATCTGGGCGTGGCCGCCGCGGAAGGCGAGGCCGATGACGTCGTTGCCCTGCTCGTCGCGGCAGGCACGCAGGCAGCGGGTGCACTGGATGCAGGCGTCGAGGTTGACCGCGATCGCCGGGTGCGACAGGTCGGCCTCGGCGTAATGCGCGTCGCGCCGCGGCAGCCGGCCGCTCGGCACCTCGAGCTTTTGGGCCCAGCCGCTGAGCTCGGAGTGCTTCGTGTACTGGTCGGTGGTCGCGCCGGCGTCGCTCATCAGCAGCTCGACGACCATCTTGCGTGCGGTGAGTGCGCGCGCGCTGTCGGTCTTGACCTTCATGCCGGGCGCGACGCTGCGGCAGCAGCTCGCCGCCAGCGTGCGCTCGCCCTCGACCTCGACCACGCAGGCGCGGCAGTTGCCGGCCGGCGTCAGGCCTTCCTTGTGGCACAGGTGCGGGATCGTCGTGCCCTCGCGCTGGGCGACGGCCCAGATCGTCTCGTCGGCCTGGGCGGTGACGGTGCGGCCGTCGAGCGTGAACTCCACCGTCGGTGCGGGCGGCGCCAGGAGTTTCGACACCAGGGGAGCGTTCATGGGATGAGCTCTTCGGGGAAGTACTTGACCACGCAGTCCACCGGGTTCGGGGCGGCCTGGCCGAGGCCGCAGATCGACGCGTCTCGCATCACCTGCGACAGTTCCGCGAGCAGCGGCAGATCCCACCGGTCGCTCGCGATCAGTTCGTTGACCTTGGCCGTGCCGCTGCGGCAGGGCGTGCACTGGCCGCAGCTCTCGTGCTCGAAGAAGCGCATCAGGTTGCGCGCGACGTCGGTCGCCCGGTCCCGGTCGGACAGCACCACCACCGCGGCCGAACCGATGAAGCAGCCATGCGGCTGCAGCGTGTCGAAGTCCAGCGGGATGTCGGCCAGCCGCTCGGGCAGGATGCCGCCCGAGGCGCCGCCCGGCAGGTAGGCATACAGATGGTGCCCGTCGAGCATGCCGCCGCAGTATTCCTCGACCAGCTCGCGCAGCGTGATGCCGGCCGGCGCGAGGTGCACGCCGGGGTTCTTGACGCGGCCCGAGACCGAGAACGAGCGCAGCCCCTTGCGGCCGTTGCGGCCGAAGCCGGCGAACCAGTCGCCGCCCTTCTCGAGGATGTCGCGCACCCAGTACAGGGTCTCGAAGTTGTGCTCGAGCGTCGGCCGGCCGAACAGGCCGACCTGGGCCACATAGGGCGGGCGCAGCCGCGGCATGCCGCGCTTGCCCTCGATCGACTCGATCATCGCGGACTCTTCGCCGCAGATGTAGGCGCCGGCGCCGCGGCGCAGCTCGATGGCGGGCAGCTGCGACAGCGGCGGGTTCGCCCGCAGCGCCGCCAGCTCGCGTTCGAGGATCGCGCGGCAGCCGTGGTACTCGTCGCGCAGGTAGACGTAGATCGCGTCGACGCCGACCGCCCAGGCCGCGATCAGCAGGCCTTCGAGGAAGCGGTGCGGGTCGCGCTCGAGGTAATGCCGATCTTTGAAGGTGCCGGGCTCGCCCTCGTCGATGTTGACGGCCATCAGCCGGGGGGCCGCCTGTCCGCGCACGATGCGCCACTTGCGGCCGGCCGGGAAGCCCGCGCCGCCGAGGCCGCGCAGGCCCGAGGCCTCCATCGTCGCGATCACGCTCTCGACGTCGCGCTCGCCCGACAGGCAGGCGCGCAAGGTCGCGTAGCCGCCCGCGGCCAGATAGGGCTCCAGCCCCAGGTAGGGCTCGGGCTCGTGGGTCCTGGCCTGGGTGGCGACCGCCGCCTGCACCTTGGCCAGCGTCGCGCGTGGCACCGGGTGCTGGTGCACCGCGACCGCCGGCGCCTGCTCGCACCGGCCGATGCAGGGGGCGGCGATCACGCGCACCTCGGTGCCGAGGATCTGCGGCAAGCGCGCCAGCAGGTCCTGGGCCCCGGCGAGCTCGCAGGCGATGCCTTCGCACACCCGCACCGTCAGCGCGGCCGGCGCGGCATAGCTGCCGTCGGCCTGCGGCGACACGAGCTCGAAGTGGTGATAGAAGCTCGCGACCTCGAAGACCTCGGTCTCGGACAGCCGCAGCAGCTGCGCCAGCGCCGCGAGGTGGTCGGTGCGCAGCTGACCGTAACGGTCGTTGATCGCGTGCAAGTGCTCGATCAGCAGGTCCTTGCGCATCGATCGTCCGGCGAGCAGTTCGCTCACCGCGCGCAGGGCTTGCGCATCCACCGGCCTTTCGCCGGAGTTGCGCGCCCGGCGCCCAGGTTCACGCAGAACCTGGATCGGGATCACTGGGGCATTCATGGGTTCGAGAGGGGGTTACACCGGCCGCGGGCTCATGCTCCAATAAACACATTAACACCCGGCCTGGTGGCTTGAAAGATATCGCCAGGCCTCGCGCCAGATATGTCTGAAACATCCGAATGATGCGCATCCAGATCACGCCGCACTGGGGGGTTTCCCAGGATCCCGACAGCTCGGTCGACACCACCGAGTTGCTGGTGCTGCTGGCCGCGATCCAGGAGAGCGGCGCGATCGCCCAGGCCGCGCGCACCATGGGCCTGTCCTACCGCCATGCCTGGGGCCAGGTCAAGCGCGCCGAGGAGCTGTTCGGCCACCCGCTGGTCGACGCCGGGCGCGGCCGCGGCTCGACGCTGACGCCGCTGGCCGAGAAGCTGATCTGGGCCGACAGGCGCATCGCCGCGCGGCTGTCGCCGCTGCTGAGCTCGCTGGCCTCCGAGCTCGAGCACGAGCTCGAGCGCACGCTGCCGCGCAAGCCCAGCGCGGTGTCGGCGCTGCGCCTGCACGCCAGCCACGGTTTCGCGGTCGCGGCGCTGGTCGAGCAGCTCGAGGCGGCCTCGCTGCCGGTCGAGCTGCGCTACCGCAACAGCTTCGAATCGGTGTCGGCGCTGGCGCGCGGCGAATGCGAGCTGGCGGGCTTTCACGTGCCGATCGGCGAGTTCGCGCTGCCCGCGGCGCGCCGCTACCGCGAATGGCTGCGCCCCGGCGAGCACAGCCTGATCCACCTGGCGGTGCGCGCCCAGGGCCTGTTCGTCGCGCCGGGCAACCCCAAGCGCATCCGCAGCCTGGCCGACCTGACGCGCCCGGACGTGCGCTTCGTCAACCGCCCGGAGGGCTCGGGCACGCGCATGCTGACCGAGCTGATGCTGGCCAAGCAGGGCATCGCGCCGGCCGAGATCAACGGCTACTCGACCGCCGAATTCACCCACGCGGCGGTCGCGGCCTACATCGCCAGCGGCATGGCCGACGTCGGCGTCGGCGTGCAGACCGCGGCGCAGCGCTTCGGCCTGCCCTTCATGCCGCTGCTGCGCGAGCGCTACTACTTCGCGGTGCCGACCAAGCTGCTGCGTGAGCCGACGCTGCGCGACGCGCTGGCGCTGATGCAGTCGCCCAAGTACCGCGCCTCGGTCGCCGCGCTGGTCGGCTACGAGGCCGGCGAGACCGGCAAGGTCGTCTCGGTCGACGACGCGCTGCCCGAGGGCTGAGCCGCATCACGCCCGTCAGCCCGGCGGCGAATAAAATTCGGGCCTTCCTCGCGCCGCCCCGGCGCCGGCCGCCGTCGCGGCTCAGCCACCCCGAAAGCCCTCCCGATGAGCCTCAAATGCGGCATCGTGGGCCTGCCCAACGTCGGCAAGTCCACCCTCTTCAACGCGCTGACCAAGGCCGGCATCGCCGCCGAGAACTACCCGTTCTGCACGATCGAGCCCAACGTCGGCATCGTCGAGCTGCCCGACCCGCGGCTGGCCGCGCTGTCGGCGATCGTCGAGCCCGAGAAGGTGGTGCCGGCCATCGTCGAGTTCGTCGACATCGCCGGCCTGGTGGCGGGCGCCTCCAAGGGCGAGGGCCTGGGCAACCAGTTCCTCGCGCACATCCGCGAGACCGACGCGATCGTCAACGTGGTGCGCTGCTTCGAGGACGAGAACGTCATCCACGTGGCCGGCAAGGTCGACCCGATCTCCGACATCGAGGTGATCCAGACCGAGCTGTGCCTGGCCGACATGACGACCGTCGAGAAGTCGCTGGCCCGCTACACCAAGGTGGCCAAGACCGGCCACGACAAGGAGGCGCAGCGCCTGGTCGACGTGCTGCAGAAGTGCCAGGCGGCGCTCAACGAGGCGAAGCCAGTGCGCAGCATCGCCTTCAGCAAGGAAGAGCTGGTGGTGCTCAAGCCGCTGTGCCTGATCACCGCCAAGCCGGCGATGTTCGTCGGCAACGTCGACGAGGGCGGCTTCGAGAACAACGCCCACCTCGACCGCCTGCGCGCCTACGCCGAGACGCAGAAGGCGCCGGTGGTGGCGATCTGCGCGAAGACCGAGTCCGAGCTCGCCGACATGCCCGACGAGGACAAGCTGATGTTCCTGCAGGAGATGGGTCAGGACGAGCCGGGGCTCAACCGCCTGATCCGCGCCGCCTTCAAGCTGCTCGGACTGCAGACCTATTTCACCGCCGGCGTCAAGGAAGTGCGCGCCTGGACCATCCACATCGGCGACACCGCGCCGCAGGCGGCCGGCGTGATCCACGGCGACTTCGAGCGCGGCTTCATCCGCGCGCAGACCATCGCCTACGAGGACTTCATCACCTACCAGGGCGAGCAGGGCGCGAAGGAAGCCGGGAAGATGCGCGCCGAGGGCAAGGACTACGTCGTCAAGGACGGCGACGTGCTGCATTTCCTCTTCAACGTCTGAGTCCCGGCGCGCTCGGCGCGCTCGGCGCGGCGGCCTGAGGACCGCGCCCGGGCGGTGGTAGTCTCTGCGCCGCCGCCGTGCCGCGCGCGCCCTGCCCTGTGTCGGCATGGCGGTTGCTCGGACACCGCCCACCGATGCCAGCCGACCTCCTCCACGCCGACGTGGTGCCCCAGCGCCCACCGCAGCCCCGGGCCGCGGTGGTGGTCGCCGTGGCCCTCGTCTATGCGCTGACGGGTTGGGCCGCGCTCGCCTTCGCGATCCCGCCCGGCTACGCCTCCCCGCTGTACCCGGCGGCCGGCGTGGCGCTGGTCGCCCTGCTCGTCTACGGCCGGCCGGCCGCCTGGGGCGTGGCGCTGGGCTCGCTCACCGTCAACGCGCTGCTCGGCTGGCAGCGCGACGTGTCGGGCGCGGCACTGTGGGTCCTGCCGGTGGCGCTCGGCGCCGGTGCCGCGGCCCAGGCCCTGGTCGGTGCGGCGCTGGTGCGCCGCCGGATCGCCGACCCGCTGACGCTCGACGGCCCGGTGGCGATCTGGCGTTTCTTCGCCCTCGGGGCGCTGCTCGCCGGCACCGTCGGTGCGACGGTCGGCACGACCGCGCTCGCGGTCGCCGGCGTGCTGCCCTCGCCGCGCCTGCTGCAGACCTGGCTGACCTGGTGGAGCGGCGATGCGCTCGGCGTGATCGTCGGCGCACCGATCATCCTGTGCTTCGTCGGCCAGCCGGCGAGCGCCTGGCGGCCGCGGCGCAGCTCGGTCGCGCTGCCCCTGCTGATCGCGCTGGGGCTGCTGGCCGCAGCGATCTGGCAGGAGGGCCACTGGCAGCGCGCCCGCGACGCCGCACGCTTCGAGCGCGACGCCAGCGCGGTGGCGCGCGCCGTCGAGCTGCGGCTGGCCGCGCACCTCGATGCGCTCGAGGCGATGCACAGCGTCTACCTGGCCTCCACCAGCGTCACCGCCGACGAGTTCCGCCGCGGCACGTCGGTGTGGCTGCGCAAGCAGCCGGGCATCCAGGCGCTCGGCTGGCATGAGCGCGTGCCGCGCGAGGCGCTGGCGGCCTTCGAGGCGGCCGCGCGCGCCGAGGGCCTGGGCGACTACCGGGTCTTCGAGCGCGAGCCGCTGGCCGCGTCCGACGCCGACGTGTACGCGATGCGGCGCGTCGAGCCGCTGGCCGGCAACGAGGCGGCGCTCGGCATCAACGCGCTGTCGATCCCGGCGGCGCGCGACGCGATCCGGCGCGCCGAGCGCAGCGATGCGCCCTTCGCCTCGGCCGCCTTCCGGCTGACCCAGGACGGCGCCACGGCCGGCCAGCTCGGGGTGGTGATCTACCGCGCGGTGCACGGCCCCGACGGCCCGGCGGCGGGCCTGCCTCGCGGGCTGGTGTTCCTGACGCTGCGCATGGAGGACGCGCTCGCGCGGCTCGCCGTCGATGCGCCCGGCTACCTGCGCATGTGCCTGCTCGACACCGCCCCCGAGACCGGCCCGGTGCGCCTGGCCGGGCCCGCCGAGTGCGGCGCGGTCACCCGGTCGCCGACGGTCTACCGCGCCGCGCTGCCCTTTGCCGGGCGGGCGTGGGAGCTGCGCGTCGAGGCCTACGGCGGCGTGGCTGGCCGCGCCGGCAGCGACCACGGCACGGCCTGGCTGTTCTCGGTCGCGGCGCTGGCGGCGGCCGGGATGATGGGGGCGCTGCTGCTGATCGTCACCGGCCGGGCGCGCCGCACCGAGGCGGTGGTGGCCGAGCGCACCGAGGAGCTGCGCCGCCAGATCGCCGAGCGGCGGCTCACCGAGGCCGCGCTGCGCCAGAGCGAGCAGCGCTTTCGCGACATCTTCCAGGCGGTGCCGATCGGCGTGGTCTACACCGACCTGCAGGGACGTATCGAGCAGCCGAACCAGGCCTTCTGCACGCTGACGGGCTACGGCGAGGCGGCGTTGCTCGGCCTGTCGTTGCCCGAGCTGACCCACCCCGAGGACCGTGCCGCGGCGGCCGAGGCGCGCGCCGCGCTGCTCGACGGCCAGCTGCCGCTGTCCCGGCTGCGCCAGCGCTGCCTGACCCGGACCGGTGCGACGCTGTGGGTGCTCGGCACCCACAGCGTGCTGCGCGATGAGCAGGGCGCGCCCTTTCGCATCGTCAGCCTGTTCGAGGACCTGTCCGAGCCGATGCGCCTGGAGGCCGCCGAGCGCGCCCGCGAGCGCGCCGAGCTGTCGAACCGGGCCAAGAGCGAGTTCCTCTCGCGCATGAGCCACGAGCTGCGCACGCCGCTCAACGGCATGCTCGGCTTTGCGCAGCTGCTCGACCTCGACCGCGAGACGCCTCTGGCCGACCGCCACCACCGCTGGGTCGGCCAGATCCAGCAGGCCGGCTGGCACCTGCTGGACATGATCAACGACGTGCTCGACCTGTCGCGCATCGAGTCCGGCACGCTGCAGCTGCAGGCCGAGCCACTGGCCCTGGAGCCGCTGATCGTCGCGTCGATGGCGCTGGTCGCGCCACAGGCGGCGCAGCGGCGCGTCGAGCTGATCCGCGGCATGGCCGACCATGCCCCGCTGCACGTGCTGGCCGATGCGACGCGCGTCAAGCAGATCCTCACCAACTTGCTGAGCAACGCGGTCAAGTACAACCACGAGGGCGGCAGCGTGGTGATCGGCACGCGCGTCGCCGGAGCGACGGCCGACGGCCCGCCGATGGTCGAGCTGACCGTCACCGACACCGGCGTGGGCATGACGCCGCTGCAGCTCGGCCAGCTGTTCCAGCCCTTCAACCGGCTCGGCCGCGAACGCAGCAGCACCGAGGGCACCGGCATCGGCCTGGTGATCGCGCGGCTGCTGGCCGAGCGCCACGGCGGCTCGCTCGATGCGAGCAGCGAGGCCGGCCGCGGCTCGACCTTCCGGTTGCGCCTGCCGCTGACCACCGAGGTGCATGCCGCGACCGAGGCCGGCTACCTCGACGACATCGACGCGGCGGTCTACCGCAGCCGCCACGTGCTCTACATCGAGGACAACGACATCAACGTCGAGGTGATGCGCGGCATCCTGGCGCAGCGCCCGCAGGTGCGCCTGGAGGTCGCGACCACCGGGCTCGACGGGCTGGCGGCGGTACGCACCGCGCCGCCGGATCTGGTGCTGCTCGACCTGGGCCTGCCCGACATCGGCGGCCTGACGCTGCTGCAGCACCTGAAGGCCGACCAGCGCACCGCCGAGATCCCGGTGGTGATCGTCTCGGCCGACGCGCTGCCGGCGCAGATCCAGGCGGCGCGCCGCGCCGGTGCGGTGCGCTACCTGACCAAGCCGGTCTCGGTCGAGGACACGCTGGCGGTGGTCGACGAGCTGCTCGGGCAGGTCACGACGCGCTTCGGCTGATCAGGCCGGCGCGAACGCGACCCGCACCCGCAGGCCGCGGCCGTCCTCGCCGTCGTGCAGCGTGACCTCGGCGCCGTGCGCCTGCGCGATGTCGCGCACGATCGCCAGTCCCAGGCCGCTGCCGGCACCGGCCGAGCCGGGCGGGCGGTAGAAGCGCTCGAACACGCGATCGCGCTCGAGCGCGACGATGCCCGGGCCGTTGTCCTCGACCTCGAGCAGCGCGCCGCCGCCGGGCCGCGCGGCGGTGCGCACGGTGATGCGCGCCGGGCGGGCCGGGTCCTGCCCGGCGTACTCGAGCGCGTTGTGGATCAGGTTCGCGAGCAGCTCGCCGAGCAGATGACGGCGCCCGGCGACCGGCGCGCTCTCGAGCTGGAAGCCGAGGTCGGCACCGCGCTCGAGCGCGCGCGGCACCCAGTCCTGCGCGGCGTCGTGAGCGACCGCCTTCAGGTCCACCGTCTCCATGCCGCCGGGCTCGCGGCTGCTCGCCTCGGTGCGCGCCAGCGCGAGCAGCTGGTCGGCCAGCCGCGCGGCGCGCTGCGCCGAGCGGTGCAGCCGCAGCAGCGTCTGGTGCACCGCCGGCGGGTGCGACTCGAGCAGCGCGAGCTCGGTCTCGGTGCGCAGCGCGGTCAGGGGGGTGCGCAGCTGGTGGGCCGCGTCGGCGATGAAGTGGCGCTGGCGCGCGGCATCGCCGGCCACGCGCTTGAGCAGCTGGTCGACCGCGTCGATCAGCGGGCGCAGCTCGCTCGGGACCTTGCCGCGCCGCAGCGGGCGCAGGTCGTCGAGCGAGCGTTCGGCCAGCTGGGTGTTGACCGAGGCCAGCGGGCGCAGCGTGCGCGCGACGACGATCCAGATCGCCAGCGCCAGCAGCGCCGCACCGATGAACGACACCGTCGCCGTCAGCAGCCGCGTCTCGTCGCGGCTGCGCTCGCGCTTGTGCAGCGTCTCGGCGACGCGCACCTGGCACATCGCCGCGCCGCACTCGACCGCCTGCAGCGCCACGCGCACCGGCCGGCCGGCGTAGACGGTGTCGAGCAGGCGGCGCTCGCCGCGGCGCAGCCGCATCGGCGGCTCGGCCAGCGGCGCATCGCCGGCGATCGGCTGGCCGTCGGGGCCGATCACGACGTAGTACAGCGAGTCGTCGGTGCTGGTGGTGCGCAGCAGCTCCTCGGTCTGTGCGTTCAGCTCGAAGCGCAGCCGGCCGCCATCGGCTTCGGTGTCGACCAGATTGCCCAGCGCCAGGGCGGCGTCGCTGAGCGCGACGTCGTAGGCCGCGTCGTTCAGCGCGACCTGGCTGCGCAGGCCGAGGTAGGCACGCACCGGCACGATCAACAGCATCAGCAGCACCACCCAGACCATCAGGGTGGCCTTGAGGCTGTTCAGCATCAGCCGGCCGGCGTGGCGCCCGCCGCCTCCTCCACCAGGTAGCCGAAGCCGCGCACCGCGCGGATCTTCAGGCCCGCCGGCTCGATCTTGGGCCGCAGCCGCGAGACATAGACCTCGACCGCGTTCTCCGACAGCGCGTCGTCCCAGCCGCTGATGGCCTGCAGGATCTGCTCCTTGCCGACCACATGGCCGACGCGGCCGAGCAGAAACTCGAGCACCGACCACTCGCGCGCCGACAGCTCGAGCGGCTGGCCGCCGATCCAGGCGCGACGCGCCTCCAGGTCCATGCGCAGGCCCCCCATCGCGAGCACGCTGCCCTGGCGCGCCTGGTGGCGGCGCGTCAGCACGCGCACGCGGGCGATCAGCTCGGCCAGCGCGAAGGGCTTGACGAGGTAGTCGTCGGCGCCCATCTCGAGGCCGCGCACGCGGTCCTCGATCGCGTCGCGCGCGGTCAGCATCAGCACCGGCAGCGTCGAGCCCTGGGCGCGGATGCGCTCGAGCGTCGCGAAACCGTCGATGCCGGCCAGGCCGATATCGAGGATCACCAGGTCGTAGGGGTCGGCCTTGACCGAGGCCGGCACCGGCTCGCCGCGCGGGGTGTGGTCGACCACCCAGCCCTGCGAGCGCAGCGCGCGGGCGGTCGATTCGGCGAGCGCCGGGTCGTCTTCGGCCAACAGGATGTGCATCGCCGGCACTGTAGCGTCCGAAGCACGCGCCGGCAGGCTTCTCAGCCCCGCGTCAGGCGAAGGCGGCGATCCCGGTGATCGCCCGGCCGAGGATGAGCGCATGAACGTCATGGGTGCCCTCGTAGGTGTTGACGACCTCAAGGTTGACCAGGTGACGGGCGACCCCGAACTCGTCGGAGATGCCGTTGCCGCCCATCATGTCGCGCGCCTGGCGCGCGATGTCGAGCGCCTTGCCGCAGGAGTTGCGCTTGAGCATCGAGGTGAGCTCGACCGCGGCGATGCCCTCGTCCTTCATGCGCCCGAGCCGCAGGCAGCCCTGCAGGCCGAGCGCGATCTCGCTGACCATGTCGGCGAGCTTCCTCTGCACCAGCTGGTTGGCCGCCAGCGGCCGACCGAACTGCCGGCGCTCGAGCACATAGCGGCGCGCGCGATGCAGGCAGTCCTCGGCCGCGCCGAGCGCACCCCAGGCGATGCCGTAGCGCGCGCCGTTCAGGCAGGTGAACGGCCCCTTCAGGCCGCGCACCTCGGGAAAGGCGTTCTCCTCGGGGCAGAACACCCGCTCCATCACGATCTCGCCGGTGACCGAGGCGCGCAGCCCGACCTTGCCGTGGATCGCCGGGGCACTCAGGCCCTTGAAGCCCTTCTCGAGCACGAAGCCGCGGATCTGGCCTTCGTCGTCCTTGGCCCAGACGACGAACACGTCGGCGATCGGGCTGTTGGTGATCCACATCTTGCTGCCGCTGAGCTCGTAGCCCCCCGGCACGGCGCGCGCGCGCGCCGCCAGGCCGCCCGGGTCGGAGCCATGGTCGGGCTCGGTCAGACCGAAGCAGCCGATCCACTCGCCGCGGGCGAGCTTCGGCAGGCAGCGCTGCTTCAGCGCGTCGGTTCCGAAGCTCGCGATCGGCAGCATCACCAGCGAGCTCTGCACGCTCATCATCGAGCGGTAGCCCGAGTCGACGCGCTCGACCTCGCGCGCAAGCAGCCCGTAACAGACGTAATTCAAGCCGGCGCCGCCATCGGCCTCCGGGAGGGTCGCTCCGAGCAGGCCGAGTTCGCCCATCTCGCGAAAGATCAGCGGATCGGTCCGCTCCTGGCGGAAGGCCTCGAGGACGCGCGGCCCGAGCCGCTCCTGGCAGTAGGCCCGGGCGGCGTCGCGAACCTGGCGCTCGTCCCCCGTCAGCTGCGCATCCAGCAGCAACGGATCGTCCCAATGGAAAGCAACGGCCATATTCATCTCCGGCGGCACTGCTAAGTTTAGACAGCGTCCCTCCCCGCGCCGCCGCGGCGCCCCCTCCTGCTGCGAAAGGCATGCCATGACCTCCTCCCGCGCCCTGCTTCCCGTCTCCGCCCTGCTGCTGGGGCTCACGCTCGTCGCCTGCAGCCCGGCGCCGGCCCCCGGCGGGCCCGCCTCGCCCTCCGGCGCCGCGCCCGTCCAGGACAGCGGCAGCCCGCCCCCACCCGCCGCCCCGGCACCGGCGCCCACCCCGGCGCCGGCGGCCGCCCCCGGCGGGGCCACGCCCTACCGGGTGGTCGACGGCTACAAGGTCGATGCCGACACGATGCAGGGCTTTCGCACCTGGCGCGCCGCCGCCTGCGACCGCTGCCACGGCGCCAACCAGGAGGGCCTGGTCGGGCCCTCGCTGCTCGCGAGCCTGAAGCTGCTCAGCGAGGCCGACTTCCGCAAGACGGTGCTCGAGGGCCGGCTCGACAAGGGCATGCCGAGCTTCGGCGGCAGCCCCGATGTCTCGGCCCACGTCCACCAGCTCTACGCCTACCTCAAGGGCCGCTCGGACGGGGCGATCACGCGCGCCAAGGTCGAGCCCCTGCCCTGAGTCCCTTCGCCTTTTGCCGTCGGGTCCGGGGGTTTTGGCACTCATCGACAACGAGTGCTAATATGAATTGAACCCAAGGAGCTTCCGGATGTCTATGGCCCCCATGACCACCGCTGCACTCCCATTGCATGGCGCCCACGCGACCGGGGCGTTGGCCCTGCGCGATCCCTGGGCCCTGGTGCCCTCGCTGGGCAACCTTGATGCCTATATCGCCGCCGTGAACCGGCTGCCGCTGCTGACGCTCGAGGAGGAGCAGTCGCTCGGCCAACGGCTGCGCGAGCACAACGACCTCGAGGCCGCCGGCCGTCTGGTGCTGTCGCACCTGCGGCTGGTGGTCGCGGTCTCGCGCCAGTACCTCGGCTACGGCCTGCCGCAGGGCGACCTGATCCAGGAAGGCAACGTCGGCCTGATGAAGGCCGTCAAACGCTTCGACCCCGAGCAGGGCGTGCGCCTCGTCAGCTACGCGCTGCACTGGATCAAGGCCGAGATCCACGAGTACGTGCTGAAGAACTGGCGCATCGTGAAACTGGCCACCACGAAGGCGCAGCGCAAGCTGTTCTTCAACCTGCGCTCGAAGAAGCAGAGCCTGAAGTCCGCGGCCGCCGATGCCGACCTGCACCGCAGCACGCTGACCGACGCCGAGATCGACATCGTCGCGCGCGACCTCAACGTCAAGCGCGAAGAGGTGATGGAGATGGAGACGCGGCTGGCCGGCGGCGACGTCGCGCTCGAACCGCAGACCACCGAGGACGGCGAGGAAAGCTACGCACCGATCGCCTACCTGGCCGACGAGAGCGCCGAGCCCACCCGGGTGCTCGAGTCCCTGCACCGTGACGCGCTCGCGGGGGCGGGCATCGACCAGGCGCTCGAGGTGCTCGATCCGCGCAGCCGGCGCATCGTCGAGGAGCGCTGGCTCAAGGTCGAGGACGACGGCTCGGGCGGCATGACGCTGCACCAGCTGGCGGCCGAGTACGGTGTCAGCGCCGAGCGCATCCGCCAGATCGAGGCGGCGGCGATGAAGAAGATGCGCAAGGCGCTGGCGGCCTGACCCCGCGCCTCCCCGCGACAAGGCGGCCCCGCGGGGCCGCCTTTTTTTCTCAGCTCAGCAGCTGCTTCAGGTCGGACACCCAGGCCTCGACCTTCTGGCCGTAGCGCACGAACAGACGCACCCGGCCCTCGGTGTCGAAGACGTAGGCGCCGGCGGTGTGGTCGATCGAGTAGCTGCCGGGCTCCTTGCCCGGCACCTTCTGGAAGAACACCTTGTAGGCCTTGGCGGCCGCCTGGGTCTGCTCGGGGGTGCCCCGCAGCGCGACCACGCCCGGGTCGAAGGCGGCGACGTAGCGCTGCAGCAGCTCGGGCGTGTCGCGCTCCGGGTCGAGCGAGACGAACACCGTCTGCACGCGCTCGCCGGCCGCGCCCAGCGTCTTCTTGACCGCGGCGAGCTCGGCCAGCGTGGTCGGGCACACGTCCGGGCACTGGGTGAAGCCGAAGAACACCACGACCACCTTGCCGCGGAACTCGGCCAGGCGCCGCTCGCGTCCGTCGAGGTCGGGCAGCGGCAGCTCCTTGGCGTAATCGGCGCCGGTGATGTCGATGGCCTGGAAGGCCATCGGCGCGGGCGGCGGCGCCGCCGGGCGATCGCAGGCGCCGAGCAGCAGCGCGGCGCCGAGGATCAACAGGGAGCGTCGCAGCGCCATCGCATCAGCCCCGCAGCAGCGGGTCCAGGTAGTGATCCAGCAGCAGCGCCGCGAACAGCAGCATCAGGTGCCAGATCGAGTAGCGGAAGGTGCGGCGCGCCAGATCCTCGCTGTAGCGCCGCCACAGTGCGAAGGCATAGCCGCAGAAGCCCAGGCCGAGCGCGGTCGCGGCCACCAGGTAGATCCAGCCGCTCATGCCGTACACGAAAGGCAGCAGCGTCGCGGCGAACAGCACGAAGGTGTACAGCAGGATCTGCAGGCGGGTGAAGTCGTTGCCATGGGTGACCGGCAGCATCGGCAGGCCGGCGCGGGCGTAGTCGTCGGCGCGGTACAGCGCCAGCGCCCAGAAATGCGGCGGCGTCCACAGGAAGATGATCAGGCACAGCATCCAGGGCTCGGCACCGAGCTCGCCCCGCAGCGCCGCCCAGCCGAGCACCGGCGGCATCGCCCCCGAGGCCCCGCCGATCACGATGTTCTGCGGCGTCGCCGGCTTCAGCAGCACCGTGTAGATGATCGCGTAGCCGACGAAGGTGCCGAAGGTCAGCCACATCGTCAGCGGGTTGACCCAGACCCACAGCACCGCCATGCCGGCGCCGCACAGCGCGGCCGCGAAGCCGAGCGTCTGCGCGTTCGACAGCTCGCCGCGCGCGGTCGGGCGCCAGGCGGTGCGTTTCATCTTCGCGTCGATCTGCTGCTCGACCAGGCAGTTGAACGCGGCCGCGGCGCTCGCGACCAGCCAGATGCCGACGGTGGCCGCCAGCGCGGTGAGCCAGGCCGACCGCGAGGGCCAGCCGGGCACGGCGAGCAGCATGCCGATGGCAGCGCAGAAGACGATCAGCTGCACCACCCGCGGCTTGGTCAGCGCGCTGAACTGGCGCCAGCGCGAGGGCAGGCGGCTCGACGCGGACAGGGTGGGCGCAACAGTCTCGGGCATGGGGGTCGACATTCTACGAAGCGGGGCAGCGCGCGGGGCCGGCGGCCGCGCTCGCCTCGGCCCGCGGCGCCGCGGTGATGACGAGCAGGCGGGTGAGCAGCAGGACCAGCGCCGCCGCGCCACCGGTGTGGCCGACGGCCGCCAGCAGCGGCCAGCCGAGCACGACGTTGCTCAGCCCGGTCGCGAGCTGCCACAGCGCCACCGCCGCCAGCCCGAGGCCGGCTCGGCGCAGCGCCGGCATGCGAACAAGCCGCCAGGCCAGCGCGGCCAGCGCGGCCAGCAGCACGACGGCACCCAGCCGGTGCGCCATGTGGATCGCGACCAGCGCCTCGAAGGGCAGGCCCTCGCCGTCCGGCCCGACGCCGAGCGGGCGTTGCAGATGAAAGCCCTGCTCGAAATCCATCGCCGGCCACCAGCGCCCCTGGCAGGTCGGGAAATCACTGCAGGCCAGCACCGCATAGTTGGTGCTGACCCAGCCCCCGAGCGCGATCTGCGCCAGCGCCAGCACGGCGACGCCCCAGAGGGCCGCCCGCAGGCCGCCCGCCACGGGCACGCGGGCATGGCCGGCCCAGGCCAGCGTGCCGAGCAGCACCAACAGGCCCAGCCCGCCCAGCAGGTGAGCCGTCACGATCGCCGGATAGAGCTTGAGCGTGACCGTCAGGGCGCCGAACGCGCCCTGCAGACAGACCCACAGCAGCGTCACGCTTGCCCACCCGGGCGAGGCGCTGCGGCGATCGCGCCGCCACTGCAGCCAGCTGACCAGCGCCATCACCGTGATCAGCACCCCGACCGCGGTGGCCAGGTAACGGTGGATCATCTCGATCCAGGCCTTCGGGAAGGTCACCGGGCCGCTCGGCAGTGCGCTTTGGGCCGCGGTGATCTCATGGTGCGCGCCGAACGGGCTCGCGTTGCCGTAGCAACCCGGCCAGTCAGGACAGCCGAGTCCCGAATCGGTCAGCCGCGTGAAGGCCCCGAACAGCACCAGATCGAAGGTCAGGAACAGCGTCAGCAGCGTCAGCGCGTGCAGGCGCCGGGGCGTGTCGGCGCTGCGGTGGCGCATCCACACCCAGGCCAGCGGCCCGAGCGCGAGCACCAGGCCCAGCAGCGCCAGCCGCGCCAACGGCGCGAGATTGACGAGGTCGGTCGTGTCCATCGTGGCTCAGCGGCCCGGCTGGTCCCACGACGTCGAGGCGCGCAGCAGGCGCTCGAGGTCACGGCGGATGCCTGCCGGCGCCCCCTCGGCCGGGAAGCGCATCATCCAGTGGCCCATCGGATCGACGACGTAGAGGTGGGCGCCGAGCGCCTGACCCGGCGCCGGCGCGAGCCAGGCGGTGAGCGCCTCGCGCGGCACCCGCAGCACCGTCGCGCCGGCGAGCGCCGGCCGCAGGGCCTCGCGCACCGGCGCGGTGTCGTCGATCAGCCAGACACGGTCGAGCCGCTCCTTGTTCTTGCCCAGCGCCTCGCGCAGCTGGCGCTGCAGGTAGAGCTGGCGCTCGCAGAGCGCGTCGCAGTTGCCGCCGGCGACGGCGACCAGCAGCCACTGACCCTTGAGCGTCGCCGGATCGACGGCGCGGCCGTCGAGATCGCTCAGCGGCAGCTGTGCCGCCGCCGGCAGCGGTCGCTGCGGGTCGACCAGCTCGCCGTAGGCGCTGCGTCCCTGCGGGCGGATCACGTAATAGGTGAAGTAGGACGCGATCACCGGCGCGGCGCACACCAGCAGCACGAGCAGCATCCGCAGGCGCCCGCGCGCGACCGTCGCACCCGGCAGCGCCGGCTGCGGCAGGCTGTGGACCGCGAAGCTCAGCGGTTCGGCGTCAGCCGCGTGCGGCACGTCGCCGCTCGCGCCACGGACCGAGGAGTTGGTACCAGACATAGAGCCCCGTCAGCAAGGCGGCCAGCGCGAACCATTGGAACGCGTAGCCATGGTGTTTGTGGATGTCGAGCGCCTGCGCCGGCCAGCGCCGGGCCAGTCCGTCATCGGGGGCGCCCTCGGCCTGCTGCTGCAGCGACCAGGGCCGCAGAGCGACGCCGATCTCCTGCGCGTAGGCCGTCAGGTCGAGATTCTGCCGGACCGCGCCGCTGCCGCCGTCGCCGAAGTCGTAGAGCCGCGCCGGCGGGGGCATCAGCACGCCGGCGACCTGCACCGCCGCCTCGGTGGGCGTCGGCACCGCCGGGACGCGGGTGCGATCGCGCAGATCGCGCGGCACCCAGCCGCGCTGCACCAGCACCGCGTCGCCCGGCGCGAGCTCCAGCGGCGTGAGCACGAAGAAGCCGGGACGCCCCTCCATCTGCCGGTTTTCGAGGAAAACGGTGCGCTCGCCCAGCCAGCGACCGCGGAGCACGGTGCGGCGATGCTGCTGGGCCGGCACGGCATCGGGCGTGCGCGCCAGGGCCTGCTGCGGCAGCGCGGGCAGCGCGGCGCGCTCCTCGAGGCTGGTCCGCAGCGCCTCCTTCTGCGCCGCCCGCGCGAGCTGCCAGACGCCCAGGCGCGCGGTCAGCGCAACGCCGGCGAGCGTCGCGCCGAGCACGATCCAGCGTCGCGTGCGGGGGTTCATCGCTCAGGCGCCGCGCCGCATGCCATACAGTGCGGCCATGAAGTGGATCGTGCTGCTTGCCTTCATCGGCATCCTGTTCGCATTGGCCAGCGCCGGCCGCGCCATGCTCAACGACGGCCGCGACGGCGCGCCGAAAACCAACCGCATGCTGCATGCGCTGGCCTGGCGGATCGGGCTGTCGGTCGCACTGTTCCTGTTCATCCTGCTGGCCTGGTGGCTCGGCTGGATCCAGCCGACCGGGCTGCCGCTGCTGCGGCGCTGACCCAAATGCAAAGAGCGCCGAACGGCGCTCTTTGTTCAATCGCGGCGGCGGCCGCGCGGGCCGCCGCGCAGATTCACATCCAGTAGACGACGATGTACAGGCCGAGCCAGACCACGTCGACGAAGTGCCAGTACCAGGCCGCGCCCTCGAAGCCGAAATGACGCTCCGGCGTGAAGTGGCCCTTCATGAGTCGGAGCGTGATGAACAGCAGCATCAGCATGCCGACGAACACGTGGAAGCCGTGGAAGCCGGTCAGCATGAAGAAGGTCGAGCCGTACACGCCGCTGCTGAGCTTGAGGTTCAGGTCCGAGTAGGCATGCGCGTACTCATAGCCCTGCACGAACAGGAAGGTGGCACCCAGCACGACCGTGGCCCACATCCACAGGATCGCCTTGCCACGATGGTTTTCGCGCAGCGCGTGGTGAGCGATCGTCAGCGTCACGCCCGAGGTGAGCAGCAGCGCGGTGTTGATCGTCGGCAGCCAGAACGGACCCATGGTCTGGAAGGGCTCGACGATGCCGGCCGGCGAGGTGGTCGCGCCCGGCGCGACGCTCGGCCACACAGCCTTGAAGTCCGGCCACAGCAACGCGTTCTCGAGGTCGCCGAGGTTGGGCACCGAGTGCGCCCGGGTCCACCACAGCGCGCCGAAGAAGGCGGCGAAGAACATCACCTCGCTGAAGATGAACCAGCTCATGCTCCAGCGGAACGACACGTCGATGCGGCTGCCGTACAGGCCGCCCTCGCTCTCGCGAATCGCGTCGCGGAACCAGGCCTGCAGCACGAAGGCCAGCCACAGCAGGCCGCCGAACAGCGCATACGCGCCCCAGCCATGGCCGTTCACCCACTGGCCCGCGCCGAGGATGATGAAGAACAGGCCGATAGCGGCCCGCACCGGGTGGCTCGAAGGCGCCGGAACGAAGTAGTAGGGTGTCTGCCCCTGATGGGTCGCTGCCGCCATGATCTCTCCTCAGAACCTCTGACTGACGTGGTTGCGCCGAAGTCTTAACTAGCCACGCCGCTGGCGACCACCCACCGCACCAGCAGCACCAGAACACAAATGAACCCTGCCGCGGCCGCCACGCCGGCGATCACGAGATGCACGGGGTTGAGCTTGCCGACGTCGCTCGCATAGTCGCTCGACTTGCGCACGCCGAAGAAGGACCAGGCGACCGCCCCCAGCGTCTGGGTGAACGAACCGCGGCGCCGCACCGCCTCGCGCAGGCCCTCGCTCACGAGCGCACCTCCGTCGCGACAGCCGCCTGCGGCGCCGCCGGCATCTTGCCACCGACCTCGAAGAAGGTGTAGCTCAGCGTGATCGTGCGCACGTCTCTGGGCAGCTTCGGGTCGATGTAGAACACGACCGGCCACTGCTTCGATTCGCCCGGCTGCAACTGGTACTCGTTGAAGCAGAAGCACTCGATCTTGTTGAAGTGGCTGGTCGCCTGCTTGGGCGCGTAGCTGGGCACCGCCTGCGCCGCCATCGCACGGTTCTGCACGTTGCGGAACTCGTACATCACGGCCGCCAGCTCGCCGGGATGGACGTCGATCGAACGCACCGCCGGCTTGAATTCCCACGGGCCGCGCGCGTTGGCATCGAACTCGACCGTGATGGTGCGGCTGAGGTCGACCTGCGAGTTCGTCGACTTGCCCGCCGCGCCGGTCGCGACCCGCTCGCTGACGGACAGCACGTTGATGCCGAGCGCCTCGCAGATGTGCTTGTAGAGCGGGATCAGCGCCCAGCCGAAGCCGAACATCACCAGCGCGACGACCCCGAGCTTGAACATCATGCGCCGGTTGTCGCCGAGCAGGCGCGTACGGGCCGCGGTCGGACGGTCGCTCGCCATGTCGCTCAGCCGCCGAACAGGACCATGCGCGCGATGAAACCCGCCATGAACACCGCGGCCACCGTCGCCAGGATCAAACCCAGGCGACGGTTGGCCTTGCGCTGCTCGGGGGACATCGTCACGCCCTTCGTCACTGTCCTGGTGCCGGCCTCAGCCGACGATCCGGGTCGCCGCGGCGTTCAGCTTCGGCGGCGTCTCGAAGGTGTGGAAGGGGGCCGGCGACGGCACTTCCCACTCCAGGCCTTCGGCGGCCTCCCAAGGCTTCTGCGCCGCCTTCTCGCCCTTGCCGCGCATCGCGGGGATGACGATGAAGAGGATGAAGTAGACCTGCATCAGACCGAAGCCGAAGGCGCCGATCGTGGCGATCATGTTGAAGTCCGCGAACTGCATCGGGTAGTCGGCATAGCGACGCGGCATGCCGGCCAGCCCGAGGAAGTGCATCGGGAAGAAGGTGACGTTGAAGAAGATCAGCGAGCCCCAGAAGTGGATCTTGCCGCGCGTCTCCGAGTACATCACCCCGGTCCACTTGGGGCTCCAGTAGTAGTAGCCGGCGAACATCGCGTACAGCGAGCCGGCGACCAGCACGTAGTGGAAGTGGGCCACGACGTAATAGGTGTCCTGCAGCTGGATGTCCACCGGCGCCACGGCGAGGATCAGGCCGGTGAAACCGCCCATCGTGAACACGAAAATGAAGCCCACCGCGAACAGCATCGGCGTCTCGAAGGTCATCGAGCCGCGCCACATGGTGGCGATCCAGTTGAACACCTTCACCCCGGTGG
>CAYOXW010000036.1:0-19156 GCA_964408005.1 uncultured Methylibium sp.
CGGTCAACGACGTGGCTGTCGGTATCGCGCTGTACTCGGCGGCGGCATCCACCGACGCACGCGCGCTGTTTGCGCTTGGTTGGCTGGCCTCGCAGCGCGAACGCGCTCTGGTTGCCTGCCGACCCGATCTCAGGCGCTTTGCGGGTTCAAAGCGCTTCTGGCGTGAGCGCCCGAAAGGATCAGGTCGCAAATAGCGGGGTCCGGTGAGACTGCGCCGGATCACCGCACGCGCATGCCGGGCATCGCGCCCGGCCCGGGCTCCAGCACATACACCCCGGGCTGCGCCTTGCCGTCGGCGTGGCCGGCGGCCAGCACCATGCCTTCGCTGAGGCCGAACTTCATCTTGCGCGGGGCCAGGTTGGCCACCAGCACGGTCAGCTTGCCGATCAGGTCGGCGGGCTGGTAGGCGCCCTTGATGCCGCTGAACACGTTGCGGGTGCGCGGCTGACCGGCCGCATCGACCTCGCCGACATCGAGCGTGAGCCGCAGCAGCTTGTCCGAGCCGTCGACGTGTTCGCAGTTGACGATCTTCGCGATGCGCAGGTCGATCTTGGCGAAGTCGTCGATGCCGATGGTGTCGGCGATGGCTTCGCCGCCCGGCCGGGGCGGTTCGATCACCGCGGGCGCCGGTGCCTCGAACAGGGCATCGAGCAGCTTCGGATCGACGCGTTGCATCAGGTGCCTGTACTCGCCGATGGTGTGCGCGCCGAGCGCGCGGTGCGCATCGGTGGACACCAGCGGCGCGACCTTCAGGAAGGCCTCGACCTGCGCGGCCAGCGCCGGCAGCACCGGCTTCAGGTAGATCGTCAGCAGCCGGAACGCTTCGATGCAGACGGTGCACACATCGTGCAGCACCGCGTCCTGGCCTTCCTGCTTGGCCAGCTCCCACGGCTTGTTCTGGTCGACATACTCGTTGACGCGGTCGGCCAGCAGCATGATCTCGCGCAGCGCCTTGCCATATTCGCGTTCGTCGTACAGCCGCTTGATGTCGGCGTGGCCGCTGCGCAAATGATCGAGCAGCACGCGGCCTTCGACGCCGACGTCCGACGACAGCCTGCCCGCGAAGCGCTTGGTCAGGAAGCCGGCGGCGCGGCTGGCGATGTTGATGTACTTGCCGACCAGGTCGCTGTTGACCCGCGCGACGAAGTCCTCGGGGTTGAAGTCGACGTCCTCGACGCGGCCATTGAGCTTGGCGGCGATGTAGTAGCGCAGCCACTCGGCATTCATGCCGAGTTCCAGGTACTTCAGCGGCGAGATGCCGGTGCCGCGGCTCTTGCTCATCTTCTCGCCGCTGACGGTGATGAAGCCGTGCACGAACACGTGGTCGGGCGTCTTGCGGCCGCTGAAATGCAGCATCGCCGGCCAGAACAGCGTGTGGAAGTAGACGATGTCCTTGCCGATGAAGTGCACCTGCTCGGTGGCCGGGTCGGCGAGGAAGGCGTCGAAGTCCTGACCGATCTTGCCGAAGTGGTTCTTCAGCGAGGCCAGGTAGCCGACCGGCGCGTCCAGCCAGACGTAGAAATACTTCCCCGGCGCGTCGGGGATCTCGATGCCGAAATAGGGCGCGTCGCGGCTGATGTCCCAGTCAGCCAGGCCGCTGCGGCCGTTCTCGTCGGTGGCGAACCACTCGCTGATCTTGTTGAGCACCTCGGGCTGCAGCCGCCCGGGCGTCTGGGTCCAGTCCTGCAGGAAGTCGACGCAGCGCTGCGCGCTGAGCTGGAAGAAGTGGTGCTCGCTGGTCTTCATCACCGGCGTCGCGCCGGACAGCGCCGAGTACGGGCTCTTCAGCTCGGTGGGCGCGTAGACGGCGCCGCAGACCTCGCAGTTGTCGCCGTACTGGTCCTTGGCGCCGCACTTCGGGCACTCGCCCTTGACGTAGCGGTCGGGCAGGAACATGCCCTTGACCGGGTCGAAGAACTGCTCGATGTCGCGGGTGTAGACCAGGCCGTTCCTGCGCAGCGCGCGGTAGGTGTCCTGGGCCAGCACATGGTTCTCGGGGCCGTCGGTCGAGTGCCAGTTGTCGAAGCCGATGTGGAAGCCGTCGAGATAGGCCTTGCGACCGGCGGCGATGTCGGCGACGAAGGCCTGCGGCGTCTTGCCGGCCTTTTCCGCCGCGATCATGATCGGCGCGCCGTGCGCGTCGTCGGCGCAGACGAAGTGCACCGTGTGGCCCTGCATGCGCTGGAAGCGCACCCAGATATCGGCCTGGATGTACTCCATCATGTGCCCGACGTGGAACGGGGCATTCGCGTAGGGCAGGGCGGTGGTGACGAACAGCTGGCGGGGCATGGCGTGCGGCAGGTGCCGAAATTCACGGTACAGCGCCGGGATTGTAGGTGTCCGACCCCGATAATGCCGCTCGCCGCAACGGCTCCGGGACCCCTCACCATGGCCTCCATCCTGGTCATCGAAGACGATGACAACATCGCCCAGCTGCTCGAATTCATGCTCGCCCGCGAGGGCCATGCCGTGCAGATCCTCCCGGATGGCGAGACGGCGCGCCGTCACATCCTCGCCCAGGCGCCACCGGCGCTGGTGCTGCTCGACTCGATGCTGCCCTACCGCGACGGCATGGCCCTGCTCGGCGACATGCGCGCCCAGCCGGGCTGGGGCACGGTGCCGGTGATCATGCTGACCGCCAAGTCGCTCGAGCGTGACATCGTGCGCGCGCTCGAGGCCGGCGCGAGCGACTACGTCGTCAAGCCCTTCCAGCCGCAGGAGCTGCTGGCGCGGGTGCGGCGCTACGTGCGGGGTGCCGCATGAGGGCCGTGCGCACGCTGCTGCTGCTCCTCGGCGCGCTGCTGCTGAACACGGCGGGCGCGGCCCCGGGCTGGCAGGTCGAGGCCGGGGCCGGCGTCGAGCACGCCGACAACGACAGCTCCGACTGGCAGCAGCTCGACCTGGCGCTGCGCTCGCGCTTCGCGCCGCGCTCGGTCGCCGAGCTGACGACGCGTCGCACGCGCCGTCACGGCTACGACGACCATGAGATCGGCGCCGGCCTCGCGCTGCCGCTCGGCGGCGGCTGGTCGCTGGCGGCCAGCGCCACCGCCAGCCCGAGCCACCGGGTGCTGGCGCGCGCCAGCGGCCGCGTCGACCTGGCGCGGGCCTTCGAGGGTGGCTGGGTGCTGTCGGCCGGGGTCGGGCGCAGCCTGTTCGACGGCGTCGGCACCGGCAAGAGCGGCAGCAGCAGCTGGCGCCTCAGCGGCGAGCGCTATGTCGGCGACTGGCGGCTGATGGCCGGGCTGGTGCGCACCCGCCTCGATGGCGGGCAGACCGACGGCGGCGGGCTGCTGCAAGTCGATCGCTACGTCGGCGAGCGCGGTCGCGTCGGGGTCTTCTACGCGCGCGGCCGCGAGCTCGAGAACGTGCCCGAGCTCGCCGGCGTCGTCTCGACCCGGGTCGACACCTACGGGCTGCTGACGATCTGGCCGCTGTCGACGGACTGGGCGCTGGTCGGCTCGATCGGCCGTTCGCGCAACAGCGACCGGGTGTTGCGCACCGGACCGGGCGCCGGCGGCGCGGCCGGCTCCGACTACCGCCGCGATGGGATCCGCCTCGGTGTTCAATACGACTTCTGATTTCGAGCTGCGGCTCGCGCTCGGGTTCGGCCTGATGACGCTGGTGGCCAGCGTCGGGCTGGTGCTGCAGGTGCTCCTGATGCGCTTGCGCGCGCAGCAGCGCGAACACGCCCGGCTGGCGGTGCAGACGCGCTGGCGCCCCGTGCTGGTGCAGGCCGCGGTCGAGTCGGGCGAGGACGGCGCCGCGATGCCGCGCCTGCCGGCGCTGGCGCACCGCGAGCTGAGCGACGTGCTGTTGCTGTGGACGCAGATGCAGGACGGCCTGCGCGGCAGTGCCCACGCAGGCCTGAACCGGCTCGCGCTGCAGCTCGGTTTTGCCGAGCAGGCGCGCCGCTGGGCCGCGCGCGGGCGGCTGGCGCAGCGCGTGATCGGGTTGGTCGTGCTCGGCCACCTCGGACTTCCCGAGGACCGCGAGCGGCTGCGCGTCGCGCTCGACGACCCGCGCACGCTGGTCAGCCTGGCCGGCGCGCGCGCGCTGCTGCAGATCGACGCGGCGGGGAACGCGCCGCAGGTGCTCGACCAGTACCTCGGGCGACCCGACTGGCCCGCCGCACGGCTGGGCACACTGCTGCGCGACGCCGGTGCCGAGGCGGTGGCGCCGGCGCTGCTCGAGCGCCTGCTGGCGGCCGCGCCGGCCGAGCAGATCCGCCTGTTGCCGCTGCTGCGCTTCGCCGAGACGCCGCGCAGCGGCAGCGTGCTCGAGCAGCTGGTGGCCCGCAGCGAGGACCCGCAGGTGCTGTCGATCGCGCTGCGCCAGCTGCATGGCCCGGACGCGCTGGAGCGCGTGCGCAAGCTGTGCGAGAGCGGCGACGCGCTGGTGCGCTCGGCCGCCGCGGTCGCGCTGGGCCGCATCGGCGAGCCGATCGACCGGGTGCGGCTGGTGATCCTGCTGTCCGACCGCGACTGGTGGGTGCGCTACCGCGCCGCGCAGGCGCTGGTGACGATGCCGGGTCTCGACGAGACGACGCTGCGCCGGCTGCGCGCCGGTCTCACGGACCGCTATGCGGGTGACATGCTCGAGCACGCCTGGGCCGAGCGGGCGCTGCACGGCGGCGGGGCGCAGGCGGCCTCGCTGCTGGCGGAGCCGGTGACGGCGGAAACGGCGGTGCCGCGATGAGCGAGCTGATGGCACTGCTGCCGGCCTGGCCCTGGCTCGACCCGGCACGGGTCGACCCGCGTTGGATCCAACTGACGTCCTGGTTCTTCATCAGCTACTTCGCCCTGCTGACGCTGGCGAACGTCGTGCTGAACCTGATCGCGCTGCGGGTGATCGGCCGCGAGGCGGCGGAGAACGAGATCGCCGCGCTGGCCGACTACAGCGCCGGCCTCGAGCCCGGCATCTCGATCCTGGTGCCGGCCTACAACGAGGCGGCGACGATCGCCGCCGCGGTGCGCTCGATGCTGCAGCTCGACTACCCGGACTTCGAGGTCATCGTCTGCAACGACGGCTCGAAGGACGACACGCTGGCGGTGCTGCAGCGCGAGTTCGGCCTGCAGCGCTTCCCGGAGGCCTACCGCCGCTCGGTGCCGGTGGCCGAGGTGCGCGGCCTGTGGCGCAGCCCGCGCCACCCGCAGCTGATCGTCGTCGACAAGCTCAACGGCGGTCGCTCGGACGCCATCAACGCGGCGCTCAACGCCTCGCACCACGGGCTGGTGTGCGTGGTCGACGCCGACTCGGTGCTCGAGCGCAGCAGCCTGAAGCGCGTCGTGCGCCCCTTCATGCAGGACCGCCGCGTGGTCGCCTGCGGCGGCACGGTGCGGCTGTCGAACGGCTGTGACATCGCCCAAGGGCATCTGAGCCGCGTCGAGGTGCCGGGCAATTGGCTGGCGCGCATCCAGGTGGTCGAGTACCTGCGCGGCTTCCTCTACGGCCGGCTCGGCTGGGCGCCGCTGAACGCCTTGCTGATCATCTCCGGCGCCTTCGGCGTGTTCCGGCGCGCGGCGCTGATCGAGGCCGGCGGGCTGTCGACCCGCACCATCGGCGAGGACATGGAGCTGACGCTGCGCCTGCACCGCATCCACCGGCTGCAGCAGCGCGACTACCGCATCGCCTTCGTCGCCGACGCCAATGTCTGGACCGAGGCCCCGGAGACCACCAAGGTGCTGCGCAGCCAGCGGGTGCGCTGGCATCGCGGCCTGCTCGAGTGTCTGTGGACGCACCGGCGCATGATGCTGAACCCGCGTGCCGGCGCGGTCGGCTGGATGGCGATGCCCTTCGCGCTGCTGTTCGAGGCGCTGGCCCCGATCGTCGAGGGCCTGGGCTACGTCGTGCTCGGCGTGCTCGTCGCCAGCGGCCTGCTGGCCTGGCAGAGCTTCGCGGCCTTCCTGCTGCTGGCCCTGGGCGCCGGCATGATGCTCTCGGCCAACGCCCTGCTGCTCGAGGAGCTGGCGTTCCGCACCTACTCGCGGCCCCGCCACCTGCTGCAGCTGCTCGGCGCGATCGTGGTCGAGAACTTCGGCTACCGCCAGCTGACCACCTGGTGGCGGCTGGTCGGCATCGCGCAATGGCTCAGCGGCCGCAAGCAGGTCTGGGGCGAGATGACGCGGCGCGGCAGCACCCCGGCGGCGGGCAGCAAGCCGCAATGACGCGCGCGGGCGGCATCGAACGGCGCGTGCCGCTGCTGTTCGCGCTGCTCGCGGTGTGCGTGCTCGGGCTGCTGGCGATGAGCTGGCGGGCCTATGACGAGCTGCAGGAGGCGCAGTCCTGGCGTGACCGCAGCCGCGTCGTGCTGGCGACGCTCGACGCGCTCGAGCGCGACACCGCGGCGCAGCCGGCGCTGCTGCTGTGCGCGGCGCACGGCCGCGCGCTGCTCGGGCGGCCGGTCGCGCCCGACCCGCGCCCGACGCTGCAGCGGCTGGCCACGCTGCTGCAGGACACGCCCGGCCCGCGCGCCGAGCTCGAGGCGCTGCCGCCGCTGCTCGAGGCGCTGCGGCGCCGCTACGACGAGCCGCTGCTCGCCGCCTGCACGGGCGGGCGGCGCCTGAGCGAGACGGCGGTGCTCGCCGTCTCGGCGGCCGGCGTCGCCGAACGCGGCCGCGTCCATGCGGCGATCGAGCGCCTGCGCGGCGTCGAGACCGAGCGCCTGGCCGAGCGCGAGGAGCGGCTGCGCTCGGGCATGACCGACGCGAGCCGGCTGTTCGCGCTGTTCGCGGGCGCCACGGTGCTGCTGGCGGTCGTCGCCACCGTGGGCCTGCGCGCCTTCACCGCGCGGCTGGCCGACTCGAACCGCCGCTTGCGCCGCGAGGCCACCGAGCGGGGCATCGCCCAGGAGCAGTCGCGCGACGCCCAGCGCCGCCTCGAGATGACGCTGGACCATATCCCGGACGGCGTGATCTCCTTCGACGCCGGCCTGCGCGTGCAGCGCATCAACCCGGCCGCCGAGGCGATGTTCGGCCGCTCGCGCGCCGGCATGCGGGCGCAGCCGGTGTCGCTGCTGATCCCCGAGCTTGACCATCGCACCAAGTGGCCCGACACCGAGCCGCCCGACGATGTGCCGGCGCAGACGCCGTGGCGCGCGCGCCGCGAGACGATGTATGGCGTGCGCGGCGACGGCAGCGAGTTCCCGATCGAGGTCGCGCTGGTGCAGACGCGCGTGGGCGCCGAGCGCATCGGCGTGTGCGTGTGCCGCGACCTCAGCCAGCTCGAGCGCATGGAGCGCATGAAGCACGAGTTCGTCTCGATGGTCAGCCACGAACTGCGCACGCCGCTGACCAGCATCCGGGGTTCGCTGTCGATGCTGGCCGACGGCATGGCCGGCGAGCTGCCCGGGCCGGTGCAGCGCCTGGTCGGGCTGGCGCACGACAACTCCGAGCGCCTGGTCGCCCTGGTCAACGACATCCTCGACTTCGAGAAGCTGCGCGCCGGCGAGGTGCGCATGGACCTCGCGCCGCTCGACCTGGCCGAGGCGGCGCGCGAGGCGGTCGAGGGCTGCGAGGGCTATGCGCACCAGCACCGCGTCGAGGTGCTGCTCGACGTCGGCGTGCCGGTGCCGGTGATCGGCGACGCGCGCCGGCTGCAGCAGGTGCTGGCCAACCTGCTGAGCAACGCGATCAAGTTCTCGCCCGAGGGCGGCACGGTCGAGGTGCGGGTCGAGTCCGGCGGCGGCGAGTCGCGGCTGTGGGTGCTCGACAGCGGCCCGGGGGTCGCTTCCTCCTTCATCGACCAGCTGTTCGAGCCCTTCGCCCAGGCCGACAACCTGCAGACGCGCAAGCGCGGCGGCACCGGACTGGGCTTGGCGATCAGCCGGGCGATGACCGAGCAGATGGGCGGTCGCATCGGCCTCGAGCCGCCGCGGCCGGGGCAGGGGGCGACGTTCTGGATCGCGCTGCCCACGGCGGCGGTGGTGGAACAGGGGCTCGGCTAGACTTCTCCGCTTCCTTCTGTCATCCGCTTCATAGGTTGTCCATGTCATCGACCCTGACCGACGTTGCGCTGCTCGACGCGCTGAAGACTGTCGTCGACCCGAACACCGGCCGCGACTTCGTCAGCACCCGGCAGCTGAAGAACCTCAAGGTCGAGGGCGGTGACGTCAGCTTCGACGTCGAGCTCGGCTATCCGGCCAAGAGCCAGATCCCGGCGCTGCGCCGGGCGCTGATCGCCGCGGCGCGCGGCGTGCCCGGCGTCGAGAACGTCAGCGCCAATGTCGCGACCAAGGTGATCGCCCACGCGGTCCAGCGCGGCGTGCAGCTGCTGCCGAACGTCAAGAACATCGTCGCGGTCGCCTCGGGCAAGGGCGGCGTGGGCAAGAGCACGACCGCGGTCAACCTCGCGCTGGCGCTGGCCGCCGAGGGCGCCTCGGTCGGCATCCTCGACGCCGACATCTACGGCCCCAGCCAGCCGATGATGCTCGGCATCGAGGCCCGCCCCGACAGCGCCGACGGCAAGACCATGGAGCCGCTGGAGAACTACGGCGTGCAGGTGATGTCGATCGGCTTCCTGGTCGATGCCGACAACCCGATGATCTGGCGCGGCCCGATGGCCACCCAGGCGCTCGAGCAGCTGCTCAACCAGACCAACTGGCGCGCGCTCGACTACCTGATCGTCGACATGCCGCCGGGCACCGGCGACATCCAGCTCACGCTCAGCCAGCGCGTGCCGCTGACCGGCGCGGTGATCGTCACGACGCCGCAGGACATCGCGCTGCTCGACGCCCGCAAGGGCCTGAAGATGTTCGAGAAGGTCGGCGTGCCCATTCTCGGCGTCGTCGAGAACATGGCGGTGCACGTGTGCCCGAACTGCGGCCACGCCGAGCACATCTTCGGCGCCGACGGCGGCAAGAAGATGAGCGCCGAGTACGGCGTGTCCTACCTGGGCGCGCTGCCACTGAACCTGTCGATCCGCGAGCAGGCCGACGCCGGCCGCCCGAGCGTCGTCAGCGAGCCCGACGGCGAGATCGCCTCGATCTACAAGACCGTCGCACGCCAGGTCGCGGTCAAGATCGCCGAGAAGGCCAAGGACTACTCGTCCAAGTTCCCGACGATCTCGATCTCCAAGACCACCTGAGGACGGCGCGATGAGCAGCTCCGATCGACCGGCGCTGCAACTCGCGGTCGTGATCGAGCGCGAGAAGAACCCGAATCGCTGGGAAGACTGGCGCTTCCGCATCGCCGAGGTGCTGCCCGACGCGGGTGGTTTCGGCACCGCGCCGCGGAGGCTGCGCGATGACGGCCGGCTGGCCCGCTGGCTGCACCCGGGCTTCCGGCTCGAGCTGTTCCGCGACGAGGCCGAGGGCTACTACCTCAACCTGAGCTCGGGCGCGCCGGTGTGGTTCGTGATGTGGCGCATCGACGATGCCGACCCCGCGAACGCCTGGCCCGAGATCGTCAGCCTGTCCTACAACGAGGCCGGGCGCTGGCTCGACGCGCAGGAGCGCGTCGACAACCTGCCGCTGCCCACCGACGTGGTGTCCTGGCTGCAGGCGTGGACCGATGTCCACTACGTGCCCGAGGCCAAGCAGCGCCGGCGTCCGGCGTCCTTCCAGCGCCCGGAGGACCGGCGGTGAGCGCGGGCGACGGCTTCTTCTCGCGCTGGTCGCGGCGCAAGGCCGATGTGCAGCGCGGCGAGGCGGTCCTGCCCGAGGCGCCGGCGCCGGCCGCGGGGCCGGGGCTCGCCGTCGTTCCGGTGGTCGAGGGACCCGCCGAGCGGCCACCGAGCGAACCTGCGCCGACGCTCGACGACGTCGCCGTCCTCGCACCCGGCGACGAGGTGTCGCGTTTCGTGGCGCGCGGCGTCGATGAGGCGGTCAAGCGCGCCGCGGTCAAGAAGCTCTTCACCGACCCGCACTTCAACGTGATGGACGGGCTCGACACCTACATCGACGACTACGGCAAGCCCGACCCGATCCCGGCCGCGATGCTGCGCCAGCTGAACCAGTCGCGTGCGCTGGGCTTGTTCGCCGACGAGGACAAGCCCCAGGTGCCAGCCGAGGCCGCAGCCGCCACCATCCCTGTCCAGGACGCCGACCCGGCGGCCGCCCCCGCGGCCGTGCCCGAGACCGACGATGAAGACGCTGATCTGCAACTGCAACCAGACGATGCCGATCGACGGCCCGGCGCTGCAGAAGGCGCTGGGAGCGGCGGCGTCTGACGGGCTCGCGACCGTCCACACCCTGTTGTGCCGGCGCGAGGCCGGCGCCTTCCAGCGCGCCGCCAAGTCGGGCGAGGACCTGCTGGTCGGCTGCACGCAGGAGCAGCGGCTCTTCCTCGAACTCAACGACGAGACCGAGGGCGCGCCGCGCGTCCAGGAGCGGCCGATCCGCTTCGTGAACCTGCGCGAGACGGCCGGCTGGGGCACCGACGCGAAGGCCGCGACGCCCAAGCTCGCCGCGCTGATCGCCGCGGCCCAGCTGCCCGATGCCGATCCGGTGCCGACCGTCATCTACCGTTCGGCCGGCCGCTGTCTGGTGATCGGCACGGCCGACGCCGCGATGCGCGCCGCCGCGATGCTGCGCGACACGCTCGACGTCTCGCTGCTGCTGACGCAGCCCGGCGGCACGCTGCCGCAGGCGCGCGAGCTGCAGGTCTCGGCCGGCCGCGTGACGAAGCTCGCAGGCTGGCTCGGCGCCTTCGAGGTCAGCTGGGAGAGCGGCAACCCGATCGACCTGGACCTGTGCACGCGCTGCAACGCCTGCATCGAGGCCTGCCCCGAGGGCGCGATCGACTTCAGCTACCAGATCGACCTCGCGCGCTGCCGAAGCCACCGCGACTGCGTGCGGGCCTGCGACGCTGCCGGCGCGATCGACTTCCAGCGCGCGCCGCTGCAGACGAGCGAGCGCTACGACCTGGTGCTCGACCTGTCGGCCGCGCCGCTGATCGGCTGGCACCAGCCGCCGCAGGGCTATTTCCACGCGCGCGACGACGCGGCCCTGATCGACGCGGTGCTGCAGCTGCGCGAGCTGGTCGGCGAGTTCGAGAAGCCCAAGTTCTTCCAGTACAGGCACAAGCTGTGCGCGCACAGCCGCAACGAGCGCGAGGGCTGCACCGCCTGCATCGACGTCTGCTCGGCGCACGCGGTGCGCAGCCTCGCGACGCAGGACGGACCGGAGAAGGGCGGCATCGCCGTCAACCCGAACCTGTGCGTCGGCTGCGGCGCCTGCACGACCGTCTGCCCGAGCGGCGCGCTGACCTACGCCACGCCCTCGCCGGCGCACCAGGGCCGCAGGCTGCGCACGCTGCTGCAGACCTACCGCGCCGCCGGCGGGCGCGATGCCGCGCTGCTGCTGCACAGCGAGGGCGCCGGGTCGAAGCTGATCGATCAGCTGGGCCGCGCCGCGCGCACCCGCGGCAAGGCGGTGCCGGGCCTGCCGCCCGTCACCGGCGCCGCGCCGCTGCGCGGCCTGCCGGCACGCGTGATCCCGGTCGCGCTGTGGCACACGGCCTCGGTCGGGCTGGACCTGTGGCTCGCCGCGATCGCACAGGGCGCCTCGCAGGTCTGGGTGCTGATGACCGACGAGGAGGCGCCCGAGTACCGCGCCGCGGTGGCCGCGCAGCTGGCGGTCGGCCAGGCCATCCTCACGGGCCTGGGTTACGCCGGCACGCACCTGCGGCTGATCGAGGCGCGCGACGCGGCGGCGCTCGACGCCGCGCTGCGCGACGCGCCGGCCCGGGGCGTCGCGCAGCCGGCCGCCTTCGCGGTGCAGGCCGACAAGCGCGCGACGCTGGAGCTCGCGGTCGATCACCTGCTGGCGCAGGCGCCGCGGGCCGCCGACGCGATCGCGCTGCCGGCGGCGTCGCCCTTCGGCAGCCTGGTGATCGACACCGCCAAGTGCACGCTGTGCCTGAGCTGCGTCGGTGCCTGCCCCGAGAGCGCGCTCGGCGACAACCCGGAGCGCCCGCAGCTGAAGTTCACCGAGAAGAACTGCGTGCAATGCGGCCTGTGCGTCGGCACCTGCCCCGAGGGCGCGCTGGCGCTCGAGCCGCGCCTGTGGCTGCTGGATGCCGGCAAGGCGCGCAAGCAGCCGCGCGTGCTGCACGAGCTGCCACCCTGGCAATGCATCAAGTGCGGCAAGCCCTTCGGCACCGTCAAGGCCATCGAGGGCATGCTGACCAAGCTCGCCGGCCATTCGATGTTCCAGGGCGCCGCGCTCGAGCGCCTGAAGATGTGCGCCGACTGCCGCGTGATCGACCTCCACACCAACCCGAACGAAGTGAAGATCACCGATCTATGAACGCCCAAGCGATGCAGTTCAGCGCGCCCGACGACGGCGACGAACTCGCCCGCGCCGAGGTCTACGGCGTGCTGGCCCATCTGTTCGTCGCGCCGCCGCCGGCCGCGTTCTACGAGCAGCTGCGCGTCGCGCCGACCGAGGCGCCGGCGGCCGGGGGCTTCCTGGAGGAGCCCTGGCGCGAGCTCGTCGGCGCCGCGCGGCGCCTGTCCTGCGAGGCGGTGGCCGAGGAGTACGCCGCGCTGTTCCAGGGCATCGGCAAGCCGGAGATCTTTCTGTACGGCTCCTACCACCTGGCCGGCTCGGTCAACGACAAGCCGCTGGTCGAGCTGCGCCGCGACCTGCGGGTGCTCGGGCTGGAGCGCGCCGAAGGCGTGATCGAGACCGAGGACCACCTGGCCAGCCTGTGCGAGGTGATGCGCTTTCTGATCGCCGGCGATGACGCGTCGATCTGCAACCTGGCGCAGCAGCGGCGCTTCTTCCGCGTGCACCTGCAGCCCTGGGTCGAGGGCCTGGCCGGCGAGATCGAGGGCCATCCGCGCGCCGACTTCTATGCGGCGGCGGCGGGCTTCCTGCGCGCTTTCGCCCAGGTCGAGGCCCAGGGCTTCGACCTGATCGAGTAGCGCGGCGATCAGCCCGGGGCGGTCGCGCCCGCCACCGGCTCGCTGTGCAGGCGCACGCTGAAGACCGCGCCCGAGACGCCGTCGTCGCGGTTGCGCGCGCGCAGCTCGCCGCCGTAGCGCTCGACCAGGCTGTGGCTGATCCACAGGCCCAGGCCGGTGCCGTCGGTCCGGGTCGTGACGAAGGGCTGGAACAGGCGCTGCTCGAGCTCGGGGTCGAGGCCCGGGCCGCTGTCCTCGATCTCGATCACCGCGCCGTGCACGCGGCCGTCGGCGTCGCACCAGTCGCGTGTGCGCAGCGTCAGCGTGCCACCGGCGGGCATCGCGTGCAGCGCGTTGAGCATCAGGTTCAGCAGCACCTGCTGCAGTTCCTGGCGGTTGATGCCGACCGTGGCATGGGCGGCGAAGTCGCGCCGCGGCTCGATGCGGGCACGCGCCAGCTGCGGGGCGATCAGCAGCAGGCCGTCCTCCAGCGCGCGCGCCGGCTCGACGCTGTCGACGTAGCCGGCGTACTCGCCGGGCCGCGCGAACTGCAGCAGCTGGGTGACGATCCGTCGCATGCGATCGAGCTGCTCGTCGACCAGCCGGAGCTCGGCGCCCACCTGGGCGGTCGCGGCGGGTCCGAGCAGCTCGCGCACCAGGTCGAGGTTGCCCTGGATCACCGCGATCGGGTTGTTGACCTCGTGCGCGATGCCGGCGCTGAGCTGGCCGACGGTGGCGAGCCTCTCGGCGCGCAGCAGCTGGCGCTGCGTGAGCTCGAGCTCGCCGGTGCGCGCGGCGACCTCGGCGTCGAGCTCGGCATTCCAGCGCTGCAGCGCGCGGGTCTTCTCGTCGACGCTGTCGAGCAGCTGGTCGAGATGGCGCGCGAGCGCACCGATCTCGTCGGCGCTGTCGACGGGGCCGACGCGCGCCGTGCCGACGCCGGCCTCGACGCGCTGCATCGTGCCAGCCATCTGCTCGAGCGGGTGGAAGATGACGCGCGCCCAGCGCAGCGAGAGCAGCGTCGCGGCGACCATCACCGCGAAGAAGAGCACGCCGATGCCCGCCAGCATCGCGTACTTCAGCCAGGTGAAGGGCCGCTCCAGGTAGCCGACGTAGAGCATGCCGATGCGCTGGCCGGCGCCGTCGGCCAGCGGCTGGTAGGCCGACACATACCAGTCGTTGACGACGAAGGCGCGGTCCAGCCAGGTCCGGCCGCGGCCGAGCACCGCCTCGCGCACCGTCTGCGAGACGCGCGTGCCGATCGCGCGCTGGCCCGGGTCGTTGCCGAACAGCCGCACATTGGTCGCGATGCGCACGTCGTCGAGGAAGAGCGTGGCCGTGCCCTGGCTGCCGAAGGGCAGGGCGCCCTCGGGGTAGACGACCTCGTTGAGGTGGTCGATGAAGTCCAGGTTGCGGTTGAGCAGCACGCCGGCCTGCACGTGGCCGAGCAGGCTGCCGCGCGCGTCGCGCACCGGCGCGGTCGCGAGCACGACCATCGCGCGCTCCTCGCGGTCGCGCCCGCTCGGCGCGGCATTGCGCGTCGCCACCAGCGGCACCGCGACGCGCCCCTGCAGCGCGGGCGCGAGCTGCGCCAGCTCCTCGGGGGCCAGCAGCTCGAGCCGGGTCTGCCGGTGACCGGCCACGACGTTGCGAAAGGCCGGCGAGTGCAGATCGGGCGCGCGCGCCGGGCCGCGGTCGGTCGCGAGCAGGCGGCCGTCGGCGGCGCGCAGGTTGACGAAGTCCAGCGCGGCGCGCGCGCGCGCCTCGTTCAGCAACTCGACCAGCTCGTCGGGGGCCGGGCGCCGGCCGAGCGCGGCGTGCAGTGCGTGCGAGTCCGCCACCGCGGCCGCGCTGCTGCCGACCTCGGCGAGCACGCGGTCGAAATAGCCCTGGGCCACGGCGAGGTCGCTGCGCACCTTGGCAATCAGCAGGCGGTCGAGCGCGAGGTTGCTCCACAGCAGCAGCGCCACGCCGAGCAGCGGCAGCACCACGCCCAGCGGCAGCAGCACCAGCGCCAGCAGCTTGGCGCGGATCGGCAGCCGCCGGAAGCGCGCTGTCAGACCCTGGCCCCACCGGGATGCCGGGCACTTCCCCAGGGGGACGCGGGCCGGCGCGGGGCGGTCCGCCGCGTCGGGCGCGGGCTTCAGCTCAGCCACTCGGCGCAGCGCCGCTCGAGCGTGCGGCGCGAGATGCCGAGCAGCTCGGCCGCGCGCGTCTTGTCACCCTGCACCGACTCGAGCACCGCGAGGATGTGCTGCTTCTCGAGCGTCTGCAGGTCGGTCGGCCCGTTCGATCGCGGCGCCGCGCCGCCCGGGTAGAGCGCCGAGACGTTGAGCGCGCCGAGGATCAGCGAACGCTCGATCAGGTTGCGCAGCTCGCGCACGTTGCCGGGCCAGTCGTACTGCTGCAGATAGGCCAGCTCGGTGGCGCTGAGCGCGATCGGCTCGACGCCGAGCTGCGGCGCCAGCGTCGCGATGAAGTGCGCCACCAGTGCCGGGAGATCCTCCTTGTGCGCGCGCAGCGGCGGCAGGCCGATCTCGAGCACCTGCAGCCGGTAGTACAGGTCCTCGCGGAAGCGCCCGGCGGCCACCTCGTCGGCGAGCCGCCGGTTGGTCGCGGCGACGATGCGCACGTCCACCGGCACCTGCTGCTCGCTGCCGACCGGCCGGATGTGGTGGTCCTCGAGCACGCGCAGCAGCGCGGCCTGCTGCGCCAAGGGCAGCCCGGCGATCTCGTCGAGGAACAGCGTGCCGCCCTGGGCATACCAGAACAGGCCGTCGCGCGCGTGCGTCGCGCCGGGGAAGGCCCCGGCGGCATGGCCGAACAGCTCGCTCTCGATGCGATCGGGCGCCAGCCCGGCGCAGTTGACCGGCACGAAGGGCGCCTGCGCGCGCGCGCTGTGGCGGTGCAGCGCGACCGCCGCGAGCTCCTTGCCGGTGCCCGACTCGCCGGCCAGCAGCACCGTGCTCGCCACCGGGGCGGCACGCTGCAGCGCCTGGCGCAAGGCGCGCATCGCCGGCGCGTCGCCGAGCAGGCTGTCGAAGCCCTCGCCGCAGGGCGGCGGCGCGCTCATGTGCTTGAGCACCCAGTTCTCGCGCCGCAGCAGGGTGCGCTCCAGCCCGTGCCTGACGGCGTTGAGGATCTGCGTGACGCGGAACGGCTTCAGAAGCAGGTCCGAGGCGCCGGCGCGCAGCGCCTCGATCGCGGTGTCGAGGTCGGCATAGGCGGTGATCAGCACCACCTCGCCGTTGTAGCCCTGCTCGCGCAGCTCGCGCAGCCAGGCGAGGCCGCTCTTGCCGGGCAGCGCGATGTCGAGGATCAGCAGGTCGAAGCGGTGACGGCGCACCAGCGCATCGGCCTCCTCGGCGCTGGCGGCGCTCCTCACATCGCCGACGCGGGGCGCGAGCGTCTTCTCGAGGAAGTTGCGCATGCCCTCCTCGTCGTCGACCAGCAGCACGCTGGCGCGCGGCCAGTCGTCCAGGCGCGGGGCAGGGGGCGGCAGCGGGGAGGCGCGCGACATCGACGATGACTGTGGCACAGCCGGCCGCCGAGGGCCGCGGGGGCGCAAAATCCCGTCTTTCGCCATGTCCCACACCTTGACCCCCCTCGCGCGCGGGCGCCGCCGCCTGCTGGCCGCGCTGCCGCTGCTGCACTGGTTCGCGGCGCCCGGCGCCCAGGCGCGCGCGCTGCGCCGGCCCTGGCCCGCCGGGCGCGCCACGCCGCCGCTGGCGCTGCCGGGCTATGACGGGCCCGCCTTCGAGCTGGGCGCGGCGCGCGGCCGCGTCGTGCTGCTGAACTTCTGGGCCGGCTGGTGCGAGCCCTGTCGCGACGAGATGCCCTCGCTCGAGCTGCTGGCGCAGCGCCATGCCGACGAGGGGCTGCGGGTCGTCGCGGTCAACCACCGCGAGACCGACGCGGCGATCCGGCGCTTCATGGACTTCATGCCGCTGACGCTGACGCACGTGGTGCGCGACGCCGACGGCGCCGCCGCCCAGGCCTGGAGCGTGCGGGTGTTCCCGACCACCGTCGTGGTCGGGCGCGACGGCCGCGCCGCCTTCACGGTGCTCGGTGAGCTCGACTGGGGCGGCGCTGAGGCCGCGACCTGGCTGGCGCCGCTGCTGCGGCGTGGCTGAGCCCGGCGACGTCCGCTCCCCGCATCCGCGATCCCCCTCTTTCTCTTGGAGACCCTGATGTCCTTCGATACCCCCTCGCGCCGCTCGCTGCTGCAAGGCGGTGCCGCGCTCGCCGTTGCGGCGCTGTCGCCGCTGCAGGCCGCCGTGCCGGAACGCCGCTTCGAACCGCGGCCCGGCCCCTGGCGCGGCTTCGAGCTGACGACCACCGTGACGATCGCGGACCACCAGGGCACGACGCGCGTGTGGCTGCCGGTGCCCGACCTCGACACCGACTACCAGCGCACGCTCGGGCACGACTGGTCGGGCAATGCCTCGACGGTGCGGCTGCTCGCCGACGCCGAGCGCGGGGTGCGCATGCTCTACGCCGAGTTCCCGGCCGCGGTCGGCGTGCCGACGCTGCAGTGCGTGACCCGGGTGCAGACGCGCAGCCGTGCGGTCGACTGGGAGCAGCCGGGGCGCTACCGCGAGGAGCCGGCGGTGCTGCGCGCCGCCATCGCGCCGACCGAGCTGATGCCCACCGACGGCATCGTGCGCCAGACCGCGCTGGCCGCGACCCGCGGCGCGCGTGGCGATCTCGAGAAGGTGCGCGCGCTCTACGCCTGGGTGGTCGCCAATGCCCACCGCGAGCCCAAGGTGCGCGGCTGCGGCACCGGCGACATCCGCACCATGCTCGAGACCGGCAACCTCGGCGGCAAGTGCGCCGACCTGAACGCGGTGTTCGTCGGCCTGTGCCGCGCGGTCGGCATCCCGGCGCGCGACGTCTACGGCCTGCGGCTCGCACCCTCGGCCTTCGGCTACCGCGAGCTCGGCGCCAACCCGGCCAGCCTGAAGGGCGCCCAGCACTGCCGCGCCGAGGTCTTCCTGCGCGACTACGGCTGGGTCGCGATGGACCCGGCCGACGTGCTCAAGGTGATGCGCCAGGAGACCCCCGAGTGGATCCGCGACCCGGCGCACCCGCTGGTCGCGCCGGTCAACCGCGGCCTGTTCGGCAGCTGGGAGGGCAACTGGGTCGCCTACAACGCCGCCCACGACGTACGCCTGCCCGGCGGCAGCGGCAAGGGCACGCTGCCCTTCCTGATGTACCCGCAGGGCGAGAACGCCAGCGGCCTGCTGGACTCGCTCGCGCCGGACAGCTTCCGCTACGCGATCAGCGCGCGCGAACTCGCGACCTGAGCGGCCGCGCTGCCGCCCCGTGTTTTCCCTGGGGCGGCAGACGGTGGCGACGCGACATCTTGTCGTGGAACGCCTGACAACTTGTCGCGCCCGGGAGGCGCGTCCGACAAGCTGACGTGAGCGCCCGCGAGGGCGGGCCGTGGCCGGCGCTCGCCCGGGCGCGCGGAGCGCTCCGGGCCTTGGAGGGGCCGGAGGGCAGGACTACGATAGGAACGGCACTGCCTATGTCTGGCGCCGTCGCCCTCAGGAGTCCGCGATGAAAGAACCGCAATCCAAGCTCTCGCGCCGCCACGTCTTCGCCGGGGCGGGCACGGTCGGGGCGCTGGCCGCCGCGGCCGCCGTGCTGCCGCTGGCACAGGACGCCGCGCCGGTCGACGACGACAAGCGTGCGGCCGAGCCGAGCGGCGGCTATCGCCTCAGCGAACACGTCCAGCGCTACTACCGGACCGCCAAGGTCTGAGCCCGGAGGCCGTATGTTGCTCACTCGCAAGTCGCCCACGGCGGGGACCGGCGCGCCGGCCTCGTCGCTGCTCAGCAGCCTGTCGCGGGGGGTGTCGCGCGCGATCCCGACCATGGACCGCCGCGCCTTCCTGCGCCGTTCGGGCCTCGGCGTCGGCACCGGCCTCGCGGCCGGGCAGCTGACGCTGGTGCGCAAGGCGCAGGCGGCCGACGCCAAGGCCGACGACGCGGCGAAGTCCGTGACCGTCAAGCGCACCGTGTGCGGCCACTGCTCGGTGGGCTGCGCGGTCGATGCGGTGGTCGAGAACGGCGTGTGGGTGCGCCAGGAGCCGGTGTTCGATTCGCCGATCAATCTCGGCGCGCACTGCGCCAAGGGGGCGGCGCTGCGCGAGCATGGCCGCGGCGAGTACCGGCTGAAGTACCCGATGAAGCTCGTCGACGGCAAGTACCAGCGCATCAGCTGGGACACGGCGCTCGACGAGATCGCCGCCAGGATGCTCGAGCTGCGCAAGCAGAGCGGCCCCGACTCGATCTTCGTGGTCGGCTCG
>CAYOXW010000037.1:0-18882 GCA_964408005.1 uncultured Methylibium sp.
CTGCACCACCGCGCCGCCGATGAACACGCTGCCCTCGAGCGCGTAGCGCGGCGCGCCCGGCGCGAGCTGGGCCGCGGCGGTGGTCAGCAGGCCGTTGGTCGAGCGCGGCGCGCTGGCGCCGGTGTGCAGCAGCAGGAAGCAGCCGGTGCCGTAGGTGTTCTTCGCGATGCCGGCGTCGAAGCCGGCCTGGCCGGCCAGCGCGGCCTGCTGGTCGCCGGCGATGCCGGTGATCGCGACCGGCGCGCCGAGCCAGCGCGCGTCGCTGCGGCCGAAGTCCGCCGCCGAGGGGCGCACCTCGGGCAGTAGCGCGCGCGGGATGTCCAGCGCCGCCAGCAGCGTCTCGCTCCAGGCGCCGCGGCGGATGTCGTAGAGCATGGTGCGCGAGGCGTTGCTGACGTCGGTGGCGTGCACGCCGCGACCCGGCCCGCCGCTCAGCTTCCACAGCAGCCAGCTGTCGACGGTGCCGAAGGCGAGCTCGCCGCGCTCGGCGCGCGCGCGCGCCCCGGGCACCTGCTCGAGCAGCCAGGCGATCTTGGTGGCCGAGAAATAGGGATCGATCACGAGCCCGGTCGTCTCGCGCACCGTCTCGGCGAGCCCGCGCTCGCGCAGCCGCGCGCACAGCGGCTCGGTGCGGCGGTCCTGCCAGACGATCGCGCGCGCGATCGGCACGCCGCTGGCGCGGTCCCAGATCAGCGTGGTCTCGCGCTGGTTGCTGATGCCGATCGCGGCGAGCTCGTGGGCCGCGATCCCGGCCTGCGCGAGCGCCGCGCGCGCGGTCACGAGCTGGCTGTCCCACAGCTCGTGCGGGTCGTGCTCGACCCAGCCGGGCTGCGGGTAGTGCTGGGTGATCTCGCGCTGCGCCCGCGCCAGCGGCGTGCCGTCGGCGCGGAACACGATCGCGCGGGAGCTCGAGGTGCCCTGGTCGAGTGCGAGCAGATAGGTCATGACAGCCCCTCGTTCGTCGACGCCGCCGGTCGCGCCGGCGCGGGTGGCGGCCCGGTGCCCGGCCCGCCGATTGCCAAGCGTAAGCGCAGCGGCCGCAGAATGGGGCATGGGGAAGCCGGGCGACCCGCTGCTGCACTGCGATGTGCTCGTCGTCGGGGGCGGCATCAACGGCTGCGGCATCGCGCGCGACCTGGCCGGCCGCGGCTGGCGGGTCGTGCTCGCCGAGCGCGACGACCTGGCCGGGCACACCTCCTCGGCCTCGACCAAGCTGATCCACGGCGGGCTGCGCTACCTCGAGCAGCGCGAGTTCGCGCTGGTGCGCAAGGCGCTGCAGGAGCGCGAGCGGCTGATGCGCAGCGCGCCGCACCTGATCCGCCCGCTCGACTTCGTGCTGCCGCACGACGCGACGATGCGCCCGGCCTGGCAGATCCGCGCCGGGCTGTTCCTCTACGACCACCTGGCGCGGCGCGGCGTGCTGCCGGCCTCGCGGGCGATCGACCTGCGCAGCCACCCGGCCGGCGCGGCGCTGCAGCCGCGCTGCACGCGCGGCTTCGTTTACAGCGATGCCTGGGGCGACGACGCGCGGCTGGTCGTCGCCTGCGCGATCGACGCGCGCGAGCGGGGCGCGAGCGTGCTGACGCGCAGCGCCTGCGTCGCGGCCCAGGCCGGCGCGGGCGGCTGGCGCGCGACGCTGCGCGGCGCCGAGGGCGAGACGCGCGTCGTGGCGCGCGCGCTGGTCAACGCCGCCGGCCCCTGGGCCGAGACCTTCCTGCGCGAGGCGCTGCAGGCGCCGCCGCGGCGGCGCCTGCAGCTCGTCAAGGGGAGCCACATCGTCGTCGCGAGCCGCTTCGCCCACCCCTGCGCCTACCTGTTCCAGAACCCGGACCGGCGCGTGCTCTTCGCGATTCCCTACGAGGAGGCGTTCACGCTGATCGGCACCACCGACAAGCGGCTGCACGGCGAGCCCGGCGCCGTCGCGATCGACGCCGACGAGACCGCCTACCTGTGCGAGCAGGCCAGCCGCTGGCTGGCGCGGCCGGTCACGCCCGCCGACGTGCTCTGGTCCTATGCCGGCGTGCGGCCGCTGCTCGACGAGCACGACGGCGAGCCGAGCGCGCTCACGCGCGACTACCGGCTCGAGGCCGGCCGCGCCGCCGGCGGCGCGCCGCTGCTGACGGTCTGGGGGGGCAAGCTCACCACCTTCCGCCGCCTGGCCGAGGAGGCCGGCGACGCGCTCGGCGCCCTGCTCGGCGAGCGCCGCCCGGCGTGGACCGCCGCCGCGCCGCTGCCCGGCGGCGAGCTGTCGGACTGGATCGGGGCGGCGCGCACGCCGCCGGAGGACTTCGCGCACTTCGTGCAGGCGCTGCACGCGCGCCACCCGCGGCTGTCCGCGCCGCTGCTGACGCGCGTCGCGCGCGCCTACGGCAGCCGCGTCGCGCGGTGGCTGCGCGCCGACCTCGGCGCCGAGGTCGCGCCCGGTCTGCACGAGGCCGAACTCGAGCATCTGATCGCCGACGAATGGGTGCGCGGCGCCGAGGATCTGCTGTGGCGCCGCTCCAAGCTCGGCCTGCATTACGACGCCGCGCAGCGCGAGGCGGTCGCGCTCTGGCTGGCGCGGCGCGGGCTTGTGGCCTAATTGCGGGTTTCGTCCCGAATCCGGAGTCCCTCATGGGCAACAAGATCGTCACCGAGGCCGACCGCAAGGCCACCCCGCGCCCGGCCGCGCCCAAGGGCGTCGCCCTCACCACCGGCCGCGGCCAGAAGGTCAGCCTCGAGCGCGGCTCGCACACCCGCAGCAAGAAGAACCCGGGCAAGCGCGCGCACAAGGGCGGGTAAGCCCCCGCGCGGCGCCGATGCTGCGCCTGACCGAACTGCGGCTGCCGCTGGACCATGCCGAGGACGCGCTGCGCCCGGCGGTGGCGGCACGCCTCGGCCTCGCCGAGGCCGCGCTGCGTTCGATCCACGTCTTTCGGCGCGGCTACGACGCACGCAAGAAGAGCGCGATCCAGCTCGTCTACACGCTCGACTGCGAGTGTGAGGACGAGCCGGCCGTGCTCGCGCGCCTGGCCGGCGACGCGCAGGTGCGCCCGGCGCCGGACACGCGCTACCGCTTCATCGGCCACGCGCCGGCGGATTTCGAGGCGGCCGGCCGGCCCCGCCCGGTCGTCATCGGCTTCGGCCCCTGCGGGCTGTTCGCGGCGCTGGTCCTCGCGCAGATGGGCCTGCGCCCGCTGGTGCTCGAGCGCGGCAAGGCGGTGCGCGAGCGCACCCAGGACACCTGGGGGCTGTGGCGCCGCGGCGAGCTGAACCCGGAGTCGAACGTGCAGTTCGGCGAGGGCGGCGCCGGCACCTTCTCCGACGGCAAGCTGTGGAGCCAGATCAGCGACCCGCGCCACCTGACGCGCAAGGTGCTGAGCGAGTTCGTCAAGGCCGGCGCGCCCGAGGAGATCCTCGTCGTCAGCAAGCCGCACATCGGCACCTTCCGGCTGGTGTCGATGATCGAGAAGATGCGCGCCGAGATCGAGTCGCTCGGCGGCGAGATCCGCTTCAGCGCGCATGTCACCGACCTGCGCATCGAGGCCGAGGCCGAGGCGGCGCGCGGCCTGGACGCCCCGACACGCCGCGTGCGCGGCGTGGTGCTGGCCGACGGCACCGAGATCGAGGCCGATCAGGTGATCCTCGCGCTCGGCCACAGCGCGCGCGACACCTTCGCGATGCTGCACGCGCGCGGCGTGCACATGGAGGCCAAGCCCTTCTCGATCGGCTTTCGCATCGAGCACCCGCAGAGCCTGATCGACCGCGCCCGCTTCGGCGCGGCCGCCGGCCACCCGCTGCTCGGCGCGGCCGACTACAAGCTGGTGCACCACGCGAAGAACGGCCGCTCGGTCTACAGCTTCTGCATGTGCCCCGGCGGCACGGTCGTCGCGGCGACCTCGGAGATCGGCTGCGTCGTCACCAACGGCATGAGCCAGTACTCGCGCAACGAGCGCAACGCCAACGCCGGCATCGTCGTCGGCATCGCGCCGCAGGACTACCGCCAGGACGGCCGGCACGAGGGCACGGTGAACCCGCTCGACGGCATCGCCTTCCAGCGCCACTGGGAGTCGCGCGCCTACGAGCTCGGCGGCGGCGGCTACAGCGCGCCCGCGCAGCTGGTCGGCGACCTGCTCAAGCGCCAGCCCAGCGCGGTGCTCGGCGGGGTCGAGCCCTCCTACAAGCCCGGCGTGACGCTGACCGACCTCGCCAGCGCGCTGCCGGACTACGCGATCGCGGCGATCCGCGAGGCGCTGCCGGCCTTCGAGCGCCAGATCAAGGGCTTCTCGATGCCCGACGCGGTGCTGACCGGCGTCGAGACGCGCACCTCCGCGCCGCTGCGCCTGACGCGCGGGCGCGACTTCCAGAGCCTGAACGTGCGCGGCCTCTACCCGGCCGGCGAGGGCGCCGGCTACGCGGGCGGGATCATGTCGGCCGGCGTCGACGGCATCGAGGTCGCCGAGGCGCTCGGCCGGGCGCTGCTCGGCCTGCCGGCCTGATTCAGTCCAGCCAGGCCAGCCGGCCCTGGCCGCCGTCGTCCAGACGCGCGCGCAGCGCCGCCACCGCCGGCAGCGGCAGGCGAAAGCCCGCCTCGACGTGCATGCCATGGGCGACCTGCAAATCCTGCGCGCCGGCGGCGACGAGCTCGCGCCGCAGCCAGCCCTCGAGCGCGTAGGGCACGAGGCAGCGCAGCGTCGCCATCCGCACGACCGGCACCTTCTGCACGTCGCGCAAGGCCGCGGCGACGCTGTCGGTGTAGGCGCGCACCAGGCCGCCGGCGCCGAGCTTGATGCCGCCGAAGTGGCGCACCACGGTCGCGAGCACGCCGTCGAGCTCCTGGTGGCGCAGCACCTCGAGCATCGGCCGCCCGGCGGTGCCGCCGGGCTCGCCGTCGTCGACCGCGGCGGAGTCGCCGCCGGCCACCATCGCCCAGCACACATGCGCGGCCGTCGGGTGCTCGGCCCACAGCGCGTCGACCACCGCGACCGCCTCGGCGCGCCCGGGGATCGGCTGCACGCAGCCGAGGAAGCGGCTCTTGCGGATCAGCAGCTCGCTGTAGACGGGGGCGGCCAGGGTGTAGGACATGGGGCGCGCAGCTTACTATGGTCGACGCCGCGCTCAGCGCTCGAACAGCAGGCGCGCGAAGCTGCGCGCGCTGATCAGGTTGGTCGGTGCGTGGGTCTCCTCGAGCACGCCGCTCATGCGCGCCAGGCGCCGCGGGCTGCGTTTGGCGCTCCACACCAGCAGGTCGACCAGCCAGGGCCGCTCGTTGACGCTGCTGGCGCGCTCGTAGATCTCGAAGCGCGGGCGCAGCGCCTCGATCGCGGCGCGGTAGCGCTCGCAGGTCAGGGCCGCGTCGAGGCCGGCGCGCAGCGACGCGGCCAGCGTGTCGGCGGCGATCAGCCCGGTCTCGAGCGCCTTGCCGATGCCCTCGCCGGTCAGCGCGTAGGTGCTGCCCGCGGCCTCGCCGGCGACCAGCAGGCCTGGGCGGGCGAGCCGCGTGCCGGTCAGCGAGCAGCGCAGCGGCGCGCCCTTGAGCTCGCCGAGCAGCGTGCCGCCGGTCATCAGCGCGCGCGCCGGCGCATGCACCTCGGTGAAGGCGGCGAACACCTCGCGCAGGTTCACGTCGGGCATGCGGTGGCGGCCGCGCCCGTCGGGCCGGTGGCTGTGGGCGACGCCCACGCCGATGTTGAACACGCCGTCGCGGCAGGGAAAGATCCAGCCGTAGCCGGGCTTGAGGCGGCGGTGCCACAGCACCTCGAGCTCGGTGATGCGGCCGACCATCGCGTCGTTCTTCACGTAGCCGCGCAGCGCGATCGCGCTCGGCGTGCGCCGCTCGCACAGGCCGGCGGCCAGCGTCGCCTGCGGCGGCGCGCCGCTGGCGAGCACGACCCAGCGCGCGCGCAGTTCACGCTCGCCCCCCTCGCCCGCCAGCCGCGCGCCGACCACCGTGCCCCGTGCGTCCTCGAGCGGGGCGACGAAGCGCAGCGGTGCGTGCATGCGCGCGCCGGCCGCGGCGGCGGCGCGCGCGAGCACCAGGTCGAGCTCGCGGCGCGGCAGCACCGCCAGCGTGCCCGGCACGTCGATGTGGCCGCCGCGCGGCGCGATGCAGCGCAGGTGGCGCACCGGCTGCGCCCGCGCCATCACCTCCTCGAGCAGGCCCAGGCGCTGCAGCGCGCGGTGCGCGTCGGGGATCAGGCCGTCACCGCAGACCTTGTCGCGCGGGAAGGCCTGCTGGTCCACCAGCACCACGTCGCGGCCGGCCTGCGCGAGCGCGCGCGCGCAGGCGCTGCCGGCCGGCCCGGCGCCGACGACCAGCACCTCGCAGGCGGCGGGCAGCTCGGTGGCCGCGCGGTTCAGCATGCCGGCGCGCTCACCAGATCGTCACGCGCTGCCCGGGCGGCAGGTACATCGCGTCGCCGGGCCGGGTGCCGAAGCTGTCGTGGAAGGCGCCCTGGTTGCGCACCGTGCCGTTGGCGCGGAACTCGCCCGGTGCGTGCACGCCGGCCTTGAGCTGCTCGAGCAGCCGCTCCTCGCGCCACTTGCTGCGCCAGATCTGCGCGAAGCCGTAGAAGAAGCGCTGCTCGCCCGTCAGGCCGTCGATCACCGGCGCCTCCTGGCCGCCGAGCGAGCGCCGCCAGGCCTTGTACGCGACGGCGAGGCCGGCGTTGTCGGCGATGTTCTCGCCCAGCGTCTGCTGGCCGTTGAGCGGGTAGCCCGGCACCGGCTCGTAGCGGCCGTACTGCTCGACGAGCTGCCCGGTCAGCGCGTTGAAGCGCGCGCGGTCCTCCGGGCTCCACCAGTCGCGCAGGTTGCCCAGGGCGTCGTAGCGGCTGCCCTGGTCGTCGAAGCCGTGGCTGATCTCGTGGCCGATCACCGCGCCGATCGCGCCGTAGTTGACCGCGTCGTCGGCCTGCGGATCGAAGAACGGCGGCTGCAGGATCGCGGCCGGGAACACGATCTCGTTCATCGTCGGGTTGTAGTAGGCGTTGACGGTCTGCGGCGTCATGCCCCACTCCTCGCGGTCGATCGGGCGGCCGAGCTTGGCGAGGTCGTGGTCGTAGTCGAAGGCGCGCGCGCGCTGCACGTTGCCGAGCAGGTCCTCGCGCTTGACCACCACCGCCGCGTAGTCGATCCAGCGCTTCGGATAGCCGATCTTCGTCGCGAAGGCCGCCAGCTTGGCCTGGGCCTCGCGCTTGGTCGCCGGGCCCATCCAGCTCAGGCCCTCGATGCTGTCGCGGTAGACCGCCAGCAGGTTCGCGACCAGCTGCTCCATGCGCGTCTTGCTCGAGGGCGGGAAGTGCCGCGCGACGTAGAGCTGGCCGACCGCCTCGCCGAGCGACTCCTGCACCAGCATCGCGCCGCGCTCCCAGCGCGGCAGGTTCTGCGGCGTGCCGCGCAGCACCGTGCCGGCGAAGCCGAAGCGCTCGTCGACGAAGGCCCGGCTCAGGAAGGGCGCGTAGGCGCTGAGCAGGCGCAGCTTCAGGTAGGCGCGCCAGTCGGCCAGCGGCACGGTCTCGGCGAGCCGGCCGAGCGTCGCGAAGAAGCTCGGCTGCGAGACGATCACGTCGGGCGTGCGGCCGGCCAGCCGCGCCTCGGCCAGGAAGGCCGGCCAGTCCAGGCCGGGCGCGGTCTCGGGCAGCCGGGCGAGGTCGACGCGGTTGTAGCGCTTGAGCGCGTCGCGGTTCTCGACGCGCGTCCACTGGCCCTCGGCCAGCGCGGTCTCTAGCGCCAGGATGGCGCGCGCCTGCGCCTCGGTGTCGCGCTCGCCGGCCAGCGCCAGCAGGCGGGCGATGTGGGCCAGGTAGTCGGCGCGGATCTTCTGGAACTTCGGGTCGTCGGCCTGCAGGTAGAAGTCGCGATCGGGCAGGCCCAGGCCGCCCTGGTGGAGGATGGGCACGTAGCGCGTCGAGTTGCGCGCGTCCTGGCCGATGTACATCCCCACCGGCCCGGCCACGCCCAGGCGCAGCAGGCGCGCGAACAGCGGCGCGAGCGCGCGCCGCTCGGTGAGCGCGTCGATGTGCGCCAGCTCCGTCGCCAGCGGCTTGACGCCCAGGGTCTCGAGCCGCGCCTCGTCCATGAAGCTGGCGTAGAAGTCGCCGACCTGGCGCGCCTGCGGGTCGCTGCCGGCGCGGGCGGCGGCCTCCTCGATCAGCGCGCGCAGCTGCGCGGTGGTGTCGTCGTTGAGCTTCTCGAAGGCGCCGACGCGCGAGCGGTCCGGCGGGATCGGCGTGGCCTTCAGCCAGCCGCCGTTGGCATGGCGGAAGAAGTCGTCCTGGACGCGCACGCTGGCGTCCCAGCTCTGGCGGTCGATGCCGGCGGCGCCGAAGCCGGCAGCGCCCGCATCCGGGGCGGCGGCGGCCAGGCCGATGCTCAGGCAGGCGCACAGCAGGCGCAGCGGGGGGTGGTCGGGGTGCATCGCTTGCTCGTCTCCAGAGGCCGCCCCGGCGGGCCGCCGGGGCGGCTTGGACTCTAGCGGAGCCGGGCCGACCCCGGTCGCGGCTCAGGGCCGCAGCGGCAGCTCGCGCAGGCGCCGGCCGGTCAGCGCGAACAGCGCGTTCGCCAGCGCCGGCGCCAGCGGCGGCACGCCCGGCTCGCCGACGCCGGCCGGCGGCCGCTCGCTGTCGAGCAGGTGCACCTCGATCGCCGGGCTGTCGGCCCGCCGCGGCAGCGGCTGGTCGGGGTAGTTGCGCTGGCGCACCGCGCCGGCCTCGATGTCGATGCGCCCGTGCAGCGCCGCGGCCAGGCCGAACAGGATCGCGCCCTCGAACTGCTGGCGCACGATGCCCGGGTTCAGCACCGTGCCGCAGTCGGCCGCGCAGACCACCCGGTGCACGCGTGGCGCGCCGCCAGGCGGCAGCGCGACCTCGAGCACCTGCGCGACGATGCTGCCGAAGCTCTCGTGCAGCGCGACGCCACGCGCGCGGCCCGCGGCCGGCGGCTGGTCCCAGCCGGCGCGCTCGGCGGCGAGCCGCAGCACCGCGGCATGGCGCGGCAGGCCCTGCAGCGCCGCGAGCCGCCAGGCCACCGGGTCCTGGCCGGCCGCGTGCGCGCACTCGTCGACGAAGGCCTCGAGGAAGAAGGCGTTGTAGGAATGGCCGACGCTGCGCCAGAAGCCCACCGGCACGCCGCTGCGCGTGGCCGCGTGCGCGACCCGGACATGGGCGATGTCGTAGGGCAGGTCGAACAGGCCCTCGACCGCGCTCCTGTCCGGCAGGTCGATCGGCGCCGCCAGCCGCGGCAGGCCGCGCTCGAGCCAGCGCGGCGTCACCGCGTCGCTGGCGCAGACCGCGCGCAGCGCCAGCGGCCGACCGTCGGCGTCCAGCGTGGCCTTGAGCATGGCGGCCGCGGCCGGGCGGTAGCAGTCGTGCGTCGTGTCCTCCTCGCGCGACCACAGCAGCTGCACCGGCCGGCCGCCGCATTCCTGCGCGATCTCGACCGCCTGGCCGACGACCTCGGCGTCGAGCCGCCGTCCGAAGCCGCCGCCGAGCAGCGTCAGGTGCAGCGTGACCGCGTCCTCGGCCACGCCGGCGGCGCGCGCCGCGAGCGCGCGCGCGATGCCCGGCACCTGGGTCGGCACCCAGACCGTCACCCGCCCGCCCTCGACCTGGGCGGTGCAGTTGATCGGCTCGAGCGCCATGTGCGCCAGGTAGGGCGCGCGGTAGAGCGCCTCGACCGCCTGCACGCCCTCGCCGGCCTCGGCCGTGCGCGGCGTGCCCTCGGCGCGGAAGGCGAAACCGCCGTCGGCGGCGAAGGCCTCGCGCGCCCGCGCCTCCAGCGCGTCGAGGATCGCCGCCGAGTCCGGCCGCGGGCCGGCCGGCGGCGCGCGCCATTCGATGTCCAGCGCCTCGACCGCCTGGCGCGCATGCCAGCTGCTGCGGCCGACCACCGCGACGCCGGCCGTGCCGCCGGCCCAGGCGCGCAGGCGCACGACGCGCTCGACGCCGGGGCGGCGCAGCACCGCGTCGACATTGGCGATGCGCCCCGGCTCGCCGCCCAGCACCGGGCACATGCGCGCCGCCGCGTGCAGCAGCCCGGCGGGGCGCACGTCGAGGCCGAACACCGCGCGGCCGTCGCATTTGGCGGCCAGGTCGATGCGCGGCGCGGCGCGGCCGATCAGCGTCCAGGCCGCGCGCGGCTTGAGGCTCACCGTGCCGGGCGGCGTGCTGGCCGCGGCCGCGGCGACCTCCCCGAAGTGAGCGCGTGCTCCCGATGGATGGGCCAGCTGGCCGGCCTCGATCGTGATCTCCTGCTTCGGCAGCTTCCAGGCCAGCGAGGCCGCGCCGACCAGCTGGGCGCGCGCGGTCGCCGCGGCCAGGCGCAGCGGCTCCCAGGCGTCGGCGACGCTGCTGGAGCCGCCGGTCGCGTCGATGCCGAGCTCGCGGGCGAGCTTGGCGACGATCCACTCGCCGGTCTTCACCAGATCGCTCTCGCGGCCCGGCTCCTTGTCGCGCGGCGCGAAGGGCAGCTGGGCGACGAACATCGCGACATTGCCGTAGATCGCGTCGGCGCGCGCCGGCACGAGCTCGACGCGCTCGAGCGGGACGTCGAGCTCCTCGGCCACCAGCATCGCCAGCGCGGTGTGCACGCCCTGGCCCATCTCGGCGCGCGGCATCGCGAGCTGCACGGCGCCGTCGCCGCCGATGCGGATCCAGCCGTTCAGCGCCACCGCGCCGGCCGCGCCGGCGAGCAGCTCGCGCCGCCCGAGCCGCACGCGCGGCGGCAGCAGCCCCCAGCCGAGCCGCAGCGCGCCGCCGGCGGCGCCGCCGCCGAGCAGCAGCGTGCGCCGCCTCATGGGCGCCGCCGGGTCGCGGGGGGCGCCACCGGGCTCAGGCTCGCCGCGGCGGCGTGGACCGCCGCGCGCACGCGCGGGTAGCTGCCGCAGCGGCACAGGTTGGTGATCGCCGCGTCGATGTCGGCGTCGCTGGGCCGCGGCTTTGCCGCCAGCAGCGCGGCCGCGGCCATCAGCATGCCGCTCTGGCAGTAGCCGCATTGCGGCACCTGGTGCTCGACCCAGGCGCGCTGCAGCGCATGCGGTGCGGCGGGGCCGCCGAGGCCCTCGACGGTCTCGATCGCGCGGCCCTGCACCGCCGACAGCGGCGTCACGCAGGCGCGCCGCGCCGCGCCATCGACGCGCACCGTGCAGGCCCCGCAGGCGGCGACGCCGCAGCCGTACTTGGTGCCGGTCAGGTGCAGCACGTCGCGCAGCACCCACAGCAGCGGCATCTCGGGCTCGGTGTCCTCGGGCAGCGCGCAGGGCCGGCCGTTGACGAGCAGTTCCATCTCAGGCCCGCACGGCCGCCCGAAGGGCCTGAGGCGCCCCCGCGGGGGGCAGGAAGCGAAGCGAGCGTGGGGGCCGGCTCATCTCAGCCGCCCAGCGTCAGCGTCGCGGCCACCGCACCGGCGCGGCCGGCACGCGCGCGCAGCGTCAGCGTCGTGCCCGCGGGCGCTGCCACCAGCCATTCGCAGCGCGCGCGGTCGGCCAGCGGCTCGCGGGCCGGCAGGAAGGCGAGCTGCGACTGCTGGGCCGCGTGGCCCTCGAGCTGCGGGCCCTCCTCGCGCGCTCGGCCGCCGCGCAGCGTCGCGCCGGCCGGCAGCTCGATGTCGAACAGCAGCGGGCGCACCTGCGCGCGCTCGAGCGCGCGCCGCGTGACCGCGGCGCTCAGGTAGCCGGCGTTGGCCACGTCCAGGCGCACGCGCCAGTGCGTCGCGCCGTCGGCCGCGCCCAGCGGCTCGGCCGTGGCCGCCAGGACGACCAGCCGGGGCAGCGCGAGCGCCAGCGTCTCGAGCCAGACCGGAAAGCGCGCCGCCTCGCGCTCGCGCAGCGCCGGCGGCGGGTTGCGCCAGAAGTTCATCTTGTCCCAGCCGCCGATCTCGACCGGGCCGAGCTCGGGGTGCTCGAAGGGGCGCCAGTCGACATGGGCCTGGCCGCCGCAGTGCTCGTCGCTCCAGCGCAGCAGCTTGAGGTCGTCCTCGGGCGGGTGCTCGCGGTACCAGTCGATCCACGGGTAGCCCTCGATGCCGGCCTCGCGGTTCGGCGACCAGATCTCGACCACCCAGAACAGCGCGCCCAGGTGTTCGTAGAGCCAGTCGGCGGTGCCGCTGATCACGTCCTTCGGGTGGTACTTGAAGTCGTGCCAGAGGCTGACCGCCGGGTAGCCGGTGAGCTGGGCGCCGCGCTCGCTGAGCCGGCGGTACAGCCACAGATCCTCCGGGATCATGTCCTCGTCGGGGCCGCCGCCCAGCGGCCGCAGGATCACGCCGCTGTGGGTGTGGAAGCTGACTGCCGCGCCGATGTTGGGGTGCGTGACGACGAAGTCGACCATCGCGCGCACCTCGGGCTCGCTGGCCGGGTAGGGGCCGGCGCCGAGCTGCTCGTGCTCCTGGCGCCAGCCGGCCGGGAAGTTGCGGTTCAGGTCCAGGCCCTCGCGGTCCGGGTTGACGCGAAAGCGCAGACCGTCGTGCTGCGCGATGCGGCCCTCGGGCAGCAGGCGGTAGTAGCGGCCGCCGAACTCGCCGGGTTCGCGCGCGACTAGCAGGCGCGGCTCGTCGGGGTGGGGCTTCCAGGGGCCGTGCGGATCGGCGATGCGCATGCTGAGCACGCGGCCGTCGCCGTCGATGTCCTCGACCGTCAGGCCCTCGAGCACCGGCTCGTCGAAGGGCCAGGGCCGCGTGCTGCTGCGGATGTGGCGCGGGCGCTCGGCCAGGGCCAGCTCGGCGCCGTCCGGGTTGAGGCGCGGCACCAGGTAGACGCAGCGGGTGTCGAGCAGCTCGCGCACCTCGCGGTGGCGCGGGTGCTGCGCATCGCCATGGGCGCTGGCGAGCTGGTGCAGCCAATACAGCACCGCGGTGCTCGCGCTCAGCTCGGCGGCGTGGATGTTGCCGTCGACCCAGAAGGCCGGCTTGTCGGTGTCGGCGCCGGTGGCGCGGTTCGTCACGACCAGCAGCCAGATCGGCCGCCCCTCGTGGCTGCGACCGAGCTCGCGCAGCTCGACCAGCGCCGGGCATGCCGCCGCATAGGCCCGCAGCAGCGCGCTCAGCTCGTCGTGGCGCAGGAAGCGGCTGAAGTCGGGCGTGGGCAGCATCGCGCGGCCATTGTGAGGGGGGGCGGGCAAAAAAAGGGGCGCCCGAAGGCGCCCCTGCTCGGCTTCTCGATCGCCGCGCCGCTCAGGGCGCGGTGAAGGTGAAGTTCACGTTCGAGGCGACGGCCCCGGCGGCGAGCCCGTTCACGGCGGTCGACTGCGGCGTGAAGCCTTCGGCCGCGGCGCCGATCGTGTAGTCGGCGGTGGCGTTCGGCGCGCCGGCGGTGAAGACGTAGCCGGTGGTGCCCGCCACCCACGGCGTGCTCACCGGTGCGCCGGCGGCCAGCGTGAAGCTGTAGGCGGTGCTGCCCCCGGCCGTCACGCCCAGCGGCTGCGTGGCCACCTCGATCGTCGTGCCGCCGACGGCCTGGGTCGCGTTGACGACGGCGACCAGGTCGACGTTCGCGGCCACCGTCCCCGGGATCTCGACGCTGCCGGTGTTGGCCGGCACGTCGAGCGCGCCGACGTCGATCGTCGTGTCGTCGTCCGGGATCACCACGCCGGTCAGCGCGGCGTTGGCGAGCGTCGGCGCGTGGACCACCACGTCATAGCTGCCGGCGACCATCGGCCACAGCACGAAGTTGCCCGCCCCGTCGGCGACGGTCGACTTGAGCACCCCGCCCTCGACCTGCGCGCTGACGAAGGCGCCCGGCGCCACCGTGCCGCGGATCGCGGAAACCTCTTCGAAGTAGGCGCTGACGACCGGCTTGAGGTTGTAGTTGCCCGAGTTGCCCCGCCGCACGACCGATTGGCAGGGGTCGAAGTCCAGCACCAGCTCGGCGGTCTCGCCGGCCGCGATGCTCATGTGCACGTTGAGCTTCAGCCCGCTTTGCTGGGCGCTGGGCGTGCTCAGCGCGACGACGCTGTCGTCCTCGAGCGTCAGCTGGTTTTCATAGGGGGCGCTTCCGCCGTTCTCGGCCAGCACCAGGCGCACCTGCGAGTAGTCGCCGGCTTCCAGCGGCAGCGTGCCGAGGTTCTCGAAGACGCCGTTGCGCAGGGTCATCAGGTCGACGCGCAGCGGGGTGTCGAGCACCAGCTCCTCCCAGCCGCTGTCGGTGTCGTCGGCGCTCGCGCTGCGGTGCACGCGCACCTTCTCGATCGTGACGAAGACCTGTTGGTAGGTGCAGCTCTGCCCGTCGGTCAGCCGCACCGACAGCGCGCCCTCGGTGCTGCTGCCACCGCCGCCGCCACCGCCACCGCAGGCCGCCAGCAGGGCGGTCGCCGACAGCGCCGCGGCCGCGAGGCCGTGGCGCCAGGTCAAGCCCGGGTTCTGGAACAGGTTCATCGCGATCTCCTTCTTGTGACTCGTTCTTGCGGCCATCGGGCCGGGGTGCCGAAGCTTCTCACCCGACCCCCGGTCAAGGGTATCCAGCTGCAACACCGACACCCCCCTCACCCAGGGTGTTGCGGCGCGGTTGTTACAAATCGCGGCGTCGATCAGACAGCCAGCGGCTCGCCATGCTGGAACACGCGCAACTCGCCTGCGGCGAACGGGGTCCAGGACTCGTCGCTGGTCAGCGGCTCGGTCACGACCAGCGCGACGCGGTCGTCGGGGCCGGTTTCGGTCGCGAAGTCCATCGTCAGGTCGGCGTCCTGCAGCCGCACGCGGCCGAAGGGGTGGCGGCGCACCAGCCAGTGCAGCCGGGTGCTGCAGTGCGCCCACAGCGCGTCGCCGTGGCCGAGCAGGAAATTGAAGGGGCCGTGGCGCGCGATCGGCGCGGCCAGCTCGCGCAGCGTCTCGGTCAGGTGCGCGACGCTGGGCAGCGAGGCGTGGTTCTTCGCCAGCTCCTGCAGCAGCCAGCAGAAGGCGCGCTCGCTGTCGGTGTCGCCGACCGGGTGGAAGGCGGCGTGCAGCTTGGGGTGGAAGTCCTTCAGGTCGCCGTTGTGCGCGAACACCCAGTAGCGGCCCCACAGCTCGCGCACGAAGGGGTGGGTGTTCTCCAGCGCGACGCGGCCCTGCGTGGCCTTGCGGATGTGCGAGATCACATGCTCGCTGCGGATCGGGTAGCGGCGCACCATCTCGGCCACCGGCGAGGTGGCGGCGCTGTGGTGGTCGACGAAGCAGCGCAGCCCCGGGCCCTCGAAGAAGGCGATGCCGAAGCCGTCCTTGTGCTCGGCCGCGCGCGTGGCGAAGCCGGTGAAGCTGAAGACGATGTCGGTCGGCGTGTTGCCGTTCATGCCGAGCAGCTGGCACATGGGCGGGCGGGTGGCGGAGGGAACCGCCACCAGTATCGCCGCGAGTGCCTCGCCGCCCGGATCTCAGGGGAAGGCCGGCACCTCGGGCTCGAGCCCCTCGTAGCGGGCCCGGGGGTCTTCCCGCGCGAGCAGGGCCTCGAGCTCGTGCACGCGCGACAGCGGCACGTCCACCATCAGCAGGTACTGGCCCTGGGCGAGCGCGCCCTCGAAGCGCTGCAGCCGGTGGCTGGGCGCGGCGATGCCGATCATGCTCGAGGACCACGCGCCGAAGGCGCCGCCGAGCAGCGCCAGCACCGCGGCCATGGCCCACTGCGGCGAGTTCAGTGCCGCGACCAGGTCGCCGGCCTGCCAGCCGGGCGTCGCGAACACCGCGCTCAGCGCCTGCCAGCCCGAGGGCGTGCCGTCGACGATCGGGAACAGCATGGCCGCGATGGCGCCGACCGCGGCACCGCCGAGCCCGCCGACCACCAGCCCGAGCTGCGCCGAGCGCAGCAGGTCGGTGGTCTGCAGCAGATTGGCCTCGTGCAGGCCCGACAGGTCGGCGCCCTCGCGCGCGACGAAGTGGATCTGCTCGTTGCCGACCCGCGCGAGCAGCAGGTCGTTCATCGCGTGGCGGGCGCTGGCCAGATCGGGCAGCAACCAGTAGAGGCGTCTTCGCATCGCAAGCTCCTTTCGAGGCCATCGGCCCTGGCCTGCTGCTTATACGCCGCACCAATCATGCGATGCCAGCAGGGGCAAGTGCCGCGACGGGCGCGCGTTCGCGCCGTCGCGGCGGACCTCCTGCCGCAGGGCCGCCATGGCAGCGGCCGTGTCGTTCGAGAGCCGGCGCAGGGGCGCCCCGGCCTCAGAGCGCGGTCTGCGCCTCCGCCTCGAGCACCTTGCGGCGCGCCATCGCGAGGTTGGAGCGCTTGCGGTCGAGCACGTAGTAGATGAACAGGCCGTCGTGCTTGTCGATCGGGCGGATGATGTGGTACTGGTTGCCCAGCGAGATCAGGATGTCCTCGATCTTGTCGTTGAGCTTGAGCGAGTTCATCGTCTTGAGCTTCGCGCGCACGACCTCGGTGTTGCCGGCCGCCGCGAGTTCGAGATCGACCCCGCTGCCGACGGACTCCAGCAGCATGCCGCTGTTGTAGTCGACCAGGGCCGCGCACAGCGCGCCCTCGGTCTGCATCAGTTCGTTCAGAAGTTCCTTCGGGCTGCTTGCCATGCTTGCTCTCCAATGAGGTCCTGCGGACCGGGTCATGCCGCCTCGCGGCGGGCGTCAAAAAAGGGGCGGTACGGGCCGGCTCAGGCCGTCGCGGTGCTCGCCTCGGCGAGGCGGTCGGCGGTCTGCCGGCACGACCACAGCAGCGTGCCCAGCACCGAGGCCTTGCTGGCCACGACGGTGAGCACCAGGCCGCCGGCCGGCCCCGGCACCGACATCGACAGGATCTGCCCGCGGTCGGACTCGAGCAGCACGCGCTCGGGCTGGCCGTGGCCGGTCTCGCGCGTCAGCGCCGCGGCCAGCGCGCTGATCGAGCCGGACATCGCCGCGAGCTTGTCGGCCTCGACCTTGTTGGTGAGCGTCGATCCGACGGTCAGGCCATCGGCGGTGGCGACGGTGACGCTGAGGATGCCCGGCGTGCCGCTGCGCAGCGCGGCGATCAGCTCGGCGCAGCGCGCGATCGCGACCAGGCGCAGCGCCGCGGGCGTGGAGGACGGGGCGGAGTCAGACATGATCGACCTCGGCAAGGCTGACGAGCACGGAGAGCAGCAGGCGCACGTCGGCGTCGCGGCGGATGTCCACATCGAGCACCGGCGCGGCGTAGCCGTGCTGCGCGAGCTGCAGGCAGTAGTCCTCGATGCTCGGCGCGGCGTGCTGGTCGAGGCGGCCGACGCCGATCACGGTGCGGTGGGCCGGGATGTGCCGCGCGAAGGCATCGAGGTAGGCGCGCACGTCGCCGATCGGGTCGGGGCGCGAGTTGTCGGCCAGGATCACCAGACCGAAGGCGCCGGCGCCGAGGATGTCCCACATGAAGCGAAAGCGCTCCTGCCCGGGCGTGCCGAAGAGCTTGAGCACGGTGCGCGCGTCGAGCTGGCACTCGCCGTAGTCGAGCCCGACGGTCGTCGAGGTCTTCTCGCCCATCGCCGCGCCGCTGATCGGCACCTCGGTCGAGAGCGTGTGGCCATCGCTGATGGCGCGGATCGCGGTCGTCTTGCCGGCACCCATGGTGCCGGTGAAGACGATCTTCAGCTCCGTCGGCGCGGGTCCTGTGTCGGTCACCATAGTTTGAGGTGCTCCCGGAGGCGTTGCAGCAGGCCCGGCGGGGCCGGCCGGGCCGCCGCCAGCGGCGCGGCGGGCGCCGCCACGGCGGGCGCGTCCTCGCGCACCGCGAGGCCGAGCGCCAGCGCGGTGGCGAGGAACCAGCGCACGGCGGACGCCTCGGCGCCGCTGGCCTGGCAGGCCTCGGCAACCGTCATCGTCCGGGTCGTGAAGAGGGCCGACAGCAGCGGGTAGCCGGGGTGGCGCAGCGCGCTCGCATCGGGCCAGCGCAGCAGGCGGTAGCGTCCGTCCAGCTCGGGCGCGGCGAGGCGTTCCTGATGAACCCGGTGGGTCAGCGCCCACAGCAGGTCGCGCAGCTTGAGCCGCGGCAGCGCGGCGAGCGCAGCCTCGTCGGCGGGCGCCACGCGGCGCGCCTCGCCGGGGGCGTGCCGGCCCGCGAGCAGCGCCTCGAGCCCGACCGCGCCGTGGACCGTGAGCGCCGCCCAGTCGATGATCAGCGGCGTGCCCCCCGACAGCGGCAGCACGGTGCGGCGCCGTTCGCCGACGAGCAGCGGGCCGTGGAGCGCGAAGTACAGGCCGCGCAGGCTGCCGGCGCGGTCGCGCAGGGCGCCGGCCAACAGCCGCTGGCGCGCCGCCTGCAGGGCCACCAGCACGTTCGTCGCCCGCAGCGGCGGCGTGATGTGGATCTCCGCCGCCTCGTCGGGGCCGGCGGGCGCCGCGCCGCCGAGCACGCGCACGAGCACCGGCGGCGGCGCGCCGTGGCCGCGCCAGTGCGGCGGCACGAAGAGCACATGGCACTCGCCGGCCACCTCGCTGAAGCGCAGCCGCGTGTCCATGCCGCCGTCGAGCAGCTTGACCAGCGAGTGCAGGACGAGCCGCTCCTTCGGCTCGAGCTCCTGCGCGCCGACCACCAGCGCGCCGGCCGTCATGCCGCCTCCGGCGCCAGCGGCCGGGCCGCCGCGCAGGCACGGGCGCGGCACCGCGCCGCGATCGCGGTGGGGCAGGTGCAGCGGTGAGGGACGGGCTTCAAGGCGCGGCTCGGGGGCGAATGGGCGAACGCAACCGAGACGGCCGCTCCTGGAGCGCCGGACACGTGGCGGTCCCGCTGTCATGGGCCGAAGCCTTTAGACCGGTGACTTTGCGGACCCGGCTTTCGCGCGGGGGTGCCGTTTCAGTGCATTCAATGCAGCCTCTAGCGGCGGCCTGTATCCAGTTGTTGAGACCTGGGGCCTGCGGCGTGGGGGGCGAAGTGTGAAATTGGTCTCATTGGCGGGGCACGACGGGCGCTGCGGCCGCTGCCAGGCAAGGGCGTGCGACGATGCCCGCGTGAACGGTCCGTCCCCCCTCCGCCGCGCGGCGTGC
>CAYOXW010000038.1:0-18717 GCA_964408005.1 uncultured Methylibium sp.
CGCGGTTGTCGCGCAGGAACATCTCGGTGGCCGGCAGCGCCGCCCACTCGGTGATCGCGTTCATCTTGATCGTCTGGGCCTGCTCTTCGCTGAGCAGTGCGGCGTCGAACGTGGACCAGGGGATGTCGGTGTCCATGTTCCAGCGCACCGCTTCCAGCTGCTTGAAGAGTTCGGGATACAGCATGGCGGAGCCTCTCGTGTGGAGACCGCAATTGTAGGCGGCGACCGTGACACGCCCGCGTCACCCGGACGCCGGCGCGGCATCCCGCGCGGCTCGCGCTCAGCCGTGCTCCGCGCGCCAGCGCTGCACCTCGGGCGCGATCTGGGGCAGGGCGACCAGTGCCCGCACGCCGGCCACCGGGCGGCGGTGCAGCACCGGCGCGCTGCCGCCGACCCACAGCTCGACCTGCGCCGGCAGCTTCTCGCGCAATTCGGTCAGCGCCGCGGTCACGGCCGCCGGCGTCAGCACCGCGGTGAAGGCGAGCGCGACGATGTCGGCGCGCTGCGCGGCGGCGGCGAGGACGATGTCCCAGATCGGCGTCTGCGGCCCCAGGCTCACGCACTTGCAGCCCTCGAGCAGCAGCAGCGCCTCCGCCATCAGCAGCCCTATGCCGTGCGACTCGTTCGGGACGGTGGTGATCAACACCCGCGGCGTCGCCTGGGCGTCGGTCGCGGGGATGCCGGCGATGGCCTGGCGCAGCACCACGGTGATGGACTCGGTGTACAGGTGTTCCTCGAAGATCTCGAGCTGCCCGCGCATCCAGGCGTCACCCACCAGCGTATTGAGGGGGGAGAGAACCTCGGTGACGAACCATGCCAGCCCCAGCCGGACCGCCGCCTGCGACAGCTGCCGACGCAGCCCGTCGATGTCGTGCGCGCGCAGGAGCTCGACGTAGCTGCGCAGGTCCGGCATCGAACTGGTGTCGGGGGGGCGTGGAGTGCCGCTGCCCAGGCTGTCGCTGATCTGCTGCAGCGCCTCGATCGGCAGGCCGACGATGCGCCCGGGGCGGTGGCCGACGTCCATCAGGCGTTTGATGATGCGCAGTTTTTCGACCTGCTCGAGGGGGTAGGCGCGCTCGGCCAGCCCGCCGCGCTGCGGCATCGGGAAGCCGTAGCGGCGCTCCCAGACCCGCAGCGTGTCCTTGGTCAGGCCGGTGTCCCGCTCGACCGCGGCGATGGAAAGCGTGACGGGGCGCTCGGTGCGGGGGCTGTGCATTGCGTCCTGGACAATTGTTTGAACAATTCGGATATCGCGCTTAATATAGCTGAGCGTCGTATATTTGACCAAGACAAATAGAGGGGATCCATCCATGAAAGCTGACGGCATCTTGGCGATGGCGGCGCTCTGGCGGCATGGCGCGGCGACGCTGTCCGCGGTCTTGGCGTGTGCCCTGCCCGGTGTGGTGGCGGCGGCGGACTGTCCGGCGCTGCTCGATCGCACGCTGCCGCGCCTGCAGGACGAGAAGCCGCAAAACCTGTGCCAGTACGTCGGCAAGGTGGTCGTGGTGGTGAACACGGCCAGCTTCTGCGGCTTCACGCCGCAGTACAAGGGGCTCGAGGCGCTGCACGCGCGCTACCAGTCGCGCGGCCTGGTGGTCCTCGGCTTCCCGTCGAATGACTTCTCGCAGGAGCCGGGTGGCAACAAGGAGATCGCCGACTTCTGCGAGAACACCTACGGCGTGAAATTCCCGATGTTCGCGAAGACGCGCGTCAAGGGCGAGGGCGCCGACCCGCTGTATCGGGAACTCGCGCGCCGCACCGGCACGGCGCCGGGCTGGAATTTCCACAAGTACGTGATCGGGCGCGACGGCGAGACGGTGCGCAGCTACTCGACCCAGGTCTCGCCGGACAACACCAGTTTCGTCATGGACATTGAGAGACTGCTTGATCTAAAAAAGAACTGATCGGTAATATTGAGACCAATCGGTATTGTCCGTCTGACGCTGTTCGACCCCTCCCCTGGACAAAGCCCCGCCCCGTTTCGCCCCAGGCATCAGCGATGCAACTCTCGACCGCTTTCAACAGGTTGCACATCGGGGCGGAACCGCTGCATATCGTTGGCGCTCTGTCCATCTGCCGTGAGCCATTCGCCGCAGCCGGCGGCGTCTCGCGCGATGTTCGGTTTCGGCCGCGAAGCCTGTCCGGTGACCGGGCTGCAATCCCCGAGCGACTTTCCTCCTCCCTCCCTCCTCCCTCATTCGCTCGGGGGCGCTTCGCAGGCTTTCTTCTGTTCCGCCGTGCCCCGGCCCGGGTGCTCCGCTGATGCGGCCCGGGCGGCGCATCGCGGTGATCGGCTCCGGCATCGCGGGGCTGGCGGCGGCCTGGACGCTGGCCGATCCGGCCCGGGCCGCGGCGGACCGCGTCACGCTGTTCGAGGCCGGCCGCCATTTCGGGGGGCACAGCCACACCGTCGACGTCACGCTGCCCGGCGCTGACGGGCGGCCGCTCACCCACGGCGTCGACACCGGCTTCCTGGTCTTCAACGAGCGCACCTACCCGCGCCTGATCCGGCTGTTCGCCGATCTCGGCGTCGCGACGGCGCCGTCGGAGATGTCGTTTTCGGTGCAGGCGCCGCGCGCCGACGGCACGGCGCTCGAGTGGAGCGGCAGCGACCTGAACACGGTGTTCGCGCAGCGCGGCAATCTGCTCAAGCCACGTTTCTGGCGCATGCTGGCCGAGATCCTGCGCTTCAACCGCCTGTGCACCGTGCTGGCCGAGCGGGGCGAGGACGCACGGCTCGCCCAGCCGATCGGCGACTTCCTCGCCGAGCACCGCTTCGGCGATGCGTTCCGCGACGGCTACTTCCTGCCGATGATCGGCTGCATCTGGTCCTGCCCGCCCGAGCAGATGCTGCGCTTCCCGGTCGCGACGATGATCCGCTTCTGCCACAACCACGGGCTGCTGCAGCTCAGCGGCCGGCCGGCCTGGCACACGGTGCGCGGTGGATCGAAGCATTACGTGCAGCGGATGCTCGCGCGCCTGACGGATGCGCGCCTGGAGACGCCGGTGACGCGCGTGCTCGCGCGGCCTGGCGGCGGCTCGACGGTGCACAGCGCCGCCGGCGCCGAGCCCTTCGACGAGGTCGTGTTCGCCTGTCACAGCGACCAGGCGCTCGCGCTGCTGGCCGATGCGACGCCGGCCGAGCGCCGGGTGCTGCGCGCGATCCGCTACCAGCCCAACCGCGCGGTGCTGCACACCGACACCCGTCTGCTGCCGCGCCGGCGGCTGGCCTGGGCGGCGTGGAACTACGAACGTGCCGCCAGCGCGTCGCGCGAGCAGGCGGCGGTCTGTCTGCACTACCTGTTGAACCGGCTGCAGCCGCTGCCGTTCGCGCAGCCGGTGATCGTGTCGCTGAACCCGGTGCGCGAGCCCGCCGCCGCAACCGTGATCGGCGACTACGACTACGCCCACCCGGTGTTCGACGCGGCCGCGATCGCCGCGCAAGGGCGGCTCGACGAGATCCAGGGGCGCTACGGCCGCTGGTACTGCGGCGCCTGGACCGGCTACGGCTTCCACGAGGATGGGCTGAAGTCCGGGCTTGCGGTCGCCGAGGCCCTGATCGCGCGTGCCGGCGAGGTCGAGCGCTGCGCCGCCTGAGGTCGCGATGGAGGCCGATGTCGCCGCCGCGCAGATCGGTTTCGGCACCGTGCGCCACGCACGCTTGCGCCCGGTCGTGCACCGGTTCGCCTATCCGAGCTACTTCCTGCTGCTGCCACTGCGACGGCTCGCCGAGGCGCCGTGCGCGGCGCTCGCGCGCAACCGCCGCGCGGCGCTCGCCTTCCACGACGCCGACCACGGCGACGGGCGTGGCGACGCGCTGGCGTGGTTCGACGCGCTGCTGGCCGGCGAGGGCATCGTCGATGCCGACGGCGAGGTGTGGCTGCAGACCTATCCGCGCGTCCTCGGCTATGCCTTCAAGCCGGTGAGCTTCTGGTACGCGCAGCGGCGCGACGGCTCGCTGGCGGCCATCGTCGCCGAGGTCAACAACACCTTCGGCGAGCGGCACTGCTACGTGCTCAGCGGCGCGCGCCTCGAGTGGGGCCGTGAGCTGAGCGCCACCAAGGTGCTCCACGTCTCGCCGTTCTGTCGCGTCGAGGGCCACTACCGCTTTCGCTTCGTGCGCACGGCCGATCGCCTGGTCGCGCTGGTCGACCACGACGACGCCGACGGCCCGCTGCTGCGGACCAGCCTGAGCGGCGTGCTGGAGCCGCTCACCGCGACGAGCGCGCGCCGCGCGCTCTGGTGCATGCCGCTGATGACGCTGGGGGTGATCGCCCGCATCCATTGGCAGGCGCTGCGGCTGTGGCTCAAGCGGGTGCCCTTCTTCGGCCGGCCGCGGCCGCCCGGCCGGTCCGTCAGCCGCGCCTCCTCCGACGAACGATGAACACCACGACCCGCAGGGCCCCCATCTTCGCGCGCGCCGCCCTGCCAGCCTCGGCGCCGGCGGCCGCGCGCGCCGTCTTTCGCGTGCTCGAGCGCCTGCGCCACGGGGGCCTCGACGTGCGGCTGCCCGACGGCAGCAGCGCCAGCTTCGGCAGCCTGCACGCCGGCGCCGACACGCGCGCCGTGATCCGGCTGCGCAACTGGAACGCCTGCGCCGCGGCGCTGAGGAGCGGCGACATCGGCTTCGCCGAAAGCTATGTCGCCGGCGACTGGAGCACGCCGGACCTGGCCGCGCTGCTGAAGCTCTTCGTCGCCAACCGCGTCGCGATCGAGTCCGTGGTCTATGGCCGCTGGTGGGGCGCGCTGCTGTACCGGCTGCGCCACCGGCTGAACCGCAACTCGCGCGCCGGCAGCCGCAAGAACATCCACGCCCACTACGACCTCGGCAACGCCTTCTACCGGCTCTGGCTCGACGAGACGATGAGCTACTCGAGCGCCTGGTTCGAGGGCGACCCGGCACGCGGCATGGTCGAGGGCCAGCTCGCCAAGGTGCGCCGCGCGTTGACCGAAGCCGGCGTGCGGCCGGGCGCGCGCGTGCTCGAGATCGGCTGCGGCTGGGGCGGCCTGGCCGAGGTGGCGGCGCGCGAGTTCGGCGCCCATGTCACCGGCGTCACGCTGTCGTCCGAGCAGCTCGACTGGGCGCAGGCGCGGCTGCAGCGCGCCAGCCTGGCCGAGCGCGCCGACCTGCGCCTGCAGGACTACCGCGACATCCCCGAGGACCGCTTCGACGCCATCGTCTCGATCGAGATGTTCGAGGCCGTCGGCCGCGCGTACTGGGACGGCTGGTTCCGCACCGTCGCCGGCAAGCTCGCGCCGGGCGGCCGCGCCTGCATCCAGAGCATCACGATCCGCGACGACCTGTTCGAGCGCTACGTGCGCGGCACCGACTTCATCCAGCAGTACATCTTCCCCGGCGGCCTGCTGCCCAGCGTCGGCGCGTTCGAGGCCGAGGCCGCGAAGCAGGGCCTGGTCGTCGAGCGGACCTTGCGCTTCGGCGCCGACTACGCCGAGACGCTGAAGCGCTGGCGCGAGCGCTTCATGGGCGAGGAAGCGCGCGTGCGCGAGCTCGGCTTCGACACCCGCTTCGTGCGCATCTGGGAGTTCTACCTCGCCTACTGCGAGGCGGCGTTCGCCGCCGGCAACACCGACGTCGTGCAGTTCACGCTGCGCAAGGCCTGAGCCGGCCGCGATGGAGCGCCGCGCCTGCCTGCAGCTCCTCGCGGCCGGCGCCGCGATGAGTGCGGCCGCGCTGCGCGCGCAGGGCGTCGCGGCGCCGCCGCCCGAGGCCCGGGCCGCGCTGCCCGGCGCACGGCTGCAGGGCAGCGGCCGGATGCGCTTCTTCGGCCTGCACATCTACGACGCGCGGCTGTGGGTCGGCCCCGACTACCCGCGCGAGCACCCGGCCAGCAGGGGCTGGGTGCGCCACGCCTTCCTGCTCGAGCTGCAGTACGCGCGCGCGCTCGACGGCATGAAGATCGCCGAGCGCTCGATCGAGGAGATGGAGCGCGCCGGCCCGCTGGAGCCGCGGCAGTCGCGGCATTGGCTGGCCTTCATGGCGCAGGCCTTCCCCGACGTCAGCGACGGCACGCGGCTGTCGGCGCTGCACCGGCCGGGCGAGCCGGTGCGCTTCTTCATCGACGGCGCGCCGGGCCGCGAGATCCGCGACGCTGCCTTTGCCGAGCGCTTCTTCGGCATCTGGCTCGGCGTGCACACCTCGCAGCCGGCGATGCGCCGGCAGCTGCTCGGGAGTGGGCCGTGAGCGCGGGCGTGCGCGACCGCGGCAGCGGCCTCGAGGGCCTGGCCGGCGGCCTGCGCTACGGCGCGCTCGGGCTGCCGCTGGCCTTCGTCGCGCTGCCGCTGTACGTGCTGCTGCCGGCCCATTACGCCGAAGCCTATGGCGTGCCCTTGGCCGCGCTCGGCGCGGTGCTGCTCGGCGCGCGCCTGCTCGACGCCGTCGCCGACCCGCTGATCGGCCGCTGGGTCGACCGGCGCTTCGCGCGCGGCGGCGCGCGCAGCGCCTGGGTCCTCGCGCTGGGCTTCGCGCTGCTGCTGGCGCTGGGCTTCCGCGCGCTGTTCTTCCCGGCCGTCGAGAGCGCCACCGCGCTGCTGGGCTGGTGCGCCGGCGTGCTGGCGCTGACCTACATGGCCTTCAGCGTCGTGTCGGTCGTGCACCAGTCCTGGGGCGCGCGGCTCGGCGGCGACGCGTCGCAGCGCGCGGGCGTCGTCGCCTGGCGCGAAGGCGCGGCCCTCGTCGGCGTGCTGGTCGCGAGCGTGCTGCCCTCGGTGGCGGGGCTGCACGCGACCAGCCTGGTGTTCACGGGGCTGCTGTTCGGCGGCATCGCGATGCTCGGCCGGGCACCGCCGCCGGCGCCCGCCGCGTGCGCGGCGCCGGCGGCGCTGTGGCTGCCCTTCGAGGTCGGCGCGTTCCGGCGCCTGCTGGCGGTCTTCGTCGTCAACGGCATCGCCAGCGCGGTGCCGGCGACGCTGGTGCTGTTCTTCATCCGCGACCGGCTGCAGGCCCCGGCCTGGGAGCCAGCCTTCCTGGCGGCCTATTTCGCGGGCGGGGCGCTGTCGATCCCGCTGTGGGTGAGGGCGGTGCGGCGGCTCGGGCTGGCGCGCGCCTGGCTCGTCGGCATGCTGCTGAACATCGCCGCCTTCGCCGGGGCCGCGACGCTCGGCGCCGGCGACACGCTGGCCTACCTGGCGGTGTGCGCGGCCAGCGGGATCGGGCTCGGCGCCGACCTGACGCTGCCCGGCGCGCTGCTCGCCGGTGTGATCCAGCGCGCCGGCCATGGCGGTCGCGCCGAGGGCGCCTACTTCGGCTGGTGGAACTTCGCGACCAAGCTCAACCTCGCGCTGGCCGCCGGCGTCGCGCTGCCGCTGCTCGGCGCCTTCGGCTACGAGAGCGGAGCGCGTGACGCGCGGGCGTTGCAGGCGCTGACGCTCGCCTATTGCGTGCTGCCCTGCGCGCTCAAGCTCGGTGCGGCCGCCTTGCTGTGGACGCTGTGGCTGCGCCGGCCCGACCCGGGAGAACCGATCCGATGAAGCGACGACTGCTGATCGCGGCGCTGGCCGCCGCCCCGCTGGCCTCGGGCTGCGCCGGCCCGAGCGTGGCCGACTACGCGGCCGAGTGGCCGCTGCTCGACCTCGCCGAATACTTCAACGGCACCGTGACCGCCCACGGCCTCTTCACCAACCGCAGCGGCCGGGTCGTCAAGCGCTTCGCGGTGGTGATGAAGTGCGCCTGGCAAGGCGACGAGGGCGTGCTCGACGAGGACTTCACCTACAGCGATGGCACGAGGCAGAAGCGCGTCTGGCGCCTGAAGAAGCTCGCCGACGGCCGCTACACCGGCACCGCCGCCGACGTCGTCGGCACCGCGAGCGGCCAGACCGCCGGCAATGCCTTCCACTGGAAGTACACGCTCAGCCTGCCGGTCGACGGCCAGGTCTACGAGGTGCAGTTCGACGACTGGATGATCCTGATGGACGACAAGGTGATGCTGAACAAGGCGGTGATGAGCAAGTTCGGCCTCCGGCTCGGCGAGGTCACGCTCGCCTTCGTCAAGGGCTGATGTGGACCACCCCCGGTGCGACTTCGCCCGTCCACGGCCTCGCGGAACTCGGCCGGTGCAGGCGTGGCGGCTCGCGCGAAGCGCCAAGGCGCCACTGACATGACCCTCAACCCCCGCCTCACCGACTGGCAGGGCCAAGTCTGCTGGCTGGTCGGCGCCTCGAGCGGCATCGGCCGCGCCACCGCGAGCGCGCTGCAGGCGCGCGGCGCCAAGGTCATCGTCTCGGCGCGCAGCGCGGCGGCGCTCGAGGCCTTCGTGCAGGCCCACCCCGGCAGCGAGGCGATCGTGCTCGACGCCACCGACCGCGAGGCCCTGCGCGCGGCGGCGCAGCGCATCGTCGCGGCCCACGGCCGGCTCGACCTGGCGTGCTATTGCGCCGGCCACTACCGGCCGATGCGCGCGACCGCCTTCGACCTCGACGAGGCGCTGAAGCACCAGCGGATCAACTACGTCGGCGCGCTGCACCTGCTCGATGCCGTGCTGCCGACGCTGCTGCGCCAGCGTGCCGGCCACCTGAGCCTGGTGGCCAGCGTCAGCGGCTACCGTGGCCTGCCCAAGGCGCTGGCCTACGGGCCGACGAAGGCGGCGCTGATCCATCTGGCTCAGACGCTGTGGCTGGATCTGAGCGAGCGCGGCATCGGCGTCTCGGTGATCAACCCGGGCTTCGTCGCGACCCCGCTGACCGAGCAGAATGACTTCCCGATGCCCGCACTGCTGACCCCGCCCCAGGCGGCCGACGAGATCCTCGCCGGCTGGGCCGCCGGCCGCTTCGAGATCCATTTCCCGAAGCGCTTCACGCGCTGGATCAAGCTCCTGAGCCACCTCGGCGACGCCAGCTACTTCCGGGCGGTGCGCCGCGCGACGGGGCTGTGATGCCGGCCGAGGTCACGACCGATCCGCGCGTCGCCCGCGTCATCGCGGCCTTCGAGTCGCTGCGGCCGGGCGACGTCGCCCGGCTCGCCGAGCTCTACACCGAGGAGGCGCGCTTCAAGGACCCGTTCAACGAGGTGCAGGGCCACGCGGCGCTGCGGCGCGTGTTCGAGCACATGTTCGCCACGCTCGAGGAACCGCGCTTCGTCGTCACCGAGGCGCTCGTGCAGGGCGAGCGCTGCTTCCTGGTCTGGCGGTTCCTGTTTCGCTTCAGGCGCTGGTCGCGCGAGCCGCAGGAGGTGCGGGGCGGCTCGCACCTCGTGTTTGCGCCCGACGGCCGCATCGCGCTGCACCGCGACTACTGGGACGCCGCCGAGGAGCTCTACGAGAAGCTGCCCGGCCTCGGGGCCGTGATGCGCTGGCTCAGGCGGCGGGCGACGGCCTGAGCCCGTCGCGTCGCGCGACCGCGAGCACCACCGCGGCCAGCAGCGCGAGCCACAGCGACTGGCCGGGCACGCCGCCATGGTCGAGCATCAGGCCGCTGACGGCCGGCCCGAGCGCGCCGCCGACGGTGTAGCCGGCGATCATCGCCGCCGATCCGGCGATCGCCGACGAGGCCGCGAACTCGTGCGCGACCCGCACCATCGTCAGCGTGTACAGCGCCCCGCCGACCGCACCCCAGCAAAAGGCCGTGACCCACAGCAGCGCCGGCCAGCGGCCGCTGGCCGCGAAGGCGAGCGAGGCGGCGAGCAGCACCGCGCCGGCGACCATGAACACGCGTCGCAGCGGCACGTGGTCGGCCAGCCAGCCGGCCGGGTACTGCAGCAGGAAGCTGCCGAAGCCGAGCACGCCGGCGATCGAGGTCGCCGCCGCCGGCGCGAGCCCGACCGCCGCGCCATGCGCCGCGCTGATCGCGCCGAGTCCGGCCTCGAACACGCCGCCGGCGCAGGCCAGCAGCGCCAGTCCCGGGCGGGCGCGCAGGGCCGTCCACAGCGTGTGGCCGGCGGCCGCACGGTGCGCGACCGGCAGGCGGGCCAGCACCGCCGGGCTCGCGACCAGCAGCGCGGCGAGCAGGGCCAGCGGGGCGAGCTGCACCAGCCGCAGCGCCGGCACCTGGGGCCACAGGGCCGCGAGCGCCAGCGGCAGCAGCGGGCCGACCGCGGTCGCGATGCCCAGGCCGGTCTGGTACAGGCCGGTCACGCGGCCGCGCCATGCCGGCGGGGCGTTGAAGGCGATCATCGCCTCGGTGCCGTTCCACAGCGCCGCCGCGCCGATGCAGCCGAGCACCGAGCAGGCGCACCACAGCCAGTAGCCGTCGCCGAAGGCATAGCCGAGCGTGCCGATGCCCTCGAGCATCAGCCCGAAGCGGTAGGCCCGCCCCGCGCCGAGGCGCGTGAACAGCTGCGGCAGCCAGGGCAGCACCAGCGCGATGGTCAGGAAGGGCAGGGCCGCGAACACACCGATCGCGAGGGCCGACACGCCCTGGCGCTGCAGGGTGACGGCCAGCAGCGGCAGCACGGTCGAGAACGCCAGCACGACCAGGGTGGTCGATGCGGACAGGCGCGCCAGGTCGCGCAGCGTGCGGTGGGCGGCGCTCACCGGCGCCCCGGGGCGGTCGCGCGTGTCATCGCCAGGCCGGCTCAGCCCAGCCAGCCGCGCTTGCGGAAGTACAGCAGCGGGCCGACCGCACTGGCGAGCATCAGCACCAGCGCCCAGGGGTAGCCGAACGACCAGTCAAGCTCGGGCAGGCTGCGGAAGTTCATGCCGTAGATGCTGGCGATCAGCGTCGGCGGAAGGAAGGCCACGCTGGCGACCGAGAAGATCTTGATCGTCTTGTTCTGGTTGATGTTGATGAAGCCGACGATCGCGTCCATCAGGAAGTTGATCTTGTCGAACAGGAAGGCGGTGTGCGAGTCCAGCGAGTCGATGTCGCGCAGGATCTGCCGCGCCTCCTCGAACTGCTCGGCCCCCAGCAGCCGACTGCGCATCATGAAGCTGACCGCGCGGCGCGTGTCCATCACGTTGCGGCGGATGCGGCCGTTGAGGTCCTCCTGGCGTGCGATCGCCGCCAGCGCCTCGCCGGCGGCCTGGTCGTTCAGCGTCGATTGCAGCACCCGCGCGGAGACCTTCTCCAGCTCGTCGTAGATGCCCTCGAGCGCGTCGGCCGAGTACTCGGCGTCGGCGTCGTAGAGCTTGAGCAGCACGTCCTTGGCGTCCTCGATCAGCGCCGGGATGCGCCGCGCGCGCATGCGCAGCAGCCGGAACACCGGCAGGTCCTCGGCGTGGACCGAGAACAGCACCTTGTCGTGCAGGATGAAGGCCACGCGCACGTTGCGCGCACCGCCGCGGCCGTCGGGGCCGGCGTCCTCGTCGATCAGGAAGTCCGAGCGCAGGTGCAGCTCGCCGTTGTCGTCCTCGTAGAAGCGGGCGGACTCCTCGAGGTCGTCGTCGATCAGGTTGTCCGGCAGGTGCAGGCCGAAGCGTCCGGCGATCCAGCCCTTCTCCTCGGGCGTCGGGGCCTCCAGGTCGACCCACACCGGGCTGACATGCGCCAGCGCCTCGACGCTGTCGATCTCTTCCTGGAACAAGCGCCCATTGGCGAGCGTGAAGACGTTCAGCATGCGAACTCCAACAACCGGACCGGCGTCGCGCGCCGCGTCGAAACCCGAACCCGGCGCGGGCCGGGTCGACTGGAAGGGGCACCGCCTCACTCCCAGCCCGGGTGGCCCGTCAGCGGGCCGGATGCTTGGAGTGGACGGTCACCGAGGGGGGGTGCTGTCCAACAGACGCTCCATGAACGTGATCCAAAGATTATGGCACCGGGCCTTTTCCACCATCCTCGGTGCAGCCCCCCGTCAGCCTCGGTCATCGGCTTGTCATGACCGGTTTCGGGGCGCACACTGGTTTTGCCGTTCGGGACGGTGCCCATGCCGCCCGGGGGTCGGTTCCAACCCGGTGAAAGGAGAACTCATGAACCTGACGATCAGCGGACACCACCTCGACGTGACGCCAGCTCTCAGAGAGTATGTGCTCACAAAGCTGGATCGCGTCACCCGCCACTTCGACCAGGTGGTCGATATCAACGTCCTGCTGAGCATCGAGAAGCAGAAGGAGAAGGAAAAGCGTCAGAAGGCCGAGGTCACCGTGCACGTCAAGGGCAAGGACATCTACGTGGAGGCCTCCCACCAGGATCTGTACGCGGCGATCGATGAATTGATGGACAAGCTCGATCGCCAGGTCTGCCGCCACAAGAGCCGGCTGCAGGATCACCACCATGACTCGCCCAAGCGCCTCGGGGTTGGCGAGTTTCAGTGAGCCCGGTTCGGAGACCCGGAAACGAGCGGCCTGAGGGCCGCTTTTTCACGCCTGTGTCCAGCGCCGCGTTGCCAGACTGCAACCTTCTGCCGTCCTGCCGTGCGGATGCAATCCCGTCCCCACCGCTGGACAGGGCCGATTCCTATAATTTGTGCTGTGCACACATTGCGAGGCGCTGGCCAAGGCCCCCGATCCGGGTCGAAACCTACGCTGTGATCCGATGAACCGTCTCGCCGCCATCCTGCCTGCCAGCAACGTGCTGGTGGACGTGGACGCCACCAGCAAGAAGCGCGTCTTCGAGCAGGCCGGGCTGCTGTTCGAGAACCAGCACGCGATCGCGCGGGCCACGGTCACCGACAACCTGTTCGCCCGCGAACGGCTCGGCTCGACCGGCCTGGGGCACGGCGTGGCGATCCCGCACGGGCGCATCAAGGGCCTGAAGAATCCGCTGGCGGCGGTGATCCGCATGCAGCAGCCGATCGGTTTCGACTCGCCCGATGACGAGCCGGTGTCGCTGCTGATCTTCCTGCTGGTGCCGGAGGCGGCGACCCAGCGTCATCTCGAGATCCTGTCCGAGATTGCCGAGCTGCTGTCCGACCGGCCGCTGCGCGAGAAGCTCAAGGCCGAGCCCGACGCGGCCCAGGTGCATGCGCTGATCGCCGGCTGGGAACCGCTGAAGTCGGTTGCCTGAGCATGGGCCGGGCGCACGCGCGGCCGAAGCCTCGTCCCACCCGTTCCCCGTCCCGGAGCCGGCGCGTGCGCGGCCGTGCCGTGGCTAGCGCGTTCCGAGGCGCCCCATGAAGCCGACCGTCATCAGCGCCGAGGCGCTGTTCGAGGAGCAGCGCGAGACCCTGCACTGGCAGTGGCTCGCCGGGCACGCCCACCCGGAGCGTCGCTTCGACGAGGTCGCGATCCGCGACGCGCAGTCGGCCGCCGACCTGGTCGGCTACCTGAACTACATCCACCCCTACCGGGTGCAGATCGTCGGGCGGCGCGAGGTGCGCTACCTGACCGATGTCGCGCCCGAGGATCAGGAGCGCCGCATCTCGCGCATCGTGACGCTGGAGCCGCCGGTGGTGGTGGTCGCCGACGACCAGCCGCCGCCGGACCGGCTGGTGGCGATGTGCGAGCGCGCTGACATCCCGCTGTTCGTCACCGCCGAGTCGGCCGGCCATGTGATCGACGTGTTGCGCGCCCACCTGAGCCAGCATTTCGCCGACCGCACCACCCGCCACGGTGTCTTCATGGACATCCTCGGCCTGGGCGTGCTGCTGACCGGCGAGTCGGGCCTGGGCAAGAGCGAGCTCGGACTGGAGCTGATCTCGCGCGGCCATGGCCTGGTGGCCGATGACGCGGTGGACTTCTACCGCGTCGCGCAGACCGCGATCGACGGCCGCTGCCCCGAGCTGCTGATGAACCTGCTCGAGGTGCGCGGCATCGGTCTGCTCGACATCAAGGCGATCTTCGGCGAGACCGCGGTGCGGCGAAAGATGCGCCTGAAGCTCATCGTGCACCTGGTGCGCAAGGAAACGATGGAGCGCGAGTTCGAGCGCCTGCCCTACGAGCCGCTGTACGAGGAGGTGCTCGACGTGCCGGTGCGCAAGGTGGTGATCGCGGTCGATGCCGGCCGCAACCTCGCGGTGCTGGTCGAGGCGGCGGTGCGCAACACCATCTTGCAGCTGCGCGGCATCGACACCTACAAGGAATTCATCGAGCGCCACCGCATCGCGATGGAGGGCGGCGACGGCGTCGAGCCCTGAGGCGCGTTCGTCTCAGCGGCGCGGGCCGCGGTGCGGGCAGTCGTCCTTGGCGCAGATCGCGTACAGCGACAGCGCATGCTCCTGCAGCTGGAAGCCGTGCTCCTTTGCCACCGCGCGCTGGCGCGCCTCGATCTCGGCGTCGTAGAACTCCTCGACGCGGCCGCAGTCCAGACACACCAGGTGATCGTGGTGCTTGCCCTCGTTGAGCTCGAACACCGACTTGCCGGACTCGAAGTGGTTGCGTGACAGCAGGCCGGCCTGCTCGAACTGCATCAGCACGCGGTAGACCGTCGCCAGGCCGATGTCCGAGCCCTCGGCGAGCAGCGCCTTGTACACATCCTCGGCGGTCAGGTGGCGCACCGCCGAGGTCTGGAACACCTCGAGGATCTTGATGCGCGGGAGCGTGGCCTTCAGGCCGCTGCTCTTGAGGTCTTCGGCGTTGTTCATGGTGCGGTCCCCGGGCACGCGGGCGTGCTCCTCTAGAATCTTTCGCATGATACGAGCCCGGCGCGGTGTTTCCGCGCCCGGGGCCTGCCGCGCCCGCGCGTGGCTGTCGCACACCGAGCCCTTCCGACCATGCGTGCTCTCCTCTTCGCTTGCACCGCCGCGCTGGCGGGCTGCAGCTATCTGCCCAGCCTGCCCAGCCTGTCGAAGGAAGGCGAGAGCTTCCTCGGCGTGGTGACGCCCTACCGCATGGAGATCGTCCAGGGCAATGTCGTGACGCGCGAGATGGCCGAGCAGCTCAAGCCCGGCCTCAGCCGCACGCAGGTGCGCGACCTGCTCGGCTCGCCGCTGCTGACCGACATCTTCCATGCCGACCGCTGGGACTATGTGTTCACGATCCGCCGGCAGGGGGCGCCCTACCAGCAGCGCCGCGTGACCGTGTACTTCGACGGTGAGGCCCTCAAGTCCTTCGAGGCGGGCGAGTTGCCGTCGGAGCGGGACTTCGTCGCCTCGATCGACACGCACCGCTCGCCGTCCAAGCCGCCGGTGCTGGCGCTGAGCGACGAGCAGCTGCAGAAGCTGCCGCCGCCGGCCAAGCCGGTGGCGCCGAAGGTGGCGCCCGACGCGCCCCAGGGGCCGGCGCGCGACTATCCGCCGCTGGAGGCCGCGCAGTGAGCGCGGCGCCGCGGCGCATCGCGATCGCCGGCGCCTCCGGACGCATGGGACGGATGCTGATCGAGGCGGTCGAGGCGGCCCCGGACTGCGTGCTGGCCGGCGCGCTCGACATCGCCGGCAGTCCGGCCCTCGGCCAGGACGCGACGGCCTTCCTCGGTCGCGCCAGCGGCGTCGCGATCACCACCGACCTGCGCGCCGGCCTGGCCGGCGCCGACGTGCTGATCGACTTCACCCGCCCCGAGGGCACGCTGGCGCACCTGGCGGTGTGCCGCGAGCTCGGCGTGCAGCTGGTGATCGGCACGACCGGCTTCGACGCCGCCGGCAAGGCCGCGATCGCCGCCGCGGCCGAACGCATCGGGATCGTGATGGCGCCGAACATGAGCGTCGGCGTCAACGTCGTGCTCGGGCTGCTGGCCCAGGCCGCGAAGGCGCTGTCCGAGGGCTACGACATCGAGATCGTCGAGGCCCACCACCGCCACAAGGTGGACGCGCCCAGCGGCACCGCGCTGAAGATGGGCGAGGTCGTCGCCGCGGCCATCGGCCGCGAGCTGAAGGACTGCGCCGTCTACGGTCGCGAGGGCGTGACCGGCGAGCGCGACCCCTCGACGATCGGCTTCGCCACCGTGCGCGGCGGCGACGTGGTCGGCGACCACACCGTGATGTTCATGGGCACCGGCGAGCGCATCGAGATCACCCACAAGTCCAGCAGCCGCGCCACCTACGCGCAGGGCAGCCTGCGCGCGGCACGCTTCCTGGCCGGCCATGCGAGCGGCCTGTACGGCATGGACGCGGTGCTGGGCCTCGCCGCCGGCTGAGGCCGTGGAGCTGACCGGCTTCTGGCTCGAGGGCGACGCGGTCGCGCGCGGCGTCGCGCTGCTGCTGCTGGCGATGTCCATCGCGGCCTGGGTGCTGATCTTCTGGAAGGCCTGGCTGCTGCGGCGCGTGAAGCGCGACCTGGCGCGTGCGGTGCCGGCCTTCTGGGCCGCGCCCGACCTGGCCAGCGCCCGTCGGCAGCTCGCCGCCTTCGACCGCGAGGCCACGCTGCTGCCGCTGCTCGATGCCGCGACGCAGGCGGCGCGCGAGGGCACGCTCGAGGCCGCCGGCGCGCGCGGCTCGCAGCTCACGCGCCGGCTGCGCGACGCGCTGCACGGCGTGCTCGCGCAGCTGCAGTTCGGCCAGGTGCTGCTGGCCTCGATCGGCGCGACCGCGCCCTTCATCGGCCTGTTCGGCACCGTCTGGGGCATCTACCACGCGCTGCTCGGCATCGCCTCGGCCGGCAGCCTGAGCCTGGACAAGATCTCCGGCCCGGTCGGCGAGGCGCTGATCATGACGGCCGCCGGCCTGGCGGTCGCCATTCCCGCGGTGCTGGCCTACAACGTGTTCGGCAAGCTCGTCGCCGGCTGCGAGGCCGAGCTCGAAGGCTACGCGCACGACCTGCGCGAGATGCTGCTCGACGCGCCGGGGTCCTGACATGGCCTTCGGCCGCCTCGAACGCAGCGCGCTGCCGCAGCCGATGAGCGACATCAACATGACGCCGCTGATCGACGTGATGCTGGTGCTGCTGGTGATCTTCATGATCAGCGCGCCGCTGATGACCGCCAGCCTGAAGCTCGACCTGCCGAAGGCCGAGGGCGCGGCGCCGAGCGAGGCGCCGGCCTTCGTCGCCGTGGCGCTGACGGCCGACGGCCGGCTCTTCCTGGGCGAGGAGGCACTCGAGGACGCGGCCTTCGACGCACGGCTGCGCAGCGCCGCGCGCCAGCCCGGCCTGGAGGTGCAGCTGCGTGCCGACCAGGCCGTGCCCTATGGCCGCGTGGCCGCGCTGATCGGGCGGCTGCAGGCGGCGGGGCTGAACCGCATCGCCTTCGTCGCCGAGGCCGCGCCAGCGCGCTGAGCCGCGCGGGCCGAGGCCCCTAAAATCGTTCGACACTTCCGAGACCGCGCCAACGGCCGCGGCCCCTGCATGAGCGCTGCCCCGCCCGCCCCCTACGATCCCCGCGCGATCGAGACCGCCGCCCAGGCCCACTGGAGCGCCCGCGACGCCTACCGCGTACGCGAGGACGCGGCCAAGCCCAAGTTCTACGCCTGCTCGATGCTGCCCTACCCCTCGGGCAAGCTGCACATGGGCCATGTGCGCAACTACACCATCAACGACATGCTCGCGCGCCAGCTGCGCATGAAGGGCATGAACGTGCTGATGCCGATGGGCTGGGACGCCTTCGGCCTGCCGGCCGAGAACGCGGCGATGAAGAACGGCGTGCCGCCGGCCGCCTGGACCTACTCGAACATCGCCCACATGAAGGGCCAGATGCAGGCCATGGGCCTGGCGATCGACTGGTCGCGCGAGCTCGCGACCTGCTCGCCGAGCTACTACCGCTGGAACCAGTGGCTGTTCCTGAAGATGCTGGAGGCCGGCATCGCCGAGCGCCGCACCCAGGTCGTCAACTGGGATCCGGTCGACCAGACCGTGCTCGCCAATGAACAGGTGATCGACGGGCGCGGCTGGCGCTCGGGCGCGCCGGTCGAGAAGCGCGAGATCCCCGGCTACTACCTGAACATCACGAAGTACGCCGACGAGCTGCTCGACTGCGTCGCCAACCCGGACAGCCCGAATTTCCTGGCCGGCTGGCCCGAGCGCGTGCGGCTGATGCAGGAGAACTGGATCGGCAAGAGCGAGGGCGTGCGCTTCGCCTTCCCGCACGACATCCGAGACGAAGACGGCGCGCCGGTCGGCGACGGGCGCCTGTACGTGTTCACGACCCGCGCCGACACGCTGATGGGCGTGAGCTTCTGCGCGGTCGCGCCCGAGCATCCGCTGGCCGCGCTCGCGGCGCGTCGCAGCGAGGCGGTCGCGGCCTTCGTGCAGAAATGTCTGCAGGGCGGGACCACCGAGGCCGAGCTGGCGACGAAGGACAAGGAGGGCATCGCCACCGGCCTGCACGTCCGCCACCCGATCACCGGCGCGGAGGTCGAGGTCTGGGTCGGCAACTACGTGCTGATGGGCTACGGCGATGGCGCCGTGATGGGCGTGCCGGCCCACGACGAGCGCGACTTCGCGTTCGCGCGCAAGTACGGCCTGTCGATCACCCAGGTCGTGCACGTCGACGGCCAGCACTACGACTACGAGCGCTGGCAGGACTGGTACGCCGACAAGCAGCGCGGCGTGACGATCAACTCCGACTACTTCAGCGGCCTGCACCACGGCGACGCCGTCGAGGCCATCGCCAAGGCGCTCGCGGCCAAGGGTCTGGGCGAGAAGAAGACCACCTGGCGGCTGCGCGACTGGGGCATCAGCCGGCAGCGCTACTGGGGCACGCCGATCCCGATCATCCATTGCGACGCCTGCGGATCGGTGCCGGTGCCCGAACAGGACCTGCCGGTCGTGCTGCCCGAGGACCTGATCCCCGACGGCAGCGGCAACCCGCTGAACAAGTGCGAGGCCTTCCTGAAGGTCGACTGCCCGCGCTGCGGCAAGCCCGCGCGGCGCGAGACCGACACGATGGACACCTTCGTCGACTCGTCGTGGTACTTCATGCGCTACTGCGACCCGGCGAACGACGCGGCCATGGTCGCCAACGGCGCGAAGTACTGGATGCCGATGGACCAGTACATCGGCGGCATCGAGCACGCGATCCTGCACC
>CAYOXW010000039.1:0-18496 GCA_964408005.1 uncultured Methylibium sp.
CTGGATCATGCGCTCGTAGGGCATCCGCGTCGGCCCGATCACGCCGAGCGTGCCGACCACCTGGCCGTCGACCTCGTAGGGCGCGGTGACGACCGACAGCTCCTCGAAGGGCACGACCTGGCTCTCGCCGCCGATGTAGATGCGCACGCCCTCGGCGCGGCTGCTGACGTCGAGCAGGCGCATCAGCTCGGTCTTGTGCTCGAACAGGTCGAACAGCTTGCGCAGGCTGCCCAGGTCGTTCGAGAAATCCTGCACCGTCAGCAGGTTGCGCTCGCCGGCGATCACGACCTGCTCGGCGCCCTCGTCGGCCGCCGCGCTGCCGGGCTGCACCGCGGCCTGCATCAGCGTCGCGATCTCGCCGCGCAGCGCCTCGACCTCGGTCTTGAGGCGCTCGCGCACCGCCTCGATCGTCAGCCCCGAGTAGTGGGCGTTGATGAAGTTGCTGGCCTCGATCAGCTCGGTCTGGCCGTGGTCGCGCGTGGTGAAGACGACGCGGTTCTGCACGTCGCCGTCGGGGGCGACCAGGATCACCAGCACGCGCCGCTCGCCCAGGCGCAGGAACTCGATGTGGTGGAACACGCTGGCCTTGCGCGGTGCCGTCACGACGCCGACGAACTGCGACAGGTTGCCGAGCACCTGCGCGGCGTGCGCGATCACGCGCTGCGGCTGGTCGGGCTGGAGCTGCTCGCGCAGCTGCTGCTGGGTCGCGGCGGCCTCGACGCTGGCGAGGTCGAAGGGCCGCGCGGTCAGCATCGTGTCGACGAACACCCGGTAGCCCTTGGCGGTGGGCACGCGCCCGGCGCTGGTGTGGGGGCTGGCGATCAGGCCGAGCTCTTCCAGATCGGCCATCACGTTGCGGATCGTCGCCGGACTGAGCTCGAGCCCCGAGGCCCGCGACAGCGTGCGCGAGCCGACCGGCTGGCCGTCGGCGATGTAGCGTTCGACGAGCGTCTTCAGCAGGGTCCTGGCGCGGTCGTCAAGCATGGCCGGTCCATTCTAGGGCGCAGCCCCTGTGGTGTAATTTCTGCACGATGCCGAGCCGCTTCCGACACGCCGCCCTCGTGGGCAAATACCAGGCGCCGGGCAGCCGTGAGGTGCTGGCGGAGATGGCCGAGTTCCTGTCGAGCCAGGGGCTCGAGGTCTCCCTCGATGCCGCCACCGCGCTGGCCTCCGAGCTGCCGGGCTACGGCGTGCTCGATGCCCAGGCGATCGGCGCGCACTGCGACCTCGCGATCGTGATCGGTGGCGACGGCACCTTCCTGTCGACCGCGCGCGCGCTGGCCAGCCACGGCCTGCCGCTGATCGGCGTCAACCAGGGACGGCTCGGCTTCATGACCGACATCCCGCTGACCGAGCTGCGCGAGACGCTCGCGCCGATGATCGCCGGCGACTACGAGGAAGAGCACCGCACCATGCTGGCAGGCTGCGTGAAGCGGCCGCAGGGCGAGGGCTACGAGCTGATCCACGAGAGCTTCGCGGTCAACGACATCGTCGTCAGCCGCGGCGCGACCGCCGGCATGGTCGAGCTGCGCGTGTCGGTGCAGCAGCAGTTCGTCGCCAACTTCCGCGCCGACGGGCTGATCGTCTCCTCGCCGACCGGCTCGACCGCCTATGCGCTGTCTTCCGGCGGGCCGATCCTGCACCCGGGCATCGCCGGCTGGGTGATGGTGCCGATCGCCCCGCACGCGCTGACCAACCGCCCGATCGTGCTGCCCGACGACGGCGAGGTGGTGATCGAGATCGTCGCCGGCCGCGACGCCAGCGTGAACTTCGACCACCAGGGCCTGGCCAGCCTGCTGCACGGCGACCGCGTCTGCGTGCGCCGCAGCGAGCACCGCATCCGCGTGCTGCACCCGCGCGGCTGGAGCTATTACGGCACGCTGCGCCGCAAGCTGCACTGGAACGAAGGCATGGTGGCATGAGCCCCTGCGTTGCGCCGTGACCCGGCGCGACGCGGACCAGCCCCCCCCGCGAGACCGCCCGACGAGCATGCTTCGCCGCCTCAGCCTCCGCGACTTCGTGATCGTGCGCGCGCTCGAGCTCGAGTTCGCGCCGGGCTTCAGTGCGCTGACCGGCGAGACCGGCGCCGGCAAATCGATCCTGGTCGACGCGCTGCAGCTCGCGCTCGGCAGCCGCGGCGACGCCGGCGTGGTGCGCGAGGGCGCGGCGCGCGCCGAGATCGCGGCCGAGTTCGACACGCCCGCGGCACTGCGCGACTGGCTCGCCGAGGCCGGCTTCGAGGCCGACGGCGACGCGCTGCTGCTGCGCCGCACGCTCGACGCGCAGGGCAAGAGCCGCGCCTGGATCAATGGCAGCGCGGCCACCATCGCGCAGCTGCGCGAGGCGGCCGAGCACCTGCTCGACATCCACGGCCAGCACGCCTGGCAAAGCCTGACCCGGCCCGACGCGGTGCGCGCGCTGCTCGACGCCTACGCCGGCGTCGAGGCGGCGCCGCTCGCCGCGGCCTGGGGACGCTGGCGCGGCGCCGCCGAGCGGCTCGACGGGGCGCAGCGCCGCCAGGGCGAGCTCGAGCGCGAGCGCGAGCGCCTGGCCTGGCAGATCGGCGAGCTCGACAAGCTCGCCCCCGGCGCCGACGAGTGGCCGGAGCTCCATGCCGAGCACCGCCGCCTCAGCCATGCGCAGGCCATCCTCGAGGCGCTGCAGACGGCGCTCGCCGCGATCGACGCCGACGAGGCCTCGGCCGCGGCCCGCACCGCGCAGGCCCTCGATGCGCTCGAGGGCGTGGTCGAGCACGACGCCGCGCTGGCCGAGCCGCTCGAGGTGCTGCGCAGCGCGCAGGCCCAGCTGCAGGACGCGGCGCACACGCTGGCCGCGGCGCTGCGCCGCAGCGAGCTCGAGCCCGAGCGCCTGCAATCGCTCGACGAGCGGCTCGGCGCCTGGCTCGGCCTGGCACGGCGCCACCGGCGCGCGCCCGAGGACCTGCCGGGGCTGCTCGCGCAGTGGCGCGCGGAGCTCGCCGAGCTCGAGGCCGCGGCCGACCTCGCGGCGCTCGAGCGCGAGGCCGCGGCCGCGCGCACGGCCTTCGAGACCGCGGCGCGGGCCGTCTCGAAGCAGCGCCGCGCCGCCGCGCCGAAGCTCGCCGAGGCGGTCACCGCCGCGATGCAGCAGCTCGGCATGGCCGGCGGGCGCTTCGAGGTCGCGCTCGAGCCGCTGGCCGAGCCGCAGAGGCACGGCCTGGAGAGCGCCGAGTTCCGCGTCGCCGGCCATGCCGGCAGCACGCCGCGCGCGCTCGCCAAGGTGGCCTCCGGCGGCGAGCTCTCGCGCATCGCGCTGGCGATCGCGGTGACCACCAGCGCGCTCGGCGAGGCTGGCACGCTGATCTTCGACGAGATCGACGCCGGCGTCGGCGGTGGCGTGGCCGATCGCGTCGGCGCGCTGATGCAGCGCCTCGGCCGCGACCGCCAGGTGCTGTGCGTGACCCACCTGCCGCAGGTCGCGGCCTGCGCCGACGCCCAACTGGTGGTGCGCAAGGCCGCGCGGGGCGGCGCCACCGAGAGCACGGTCGAGCCGGTGGCCGGCGAGGCGCGCGTCGAGGAACTCGCGCGCATGCTCGGCGGCGCGGCCGGCGAGACCCGGCTCGCGCATGCGCGCGCGCTGCTCGGCGCCGCGCAGCACGCGAACGACGCCGCGCGCGACGCGGGCCGCGCCAAGCCGGCCCGTGCCGCGCTGCGGGACCGGCCGACGGCCCCGTCGGCCGAGGAACGCTCATGACGGCGCCGCTCGAGGTGCTGCTGCTGACCGGCATCTCCGGTTCGGGCAAGTCGGTCGCGCTCAACGCGCTCGAGGACGCCGGCTATTACTGCGTCGACAACCTGCCGCCCGAGCTCTTGCCCGCGCTGCTGCAGCTCGAACGCGGCCGGGTCGACCGGGCCGCCCGCCCGCTCGCGGTCGCGGTCGACGTGCGCAGCGCCGCCTCGCTGCCGCACCTGCGGCCGCTGCTCGGCCAGCTCGGCAGCGCCGGCGTGCGGGTGCGCGCGATCTTCCTCGACGCCAGCACCGACACCCTGGTGCGCCGCTACTCGGAGACGCGCCGCCGCCACCCGCTGAGCCGCGACGGCGGCGAGGGCGATCCGCAGCGCGCGCTGACCGAGGCGATCGAGCTCGAGCGCCGCCTGCTCGCCGAGCTGCGCGAGCAGGCGGCCGTCATCGACACCAGCCAGCTGCGCGCCGCCCAGCTGCGCGCCTGGGTGCTCGAGCAGGTGCAGGCCCCGGCCGGCGCGCTGACGCTGGTGTTCGAGTCCTTCGCCTACAAGCAGGGCGTGCCGCTCGACGCCGACCTGGTGTTCGACATGCGGGTGCTGCCCAACCCCTTCTACACGCCCGAGCTGCGCCCGCTGACCGGGCGCGACGCGCCGGTCGCGCAGTTCCTCGAGCAGCAGTCCGAGGCCGCCGATCTGATCGACCAGATCGAGACCTTCCTGCGCCGCTGGCTCCCTGCCTTCGAGCGCGACCAGCGCGCCTACCTGACGGTGGCGATCGGCTGCACCGGCGGGCAGCACCGCTCGGTCTACGTCGCCGAGCAGCTGGCGCGGCGCTTCAAGGACCACGGCGCGACGCTGGTCCGCCACCGCGAACTCGATGCCCGCTGAGCTGGCACTGTTCCCGCTGCAGACCGTGCTGTTCCCGGGCGGCAAGCTCGGGCTCAAGGTCTTCGAGGCACGCTACCTCGACCTGATCGGGCGCTGCCTGCGCGAACGGCAGCCCTTCGGCGTGATCGCGCTGCGCCGCGGCGCCGAGGTGCGTGGCGGCGCCGATCCGGTGGTGCTCGAGGAGGTCGGCTGCCTGGCGGTGCTCGACGAGGTCGACAGCCCCACCCCCGGCATCCTGCAGGTGCAGGGCCACGGCACGCAGCGCTTTCGCGCGCTGCAGCCGCGCCAGCAGCCCGACGGACTGTGGGTCGCCGATGCCGAGTGGCTCGCCGACGACGAGGTCCTCGCGCCCCCCGAGGCGCTGCGCGGCTCCGCGCAGGGGCTGCAGGCCGCGATCGCGACGCTGCGGGCCCAGGGGCACGCGCCCTTCCTCGAGCCCTACCGCTTCGAGGACGCCGGCTGGCTGGCCAACCGCTGGTGCGAGATCCTGCCGATCCCGCTGGCGGCCAAGCAGAAGCTGATGGAGCTGCCCGACCCGCTGGTGCGCCTGCGCCTGGTCGATGAATTCCTGCGCGGCAAGGGCGTGGTCGCGTGACACCCTTCGCACCGGCTTGATCTGGCGCAAGCCGGCGTGCCGGCACGCGCGATCGCTGGCCCTACATTCTGTTGACCGTCTGCCGCCCGCGCCATGCCCCGCCCGACCGCCCTGATCCACTGGATTGCACTGGCCTTCGCGCTCGCGACCCTGGCCATCGGCGCCTACGTCGAGCAGCTGACCGCCGCGGGCGAAGTCGCCGAGCGGCGCTCCGAGGTCCAGCGCCGGCTGGCCGAGACGCGCGAGCGCCTGGCCGGGCACCTGTACGGCGACCTGCAGCTGGTGCGCGGCCTGGTGGGCGTGATCAACCTCGAGCCCGGGCTCGACCAGGCTCGCTTCGAGCGCGCCGCGCAGCCGCTGCTCGAGGGCCGCACCCAGCTGCGCAACATCGCCGCCGCGCCCGACATGGTGGTGCGGCTGATGGTGCCGATGCAGGGCAACGAGCGCGCGATCGGCCTGGACTACCGCCGCGAACCGACGCAGGCCGAGGCGGCCGAGCGGGCCCGGCGCTCGCACCAGATCGTGCTCGCCGGCCCGCTGAAGCTGGTGCAGGGCGGCGTCGGCCTGATCGCACGGCTGCCGGTGTACCTGCCCGACGCCAGCGGCGGCGAGCGCTTCTGGGGCCTGGTCAGCGCCGTCATCGACGCCGACCGGCTGTTCCGGCGCAGCGGCCTCGACGACCCCGAGAGCCCGATCGAGATCGCGCTGCGCGGCACCGACGCGACCGGCGCGGACGGGCCGGTGTTCCGCGGCCGCGCCGCGCTGTTCGCCGACCAGCCGGTGCTGACGACGCTCGAGCTGCCGCAGGGCGCCTGGCAGATCGCCGCCGTGCCGCGCGGCGGCTGGTCGAGCACGCCGTCCGAGCCGTGGCCGCTGCGCACCGGCTTCGCCTTGCTCGCGCTGGCCGTGTACGGCGCCATCCACCTCCAGGCGCGCGCGGTGCGCGCGAACGCGCTGGCGGGCGAGCGCGCCGAAACTGCCAGACACCAGCGCAGCGCGCTGCTCGAGGCGGCGCCCGACGCGATGCTGCTGGTCGGCCCCGACGGGCGCATCGCCGAGGTCAACGCCAAGGCGGTGCGGCTGTTCGGCTTCGCGCGCGACGCGCTGGTCGGATCGAGCCTCGAGATGCTGGTGCCGCCCGAGCACCGCGCCGCGCACGTGCGGCTGCGCGAGCACTACGCCGCGCAGCCGCAGGTGCGCAACAACACCAGCACGATGAACATGCTGGCGCTGCGCCGCGACGGCCTGAGCTTTCCGGTCGAGATCAGCCTCGGGCCGGTGCACACCGAGGACGGCGCCTTCATCGCCGCCTCGGTGCGCGACGTCAGCGCGCGCCGGCGCGCCGAGGAGGAGCTCACGCTGCACCGCGACGGGCTCGAGCGCCTGGTCGCCGAGCGCACCGCCGAGCTGACCGCCGCGAAGGAGGCCGCCGAGACGGCCAACGTCGCCAAGAGCGCCTTCCTCGCCAACATGTCGCACGAGATCCGCACGCCCCTCAACGCGATCGCCGGCATGGTCCACCTGATCCGCCGCGCCGGCCTCGACCCCGAGCAGGCCGCGCGGCTGGACACGCTCGAGGCCGCCTCCAGTCACCTGCTCGAGGTGATCAACGCGATCCTCGACCTCTCGAAGATCGACTCCGGCAAGTTCGAGCTGGCCCATGCCCCGCTGCGGCTCGAGGCGGTGGTCGCCAACGTCGTCTCGATGCTGGGCAACCGCGCCCAGGCCAAGGGCCTGGCGATCGCCACCGAGCTGCCGGCGCTCGACACGCCGCTGCTCGGCGACGCGACCCGGCTGCAGCAGGCACTGCTGAACTACGTCGCCAACGCCATCAAGTTCACCGAGCACGGTCGCATCACCCTGCGCGTCACCGCCGCGCCGGCCGGCACGGGGTGCCTGCGGGTGCGCTTCGAGGTCGAGGACAGCGGCATCGGCATCGACGCGGCGACGCTCGAGCGGCTGTTCCGCCCTTTCGAGCAGGCCAACAACAGCGCAACGCGCGAGCACGGCGGCACCGGCCTGGGCCTGGCGGTGACACGCAAGCTCGCCCGGCTGATGGGCGGCGAGGCCGGCGCCGAGAGCGTGCCCGGCCGGGGCAGCCGCTTCTGGTTCACCGCGCTGCTCGACATCGGCACGACCGAGCCGGCTGCCGCGGCGCCGCTGCCCGCCGCGCCGGTCTTCGCCGGCCAGCGCGTGCTGCTGGTCGAGGACGACCCGGTCAACCGGATCATCGCCGGCACGCTGCTGGGCGATGCCGGTCTGGCGGTCGAATGCGCCTGCGACGGAGCGCAGGCGCTCGAGCGCGCCGCCCGCGGCCCCTACGACCTGGTGCTGATGGACGTGCAGATGCCGCGCATGGACGGCCTGGAGGCGACGCGCCGGCTGCGCGCGCTGCCCCGCCATGCGCGCACGCCGATCGTCGCGCTGACCGCCAACGCCTTCGCCGAGGACCGCCAGGCCTGCCTGGCCGCCGGCATGGACGACTTCCTCGCCAAGCCCTTCGACCCGGCCGGCCTGCAGGCGGTGCTGGCGCGCTGGCTCGGCGCGGCGGCCGCCGGCACGCCGGCGCGGCCGGCCGTGCCGGCGCCCCCGGTGAACTGACCCCGGCGTCGGGAAGGTCCCCACCGCCCCTGCCGGCTGGATGCACCCCTCCCGGGGGACTGGCGCGCCTGCAGGAAAGCACGGAAGATGACCGCAAAGCCCCGGCAGTTCCCTGGCTCGCGTCGGCGGCGCCACCCCTAGCATGGCTCACGCGAGGCCTCGGGAGATCGGACGATGAGGAACAGCCGAGCGGCGCCGACGGCCCGGGCCGCGGTGCTCGGAAGCCTGCTGGCAGGACTCGCGGCCGCTCCCTGCTGGGCCAACAACGGCCTGAACCTGATCGGCTTCGGCACCGAATCGGTCGGCATGGGCGGCGCGGACCTCGCGGTGGCGCGCGACACCACCGCGCTCAACACCAACCCGGCCGGCATCGCCCGGCTGCGCGCACCGGCGCTGGACGTCTTCGTCGAGGCCGCGAACTCGCGCCAGCGCCACGCGGACGCCTTCGGCAACGACACCGGCGTCACCAACGAGTTCATCGGCCTCGGCGGCTTCGGCTGGACCCAGCCGCTGGCCGGCACCCCGCTGGTCGCCGGCATCGGCCTGTTCGGCCAGGGCGGCGCCGGCTTCGTCTACCGCGACCTCGCGACGGCCTTCGGCACGCGCGACAGCGCCGCGCTGGTGTTCGGCATCGGCCGGCTGACGCCGGCGCTGGCCTGGCGCGCGAGCGAGACGCTGTCCTTCGGCGTGGCGCTGCCGCTGACGCTGGCGCGCGCGAAGCAGGAGTTCTTTCCGCACACCTCGCACGCCGGCGCCGGTCCGGCAGACAGCTTCTTCGGCCTCGACATCACCGGGCTGCAGGCGCGGCGCGTGTCGCTGCGGCTCGGCGCGCTCTACGAGCCCCGGCCCGGCTGGACGCTGGGCCTGGCCTACGGCACGAAGACGCCGCTGCCGCTGCGCGCGGGCCGGCTCGAGGCCGACCTGAGCGCGCTCGGCCTCGGCCGGGTCCGCTACGGCAAGGTGCGCTTCGACGGCTTCGCGCTGCCCGAGGAGCTCGGGCTCGGTCTGGCCTGGCAGGCGACGCCGGCGCTGCTGCTGTCGGTCGAGCTGACGCGGCTGGCCTGGTCGAAGGCGCTGCGCCACGCCACCTTGCGCGCGTCCGACCCGGCCACGCCGGGCGCGCCGCCCGCGCTGCAGCTCACGCAGCCGCTGGCGTGGCGCGACCAGACCGTCACCGCGCTCGGCCTGGCCTGGGACGTCGACGCGCGCTGGCGCCTCTATGCCGGCCTGAACCATGCCGCCAACCCGGTGCCGGCCGAGACCACCAGCCCGATGCTCGCGCCGATCGGCGAGTGGCACGCGACCGGCGGGCTGCGCTGGAAGCCCGCGCCCGACTGGGAGTGGTCGGCGACGCTCGAGTACCTGAAGCCCAAGACCGTGCGCTACACGAACGCGCTGCTGCCCTTCGGCCCCGACGCCCGCGCGACCAGCGCCTACCTGGCGGGCCACCTGATGCTCGGCCGCCGCTGGTAGCGCCCCCATGGACACGACGCCCGCCCCCCCGCCCGACTCGCGCGCCCAGGAGGAGGTGGACGCGCTGATCGCGCGCGCCTTCATCGCGATCGGCCTGGCCGGCGTGCCGACGGTGGCCCTGCTGGTGGCGGTGCAGTTCGCCAGCTTCGCCGCGCCCTGGCGGCCGGCGATGCTGCTGCTGCCCTTCGGCGTCGCGATCGCGGTGATCGCCGGGCTGGCCCTGCTGCGCTACGGCCGCCGGGATCTCGGCATGGGGACCGTGCTGATCGCCGGCTACGCGACGGTCACGCTGCTGCCGCTGGCCAGCGGCGCCGGGCTGCACTCGAGCATGCCGGGCTTCTACGCGCTGGTGGTCATCGTGGCCGGCGTCTTCGTCGGCCTGCGCACCGCCGTCGTGGCCTGCGCGGCCTGCCTGGCCTCGCTGGTCGCGATGTACGCGGCCGAGCTGCGCGGCGCGCTGGGCGGGCCGGGCGTGCGCGAGCCGACGCTCGAGGCGCTGGTGCTCAATGCGGTGCTGGTGCTGTTCAGCACGCTGGTGGCTGCGCTGCTGGCCAGCGCCCTGGTGCGCTCGCTGCACGGGGCCAAGGAGCAGGAGCATCGTTTCCGCAAGCTGCTCGGCCTCGCGACCGACTGCTACTGGGAACAGGACGCGGAGCTGCGCTTCACCCAGATGGCCGCGACCGACGCGCGCCGCGCCGCCATCGTGCCGACGGCCGTGCAGGGCCTGCAGCCCTGGGAGGTCGCCGGCATCGACCTCGGCCCCGGGCCGTGGGCGGCGCACCGCGCCGACCTCGAGGCCCGCCGCGCCTTCCGCGACCTGCTGTGGCGCCTGCCACAGCGCGACGGCCACGTCGAGTACCTGAGCGTCAGCGGCGAGGCGGCCTTCGACCGGCAGGGCGCCTTCATCGGCTTCTGGGGCATCGGCGACGTCGTCACCGACGCGGTCGAGGCCCGCCAGCGCCTCGAAGGCAGCGAGCTGCTCTACCGCGAGCTGTTCGACCGCGCGTCAACCGCCTTCGTGCTCCATCGCGACGGCCGCGTGCTGCAGGCCAACCGCGCCGCGCTGACGCTGCTCGGCTACGACGCCGCCGAGCAGATGATCGGCATCGAGCTGCTGTCGCTGGTGCAACCGCCCTGGCGCGCGCAGGCCGCGCAGCGCATGGCCGAGCTGGCGCGCGCGCCGATCGGCACGGCCGTGCCGCCGCTCGAGGTCGGCCTGCGGCTGCGCGATGGCAGCGAGCGCCACGTGCTCGCCTCGGGCGTGCACGTGGCCACGCCCGAGGGTCCGGCGATCATGGCGGTGCTCGTCGACCTCAGCGAGCGCAAGCAGACCGAGCGGGCGCTGGCCGCCGCCAAGGACCAGGCCGAGATCGCCAACCGCGCCAAGAGCCGCTTCCTCGCGAACATGAGCCACGAGATCCGCACGCCGCTCAACGGCGTGCTCGGCCTGGCGCGGCTCGCGCTCGACAGCCGCGCCGACCCGGCGCGGCTGCGCGACTTCCTCGCCCAGCTGGTCGGCAGCGCCGAGCACCTGGCGCGGCTGGTGTCGGCGGTGCTCGACCTGTCGAAGATCGAGGCCGGCGAGCTCAAGACCGAGCGCGTCGACTTCGACCTGCGCGCGCTGCTGCGCACGCTCGGCGAGACCTTCGGCGAGCTCGCGCGCCTCAAGGGCCTGGCCTGGCGGCTCGAACTCGACCCGGCGCTGCCCTCGCATGTCGGCGGCGACCCGACGCGCGTGCGCCAGATCCTCTCCAACTACCTCGCCAACGCGCTCAAATTCACCGCCGCCGGCGGCGTGACCCTGAGCGCCGCGCCCGGACCCGGCGGGCAGGTCCGCTTCGAGGTGCGCGACACCGGCATCGGCATCGACGCCGCCACCGCGGCGCGGCTGTTCGTGCCCTTCACCCAGGCCGACGACTCGACCACGCGCCGCTACGGCGGCACCGGCCTCGGCCTCGCGATCTGCCGCGAGCTCGCCCAGCTGCTGGACGGCACGGTGGGCGTCGACAGCCAGCCCGGCCGGGGCAGCCGCTTCTGGGTCGAGCTGCCGCTGCCGCCCGCCGCCGTGCCCGCCCCGCTCGGCGACGCCCCGGCCACCTCGCTGCGCGGCCTGCGCGTGCTGCTGGCCGAGGACAACCCGGTCAACCTGCTGATCGCCGACACGCTGCTGCGCGAATGGGGCGCCCTCGTCACCCCGGCCGCCGACGGGCGCGAGGCGATCGAGCTCTACGACCGCGCCGACGGCGCCTTCGACCTCGTGCTGATGGACGTGCACATGCCCACGCTCAACGGCCTCGACGCGACCCGCGCGCTGCGCCAGCGCCGCAGCGCCGCGGCGCTGCCGATCATCGGCTTGACCGCCGCGGTGCTGCAGGAGGATCTCGACGCGGCCGCCGCGGCCGGCATGAACGACTGCGTGTCCAAGCCCTTCACGCCGACGCAGCTGCGCACGGCCGTGGCGCGCTGGACGGTCGAGCGCCGCCGCGGCGACGACTCAAGCGCCTGACTGCAGCCACCACCACAGCAGCAGGCCCGCGAGCACGGCGAGGCGCCACCGGCTCGCGGAGCCGATCAGCGGCTCGGTGAAGATCTGCGGCTCGCCCCGGCCGAGCTGGGCGTCGTTCTCGGCGCGCAAGCGCTCGACGAACTCGCGCTCGCGCGCGGCCGCCGGCGCATGCCCGGCCAGCCGGCGCGCCACCACGTGCGGCGCGGGCCGCTCGGCGTGCGCGCGCAGCGCCGCCGCCAGGGCCGCGACCTGGGCATGGGCATCGGCCAGCCGGGTGGCGGCGAGCGTCGCGCCGCACTGGACGCAGCGCAGGGCCGCGTGCGCCGGCTGCGTGGCGCCACAGGCCGCGCAGCGCAGCGCCTCGCGCTCGGCCGCGGTGGCATGCACCGCATGCGCCTCGGTCGCACCCTCGGGGTCGAGCGCACGCGCGAGCCGCGCGACGTCGAACAGCGCCGGCACCGAGCCGCAATGACCGCAGGCGGGTTCGCCGTCGCCGATCGTCGCGCCGCAGTTGACGCACGCGAGCGTCTGCGCGACCCGCCGCAGCTGCTCGCGGTCGGTGAGCGTCATCGCGCGCAGCAGGCCCTTCTCGCGCAGGAACTCGCCGAAGGACTGGTAGGCGCCATGTCCGGCGGCGCATTCGAGCTGGAGCGAGGCGCCCCAGCGCGAGCGGTTGTGCACCGTCTTCAGCGCGCCGCGGCAGCGCGCGCAGCCGGCCTGGGGGTCGAGCGTGCGGTGCGCGAGCGTCTGCGCCGCGGCCATGCGCTTGATCAGCGCCAGGATGCCGGGCCCGCTCAGGCCGGCGGCCTCGATCGGGTCGAACCAGACGAGGTGGCAGCCCTCGCACAGGTCCAGCTCGACCTCGCGGCCATAGTGGCCCGCCAGGCGCACGGCCTGCATCGGCGTGCGGCAGTTGCCGCAGACCGGCAAGGGAGAGGGGGCGGCGGCCATGGCGCGATTCTGGCGCCACCGTGCCGCGTGGCCGCGTCGGGACGGGAGCGGCTATCCTCCCGCGGCACAGCTCGTGCTTGAGGCCCTGCTTGCGGACCCGCGCGGCGCCACGCGCAGCGCGATCGACGCAAGACACTTCGGACACACGCTGCACACCTATGGCCTGGCGAGGACGACTGGCGCTTCACTACCGACGTGAAACCCACCGCACGGTCCTCGCGCACGCCCATGACGGACCGCTGCGGGTGCTCAAGAGCCTGTACCCGGAGGCGCCCACGGTCTGCCATAACGTGCTGGTGCATCCGCCGGGCGGCATCGTCGGCGGCGACACGCTGGCGATCGACCTGCGCGTCGAGCCCGGCGCGCATGCGCTGGTCACGACCCCGGGCGCGACGCGCTTCTACCGCAGCCGCGGCGAGCCGGCCACGCAAACCCTCGAGGCCCGGCTCGACGCGGGCGCCCGCCTCGAGTGGCTGCCGATGGAGACGATCTGCCACGCCGGCGCGCTGGTCGACAACCGGCTGCGCTACGCGCTGGCCCCCGGTGCCGAGATGATCGGCTGGGACCTGCTCGCGCTCGGCCTGCCGGCCAGCGGCGCGCCCTTCGACGCGGGGCGCGTCGACCAGCAGATCGAATGGCCGGGCGTCTGGCTCGAGCGCACCCGCATCGACGCCGCGGCCGATGGCCGGCTGCTCGACTCGCCGCTCGGCTGGGGCGGCGACCGGCTGCTCGCGACGCTGTGGTTCGCGTCGGCCGAGCCGCTGCCGCGCGAGCGCAGCGAGGCGCTGCTCGACGCGGCGCGCGGCATCGCCTCCGCTCATGAACTGGCAGCGCGCTGCGGCGTCACGTCGCCCGAGCCGCGGCTCCTCGTGCTGCGCGCGCTGGCGCCGCGCAGCGAGCCGGCATGGACGCTGCTGACGGCGGTGTGGCAGGCCTGGCGCACGCTGGCCTGGGGGCTCGCGGCCTGCCCGCCGCGCGTCTGGCGAACCTAGGGCGAGCCTAGATCGCGAGCCGCTCGCGCACCCGTTCGGCCACCATGTCCGCGCCGCGGCCGCGCTGCACGATCTCGCCGCGCTCCATCACCAGGTACTGGTCGGCCAGCTCGGCGGCGAAGTCGTAGTACTGCTCGACCAGCAGGATCGCCATCGAGCCGCGGTCGGCCAGCTTGCGGATCACGCGGCCGATGTCCTTGATGATGCTGGGCTGGATGCCCTCGGTCGGCTCGTCGAGGATCAAGAGCTTCGGGCCCGCCGCGAGCGCGCGCGCGATCGCGAGCTGCTGCTGCTGGCCGCCCGAGAGGTCGCCGCCGCGGCGCCCGAGCATCTGCTTCAACACCGGGAAGAGCTCGAACAGCTCGGCCGGGACCGTGCTGCCGCGCGGCTGGCTGGCCAGGCCCATGCGCAGGTTCTCCTCGACGGTGAGTCGGCCGAAGATCTCGCGGCCCTGCGGCACGTAGCCGACGCCGAGGCGCGCGCGCTCGTAGGGCGTGCGCGCGGCCAGCGACTCGCCGGCCAGCGCGATCTCGCCGCTGCGCGGCTTGACCAGGCCCATCAGCGTGCGCAGCAGCGTCGTCTTGCCGACGCCGTTGCGGCCGAGCACGACGGTCACCTCGCCGGCACGCGCCTCGAAGCCGACGCCGCGCAGGATGTGCGAGCCGCCGTAGAACTGGTGCAGTTGCTCGACCTTCAGCATCTCATCGGCCCAAATAGACTTCGACGACCTGCTCGTTCGCCTGCACCTCGGCGAGCGGCCCCTCGGCCAGCACATGGCCCTCGTGCAACACGGTGACCTTCTTCCTCGGGTTGTCCTGGGTCAGCGCGTGGATGAAGCTCATGTCGTGCTCCACCACCACCAGCGAATGCTCGCCCTCGAGCGACAGGAAGAGCTCGGCGGTGCGCACCGTCTCCTCGTCGGTCATGCCGGCGACCGGCTCGTCGAGCAGCAGCAGCTTCGGGTCCTGCATCAGCAGCATGCCGATCTCGAGCCACTGCTTCTGGCCATGCGACAGCAGCCCGGCGAGGCGCCGCGCCTCGTCCTTCAGGTGGATCTGGCGCAGCACCGCGTCGATGCGGTCGCGCTGCGCGCCGCCGAGGCGGTGGCACACGGCGGCCCAGGGCCGGCGGTCGCCGGCGAGCGCGAGCTCGAGGTTCTCGAACACCGTCAGCTGCTCGAACACGCTGGGTTTCTGGAACTTGCGGCCGATGCCGGCGCGCGCGACCTGCGGCTCGTTCAGGCTCAGCAGGTCGATCGTCGAGCCGAAGAAGGCGCTGCCGGCGTCGGGCCGGGTCTTGCCGGTGATGACGTCCATCATCGTGGTCTTGCCGGCGCCGTTCGGGCCGATGATGCAGCGCAGCTCGCCGACGGCGATCGTCAGCGACAAGGCGTTCAGGGCCTTGAAGCCGTCGAAGCTGACCGTGATGTCCTCCAGGTAGAGGATCTGCCCGTGCGCCGTGTCCAGCGCGCCATGCACGACGCGGCGCGCATAGCTCGCGCTGCGCCCGCCGTCGTCGCCCGGGACGGCCTCGGCCAGGCGCTGGCGCGCGCGGCCGCCGGCGGCCATCAGCTCGGGCGTCATGGCTTCTTCCCCCGGCGCAGCCTGCGCCACAGTCCGATCAGCCCCTGCGGCAGGAACAGCGTCACCGCGATGAACAGCGCGCCGAGGAAGTAGAGCCAGAACTCCGGGAAGGCCTGCGTGAACCAGCTCTTCGCGCCGTTGACGAAGAAGGCGCCGACGATCGGCCCGACCAGCGTGCCGCGGCCGCCGACCGCGGCCCAGATCGCGATCTCGATGCCGGCGGCCGGGCTCATCTCGCTCGGGTTGATGATGCCGACCTGCGGCACGTACAGCGCGCCGGCGATGCCGCACAGCACCGCCGACAGCGTCCAGATCGCCAGCTTGTAGGCCACCGGGTCGTAGCCGATGAACATCGTGCGGCCCTCGGCGTCGCGGATCGCCTGCAGCACGCGGCCGAACTTGGTGCCCATCAGCCAGCGCGCGCCGACGAAAGCGCCGATCAGCGTCAGCCCGGTGATCACGAACAGCGTCATGCGCATCGACGGCGTCGCGATCGGCACGCCGAGGATGCGCTTGAAGTCGGTGAAGCCGTTGTTGCCGCCGAAGCCGGTCTCGTTGCGGAAGAACAGCAGCATCGCGGCGAAGGTCAGCGCCTGCGTGATGATCGAAAAGTACACGCCCTTGATGCGCGAGCGGAACGCGAAGTAGCCGAACACGAAGGCGATCAGCCCCGGCACCAGCACGACCAGCGCCATCTGCGCGACGAAGGAATCGCTCAGCGCCCAGTGCCAGGGGAACTCCTTCCAGTTCAGGAAGACCATGAAGTCCGGCATGTCGCTGCGGTACTGGCCGTCGCGGCCGATCTCGCGCATCAGGTACATGCCCATCGCATAGCCGCCGAGCGCGAAGAACAGGCCGTGGCCGAGCGACAGGATGCCGGCATAGCCCCAGATCAGGTCCATCGCCAGCGCGCAGATCGCGTAGCACATGATCTTCGCGATCAGCCCGACCGCGTAGTCGCTGAGGTGGAAGACGCTGCCCTCGGGGATCGCGAGGTTGGCGAGCGGCGCGACGATGCACACCGCGATCACCGCGAGCAGCACGCTCGTCCAGGCGCCGAGCTTGAGCGCCGGACGGGGCGCGGCGGCGGCAGGCAGCACGGCGCTCATGCTTCCGCGCTCCGGCCCTTGAGGGCGAACAGCCCCGACGGGCGCTTCTGGATGAACACGACGATGAACACCAGCACCATGATCTTCGCCAGCACCGCGCCGGCCCAGCCCTCGAGCAGCTTGTTGACGACGCCCAGGCCGAGCGCCGCGTAGACCGTGCCGGCGAGCTGGCCGACGCCGCCGAGCACCACCACCATGAAGGAGTCGACGATGTAGCCCTGCCCCAGGTCGGGCCCGACGTTGCCGACCTGGCTCAGCGCGCAGCCGGCCAGCCCGGCGACGCCGGCGCCGAGCGCGAAGGCCAGCGTGTCGGTGCGCGCGGTGTGCACGCCCAGGCAGGCGGCCATCGGCCGGTTCTGCGTGACGCCGCGCACGAACAGGCCGAGCCGCGTCTTCGCGATCAGCAGCGCCATGCCGCCGAGCACCAGCGCGGCAAACACGAGGATCGCGATGCGGTTGTAGGGCAGCGTCAGGTTGCTCGCGACCGCGACGCCGCCGGACAGCCAGGCCGGGTTCTCGACCGGCACGTTCTGCGCGCCGAAGGTCGAGCGCACCCCCTGGATCAGGATCAGGCTGATGCCCCAGGTGGCCAGCAGCGTCTCGAGCGGGCGGCCGTAGAGGAAGCGGATCACGCCGCGCTCGAGCACCGCGCCGACCGCGGCGGCCGCGAGGAAGGAGACGGGAACAGCCGCCAGCAGGTACCAGTCGAAGGCGCCCGGCAGGTGGGCGCGGAACAGGTTCTGCACCAGCCAGGTCGCGTAGGCGCCGATCATGATCAGCTCGCCGTGCGCCATGTTGATCACGCCCATCAGCCCGTAGGTGATCGCGAGGCCGAGCGCGGCGAGCATCAGGATCGAGCCCAGGCTCAGGCCCGAGAACAGCACGCCGGCGCGCTCGCCCCAGGCCAGCCGTTCGTTCATGCCGTCGAGCGCGCGCTGGGTGGCCGAGCGCACCGCGACATCGGACTCGCCGCCCTCGGCCGCCGGTCGCAGCCGCTCGGTCAGCAGGCCGCGGATCGCCGGGTCGGTCTCCTCGCCGAGGGCCCGGGCCGCGGCGAGCCGCTTGGCGGTGTCGCTGGAGGCGATCAGCACGCGCGCCCGCACCACCGTCAGCTCGGCCTTCAGCGCCGCATCGGTCTCGGCGGCGAGCGCCCGCTCGATCAGCGGCAGCATCGCCTCGTCGGCGCCGTCGCGCAGCTGCTTGACGGCGGCGCGGCGCTGCGCCGGGTCGGCATGGCGCAACTGGAGCGCGGCCAGCACCGCGTCGAGTTCGCCGCGCAGGCGGTTGTTGACGATCGCGTCCTCGGCTTCGTCCGGCGGCGTGGCCGGCTGGCCGCTGGCCGCCTCGACGGCCGAGCCGTCGGGCAGCAGCAGGTAGGCGCGCGCCGCGTCGGTCTTCACCGCACCGTCGAGCAGGGCCTGCGCGAGCACCGGCACGCGGGCATCGCCCGCCGCCGCGGCCTGCTTCAGCGCGGCGATGCGCGCCTCGCTGTCGCCGACCGCGATGGCATGGGCCTGCTCGGCCGTCATCGCGCGCACTGCGAGGGGCGCTGCCAGCAACAGCAGCGCCCCCAGCAGGGCCCGCAGCATCGCTGCGGCCGAGCGCCCCGCTTCCCCGCTCAACGCATGGTCCTTGCGGATCACTTCTTCTCCGGCACGTTCTTCTTGCCCTTGTTCTCGGCGATGTAGTCGCTCCAGGGGTCGGCGACGACCGGGCCCTTGGTCTTCCACACCACGTTGAACTGGCCGTCGGCCTTGACCTCGCCGATGAACACCGGCTTGTGCAGGTGGTGGTTCTCCGGGTCCATCGTCGAGACGAAGCCGCCCGGCGCCTTGAAGGTCTGGCCGGCCATCGCGGCGATGACCTTGTCGGTGTCGGTGGACTTGGCCTTCTCGACCGCCTGCGCCCACATGTGGATGCCGATGTAGGTGGCCTCCATCGGGTCGTTGGTCAGCGGCTTGTCCTTGTGGCCCGGCAGGCCCTTGGCCTTGGCGTAGTCGCTCCACAGCTTGATGAAGGCCGTGTTCGTCGGGTTCTTGATCGACATGAAGTAGTTCCACGCCGCCAGGTGACCCA
>CAYOXW010000040.1:0-18240 GCA_964408005.1 uncultured Methylibium sp.
CTGGCCGAGAAGCTCACGCACAAGGGCATCACCGTCAAGTACGCGATCCACCCGGTGGCCGGGCGCATGCCGGGCCACATGAACGTGCTGCTGGCCGAGGCCGAGGTGCCCTACGACCAGGTGTTCGAGATGGAGGACATCAACGGCGAGTTTGGCCAGGCCGACGTGGCGATCATCCTCGGCGCCAACGACGTCGTGAACCCGGCCGCGATGATCAAGGGCAGCCCGATCTACGGCATGCCCATCCTCGAGGCCTACAAGGCCAAGACCATCATCGTCAACAAGCGCTCGATGGCGGCCGGCTACGCCGGCCTGGACAACGAGCTGTTCTACATGGACAAGACCATGATGGTGTTCGGCGACGCGAAGAAGGTCGTCGAGGAGATGGTCAAGGCGGTCGAGTAGGCCTCAGGCCTGCGGCGTCGCCGCGGGCCTCGGCCACCAGCGCCCGACCGCCGAGCGCAGCGCGCCGGCGCACAGCGCCGCCAGCGCGGCGCCCCCCACCAGGCCCAGCAGCCCGGCGGCCCAGACGATCCACAGCAGCGGCGTGCCCCACTGCGTGAAGGCCGCCGTCGCGGTGGCGACCGCGAGCTCGACCTCGCGGTCGTGGGCGCCCCAGGCCGCGGCCTGGGCGGCGAGGAAGTCCGCGCTGCCGCCGAGCAGCCAGCCGGCCGTCCAGACGACGAGCGACCACAGCAGCGCGGCGGCGAGCGTGGCGAGGGCGAAGAGCGGGTTCATCGTTCACTCCTAGGGCAAGGTGGCGGGGACGCGACGGTGGGCAGCCCGCGCGCCGCACGGTCGTCGGCTGCACCGGACGGCACAGCATGGAGCGGCCGACATGAACCGTCCCTGAACGCGGTGTTCACCGTCGGTTCAGTGCGGTCTCGCGAGCATGAGGGCCTGTCCCTAACCGCTTGAAGGAGAACCGCCATGTCCCCGAAGACGAAACTGCTGCTGCCCACCGTCTTGCTGGCCGGCGTGATGGTCGCCGGCGCGGTGCTGGCGCAGGCGCAGGCGACGCCGTCCGCGGTGCCGGCCGCCGAGCGCGCGCCGATGAGCCTGACGCAGGTGATCGAGCATGTCACCACGCTCGGCTATCGCGACCTGCGCGAGATCGAACGCAAGGGCGGCAAGCTGGTCGAGGTGACGGCGCGCGACGCGCAGGGGCGTTGGGTCGAGTTGACGCTCGACCTGCGCAGCGGCGAGCTGCTGCGCAGCGAGGCCGAGCGCTGAGGCGACGCGCGCCGCGCCGCCAGCGCGGGCGCCCCGGCCTAGCGGATTCCCTGAGCGGGCGGCCGAGGCGTCGCCCAGCGGTCAGAATGCCCCGAGGCCCTCTCGGAGCAGTTCATGGAACCCGTCTGGCTCAAGCACTATCCCGCCGGCGTGCCGGCGGTGGTCGATGTCGAGCAATACCCCTCGCTGGTTGCCCTCATCGAGGACAGCTTCCAGCGCTACCGCGACCTGCCTGCCTACAAGTTCATGGGCAGGACGCTGAGCTTTGGCGAGGTCGACGCGCTGTCGCGCGCGCTCGCCGCCTACCTGCAGACGCTCGGGCTGGCGCGTGGCGACCGCGTCGCCCTCATGATGCCCAACGTGCCGCAGTACCCGGTGGCGATCGCGGCGGTGCTGCGGGCCGGCTACGTGGTGGTCAACGTCAACCCGCTGTACACGCCGCGCGAGCTCGAGCACCAGCTCAAGGACTCGGGCGCGAAGGCGATCCTGCTGCTGCAGAACTTCGCCCATGTGCTGCAGCAGGTGCTGCCGGCGCTGCCGACGCAGCGGATCATCCTCACCGAGCTCGGCGACCTGCTCGGCTTCCCGAAGCGGCTGATCGTCAATGGCGTCGTCAAGTGGGTGAAGAAGCTGGTGCCGGCCTTCAACCTGCCGCAGGCCGTGCACTTCAACGACGCGCTGGCGCGCGGGCGCGGCCTGGTGCACACGCCGGCGCCGACCGGGCCCGACGACATCGCGGTCCTGCAGTACACCGGTGGCACCACCGGCGTCAGCAAGGGCGCGGTGCTCAGGCACCGCAATCTGGTGGCCAACCTGTTGCAGGCCGAGGCCTGGTACCAGCCGATGGTCAGGCAGGTGCCGGCCGGCGAGCAGATCGTCACCGTCTGCGCGCTGCCGATTTATCACATCTTCGGCTTCAACCTGAACATCATGCTGTCGCTGCGCATGGGCGGCTGCAACATCCTGATCGCCAACCCGCGCGACCTGCCGGGCCTGTTCCAGCAGCTGCGCGGCGAGCGTTTCCACAGCCTGCCGGCCGTCAACACGCTGTTCAACGCGATCGTCCACCACCCGGACTTCGGCACGGTGGACTGGAGCCACCTGAAGATGTCGATCGGCGGGGGCATGGCGGTGCAGAGCGCCACGGCCAAGCTCTGGTTCGAGAAGACCGGCTGCCCGATCACCGAGGGCTACGGCCTGTCGGAGACCTCGCCGATCGCGACCGCCAACCCGGGCGGCGGTGCGGCCTTCACCGGCACGATTGGCCTGCCGGTCCCCAACACCGAACTCAAGCTGCTCGATGACGAGGGCCGCGAGGTGCCGATGGGCCAGCCCGGCGAGATCTGCATCCGCGGCCCGCAGGTGATGGCCGGCTACTGGCAGCGGCCCGACGAGACCGAGAAGGTCATGACGCCGGACGGCTTCTTCCGCACCGGCGACATCGGCACGGTCGACGAGCGCGGCTACTTCAGGATCGTCGACCGCAAGAAGGACATGATCCTGGTCAGCGGCTTCAACGTCTATCCGAACGAGGTCGAGGATGTGCTCACGCAGATGCCAGGCATCCTCGAGTGCGCGGCGGTGGGCGTGCCCGACGAGCGGACCGGCGAGGCCGTGAAGCTGGTGATCGTGCGCCGCGACCCGCGCCTCACCGAGGACGAGGTGCGCCACTACTGCGAGGCCAACCTGACCGGCTACAAGCGGCCCAGGCTGATCGAGTTCCGCACCGAGCTGCCGAAGACGCCGGTCGGCAAGATCCTGCGGCGCGAGCTGCGCGGCCGCTAGGGACCGCGCTACTTCAGGTTCTTCGCGCTCGCCAGCAGCACCTTGCCGCCGGCGAAGGTGATGTCGGCCGAGCGCTGGGCGTCACCCCACTGGCAGGCGCGCAGCCCGAGCGTCTCGTCGCAGCGCGCCGGCTCGCCGAGCAGACCGACCACGTCCTCGTAGGGCATGCCGACCTTGACGCGGTCGTAGTTGGCCAGGGTGAGCTTGCTGCAGGCCGCCAGCGCGAGGGCGAGTGCGGCGGCCACGGCGAGGGCGGCGGTTTGGCGGATCTTCATGCGCCGCATCATCGCCGATCGCCGCCGGGTCGCCAGCGCGGCGGCGCGGTGGCACCATCGCCTTCCCGCCGCAGTGGGAGCGCCGCATGACCCTGGCCCTGATGGTGACGATGCCCGAGGAGCTGGGCGCATTGCGACCGCTGCTGGGCGCCGCCCGCGTGCATCACCATGCCGGCCGCGAGTTCCACAGCGGCCATCTCGGCGGCCGCGAGGTGGTGCTGGTGCGCTCGGCGCCGGGCCGGGTCGCGACCGCGACCACCGCGACGCTGCTGGCCGAGCGCTTCGGCGCCGAGTCGCTGGTCTCGCTCGGCGTGGCCGGCGGACTGCAGGCGCGCGTGCGCATCGGCGACGTGGTGATCGCGCGCGGGCTGCGCCGGCACGATCTCGACGCGCCCTTCAGGACACCGCCGGAGGGCGACGGCGACGAGCTCGTCAGCGACCCCGAGCTGAGCGACGCGCTGCGGGCCGCGGCCGAGGCGGCGCTCGCGGTCGAACGCATCGCGCTGGCGGGCTCGCTGGTGGCGCTGGGCATCGCGGGGCCGCGCGTGCACGCCGGACTGCTGCTCAGCGGCGAGCGCTGCGTCGCCAGCGCGGCCGAGAACACCGCGTTGCAGCGCGCCCATCCCGAGGCGCTCGCGGTCGACCGCCAGGGCGCCGCGCTCGCGCAGGTCTGCCGCGACTGCGACCTGCCCTTCGCGGTGCTGCGCTGCGTGTCCGACCGTGCCGACGAGCCGACCCGGCAAGACCCTGGCCGCTTCGTCGCCGAGGTGGCCGGGCCGCTCCTCGCGACCGTGCTGCGCGCCTGGCTGCACGGGCCGGCGGCGCCGCCCGCGTGAGCGCGGCTCAGTCCTTCTTGCAGGCGAGCCGCGCGACCTCGTGCTTGACCGTGCCCTCGGTCAGGGCCTCCCAGACGCCGGCCTCGGTCGATCCCGCGACCTCGGCGCCCGCGGCCATCTCGCCGGCATGGAAGTGCGACTCGAGCTCGCGCACGCGCTGGCCGGGGCAGTCGAACTCGAAGCGCGCGCGGATCGACGAGAAGCTCACCTCGCCGTTGCGGCGCGGCCGCTTCAGGTTGACCAGGGTCCACATCGACGCGGTGCCCTCAGCACTCGCGAGGGTTGCCGGGTCGGCGTAGAAGGTGACCTGCTCGCTGCCGCCGAGCTCGGTCCATTCGGCGAGGGCGGGGGCGGCGCTGAGCAGCAGGGCCAGGGAGACGAGCGTCGGCTTCACGGGTGTCCTTGCGGCCGCGACGGCGGCGCTGGAGCCGCATCATCGCCGATGCGATCGGGCCGGCGCTAGGGGCGCTGCAGCTGGCGCCCCAGCGGCAGGCGCCGGATGCGCTGACCGGTGGCGGCGAACACCGCGTTCATCACGGCCGGCGCGGCGAGCGCGATGGCGGGCTCGCCGACGCCGCCCCAGAAGCCGCCCGACGGCCGCACGAGCGTCTCGACGCGCGGCATCGCCGCCATGCGCAGCACCGGGTGGTCGTGGAAGTTGCTTTGCACGATGCGGCCGCGCTCGACCGTGCAGCCGCCGTACAGCGTGGCCGTCAGGCCGAAGGCGATGCTGCCCTCGACCTGGGCCTCGATCTGCTGCGGATTGACCGCGACGCCGCAGTCGATCGCGACGACGAAGCGGTGCACGGTCAGCGCGCCGTCGGCGCCGACCGAGACCTCGGCGCAGGCCGCGACATGGCTGCCATGGCCCATCGCGCGCGCCAGGCCGCGGTACAGCGGCCGGTCGGCGACCGGCGCCGCCGGCCGCTCCCAGCCGACGTGCGCGGCCACGGCGTCGAGCACGGCCAGCGCGCGGGCGTCGCCGGCCAGCAGGCGACGGCGCAGCGCCAGCGGGTCCTGGCCGCCCGCGTGGGCCATCTCGTCGATGAAGCTCTCGAGATAGAAGATGTTCTGGTTCAGGTTGACGCCGCGCCAGAAGCCGGCCGGCACCGGCGGATTGCGCATCACGTGCTCGATCGCGACATGCGGCAGCGCGGCGTAGCCGAACGAGGCCTCCGGGCCACCGGGCGGCTCCAGACCCTGAAACAGCAGCGGGTCGCGGCCGTCCGGCGTGACCGTGCCGAGGATGGAGTGCCCCGCGATGCGCATGCGCAGCGCCTGCGGCAGGCCGGCCGCATCGAGACCGGCGGCCAGCCGGCACTGCGTGATCGGGTGGTAGCGCCCGTGCGCCATGTCTTCCTCGCGCGACCACAGCAGCTTCACCGGCGTGCCGGGCAGCGCGCGCGCGATCGTGACCGCCTGGCGCACATAGTCGTCGGCGAGGCGGCGACCGAAGCCGCCGCCGATCGGCAATCGGTGCACCTCGCACTGTGCCGGCGGCAGTCCGCTGGCCTGTGCCGCGGCGTTCAGCGCGCCCTCGGGATGCTGGGTCGGCGCCCAGACCTCGCAGCGCGCCGGGGCGCCCTCGGCGGCCGGCGTGAAGCGCGCGGTCGCGTTCATCGGCTCCAGCGTCGCGTGCGCCTGGTAAGGGAAGGCGTAATCCGCGTCGACGCGGCGCGCCGCGCCCGCGAGCGCGGCGGCGGCATCGCCCGCGTGGTGGCCGGCCACGGCCGCGGCGGCGTCCAAGCCCTCGCGCAGCAGGGCATCGATGGCGGCGCTGGACAGCGCGGCGTTCGGCCCCTCGTCCCAGCGGATCGGCAGCGCGTCGAGCGCGGTCTTCGCGCGCCACCAGCTGTCGGCGACCACCGCGACCGCGGCGTCGCCGACGCGCAGCACCTGGCGCACGCCGCGGCGCTGCTGCACGGCCGCGGCGTCGAAGCCGGCGAGTCGCCCGCCGAACACCGGGCAGGCCCGGATCGCCGCGTGCAGCAGGTCCGGCAGCCGCAGGTCGCTGCCATAGACCAGCGAGCCGTCGACCTTGGGCGCGCTGTCGAGCCGCGCGAGCGGGCGGCCGATCAGCGTCCAGTCGCCGGCCGGCTTCAGCGGCGGCTCCTTGGGCAGCGGCAGGCGGGCGGCCGCCTCGGCCAGCTCGCCGTAACGCAGCGTGCGCCCGCTCGGGCGGTGGGTGACCAGGCCCAGCCGTGCACCGCATTCGCTGACCGGCACCTGCCAGCGTGCGGCGGCGGCCTGCACCAGCATCGTCCGGGCGGCCGCGCCGGCGCGTCGCAGCGCGAGCTGGGCGTCGCGGATCGACTTGCTGCCGCCGGTCAGCAGGCCGCCCCAGGCCCATTTGCGGCGGATGTTCTCGGCCGGTCCCGGGCACTCGGTGCGCACCCTCGCCCAGTCGCATTCGAGCTCCTCGGCGACGAGCTGGGCCAGCCCGGTGAGCACGCCCTGGCCCATCTCGGCCTTCGCGACGCGGATCACCACGGTGTCGTCGGGCTGCACGACGACCCAGGCATTGACCTCCGGCTCGCCGGGGCGCGGGCCGACCGGGCGCTTGCGGTCCCACACATAGACCCCGACCGCCAGCCCCGAGGCCGCCAGCGCCCCGGCGCCGACCACGAGCGCACGCCGCGTCAGCCGCATCAGCGCGCCGCCCCGGCGGCCTGGTGGATCGCCGCGCGCACGCGGTTGTAGGTGCCGCAGCGGCAGATGTTGCCCATGGCCGCGTCGATCTCGGCGTCGCTGGGCTGCGGCTTGGCGGCCAGCAGCGCCGCGGCGGCCATCAGCATGCCGCTCTGGCAGTAGCCGCACTGGGGCACGTCCAGCGCGAGCCAGGCGCGCTGCAGCGCGTGCGAGCGGTCGGCCGACAGGCCCTCGATCGTGACGATCTGGTGCTGCTCGCCCAGCGAGGCGAGCGGGCGCGAGCAGCTGCGCACCGCGTCGCCGTCGATGTGCACCGTGCAGGCGCCGCACTGCGCGATGCCGCAGCCGTACTTCGTGCCGGTCAGGCCGAGCTGCTCGCGCAGCACCCACAGCAGCGGCGTGTCGGGCTCGGCGTCGACCTCGTGCAGGCGGGCGTTGACGTTCAATCGGATCATCGTGTCACTGCGTCCCGGAGATCGGGCTTGGTGGCGCCGGCGGCGCGGAAGTTCAGCGCGTCAGCCAGCCGCCCAGCCAGGGCAGCAGCAGCGCGCCGAACACGCCGTGCAGGCCCATCGCGAGGCTGGCGTAGGCGCCGGCGCGCGGGTGCACCGACCAGGCCCGCGCGGTGCCGATGCCGTGCGAGGCCAGGCCGATCGCGTAGCCGCGCGCGGCCCAGTCGCGCACGCCCAGCGCATTGAGCAGCGGCGAGACGATCAGCGCGCCGACGATGCCGGTGGTCATCGTGAACACCACCGCCAGCGTGGCCGAGCCGCCGACCTTCTCGGCCACGCCCATCGCGATCGGCGCGGTCACCGACTTCGGCAGCAGCGAGGCCAGGATCACCGGCGAGGCGCCGAGCGCCCAGGCCGCGCCGAGCGTGACCACGATGGAGGTCGTAGCGCCGAGCGCCAGCGCGCCCAGCAGCGTGGCGCTGCGTGCGCGCAGCTCGGGCCACAGGCGCGCCAGCGGCACGGCCAGCGCCACCGTCGCGGTGCCGAGCATGAAGTGCACGAACTGCGCGCCCTCGAAGTAGCGGCGGTAGGGCGTGTCGGTCGCGGTCAGCACCGCGATGATCGCCAGCACCGACCACAGCACCGGGTTCGCGATCGGGCGGCGGCCGCTGCGCGCCGACACGTAGTCGGCGACGATGTAGGCGCTCAGCGTCAGCGTCAGCCCGAACAGCGGCGTGGCGGCCAGGTAGACCCAGACCTCGGCCAGCGGCTCGAGGGCATGGCTCAGGCCGACCGGCAGCTGGGCGGCGAGCCCGTCCCTCATGGCGGTGACTCCTCGTCGGTCGGCTCGCCGAGCCGGTGCTTCAGGAACAGGGCGGTGACCGCGATGGCCGCGACCGTGCTCGCGATGATCGCGACGATCCAGGCCAAGCCCTCGCGCGCCAGCGGCTCCCAGTACAGCATCACGCCGACCGAGACCGGCACGAAGAAGATCGACAGGTGCGCGAGCAGGCCGTCGGCGGCCTGAGCGAGCGGCTTCCACTCGCTCAGGCCGTTCCGCTGGCGCCACACCAGGAAGGCCAGCAGCGAGACCAGCCCGAGCACCGGCCCGGGCACCGGGGCGCCGCTGAGCTGCACGAGCGCTTCGCCGAGGGACTGGAACAGCAGCAGGACGGCAAGACCTTGGATCATGGGCGGGCGGCGACGCGCGGTCGGGGGATCGGGGTCAGCGGCAGCGATGCCGCAGCGAGCATAGCGGCATCGGCGTGGACGCGGCTCATGCCGCGCGCGGGGCGCCCATCGCCGCGATCACCTGCGCCACCGCGGCGGTGAGCCTCTTGCCATAGGGCACATGCAGGAACTCGTTGGGCCCGTGCGCGTTGCTCTTCGGGCCGAGCACGCCGCAGACCATCATCTGCGCGCGCGGGAAGCCGCGCTGCAGCAGGCTCATCAGCGGGATCGTGCCGCCCTGGCCGATGTAGCCGCAGGGCGCGCCGTAGTGCGCCTGCGAGGCGGCCTGCAGCGCGTCCTCGAGCCAGGGCGCGATCGGCGGCGCGTTCCAGCCGCTCGCGCCCCAGTGGCCGGCGCGGCCGTCGGGGCAGAAGGTGACCTTGGCCTGGTAGGGCGCGTTGTCCTCGAGCAGGGCCTTGAGCCGCACCGCGGCGTCATGGCCGTCGATCGGCGGGGGCAGGCGCAGGCTGAGCTTGAAGGCGGTGTAGGGGCGCAGCACGTTGCCGGCATCGCCGATCGCCGGCAGCCCGGCCGCGCCGGTGACGCTGAGCGTCGGGCGCCAGGTGCGGTTGAGCAGCGCCTCGACCGGGTCGGTGGTGGTGGGCAGCGTGAAGCTGCCGTCCTCGCCGCCGCAATCGGACGCAGCGGCCCAGGGGAAGCGCTTCCAGACCTCGTCGCCGAGCACGCGTGCGGTCTCGCGCGCCTGCGCGACGCGCTCGGCGGGGATCGCGCAGTGCAGGCTCTCGGGCAGCAGCCGGCCGGTGGCGCTGTCCTCGAGGCGGTCGAGCAGCTGGCGCAGGATGCGGAAGCTCGAGGGCACGATGCCGCTCGAGTCGCCCGAGTGCACGCCCTCGCTCAGCACCTCGACCTTCAGCGTGCCGGTGACGTTGCCGCGCAGGCTGGTGGTGAGCCAGAGCTGGTCGTAGTTGCCGGCGCCCGAGTCGAGGCAGACCACCAGGGCGACCTCGCCGAGGCGCGGCCTGAGGGCGTCGATGTAGGCGGGCAGGTCGTCCGAGCCCGACTCCTCGCGCGTCTCGATCAGCCCGACGCAGCGCGGCCGCGGCAGGCCCTGGGCGTCGAGCGCCTCGAGCGCCGACACTGCGGCATAGACCGCGTAGCCGTCGTCGGCGCCGCCGCGACCGTAGAGCCGCCCGTCCTCGAGCTTGGGGGTCCAGGGGCCGAGGTCGGGGCGCCAGCCGCTGAACTCCGGCTGCTTGTCGAGGTGGCCGTAGAGCAGCACCGTCGGTGCGTCCGGCGCGTTGCCGCCGGGCGTGGTGGCCGGCAGCTCGAAGAAGATCACCGGCGTGCGCGGCGTGCCGTCGGCCTCGCGCAGGCGGATGACTTCAAGCCGCAGGCCGGCGAGCCGGCGCGACTCGACCCAGGCCGCCGCGCGGCGCACCACCGCGTCGATGTGGCCGTGGGCGGCCCAGTCGCGGTCGAACATCGGGCTCTTCGCCGGGATCGCGATGTAGTCGATCAGCTCGGGGACGATGCGACGATCCCAGGCCTCGCCGACGCAGCGCTGGAGCGCGTCGGTGTCGAGCCCGGGGAGGCGGTCGGGTGCGTTCATGGCGGCGGCGCTGGGGGCGCGGGCTGGAGCTCGGCCCAGTATAGGCAGCGGGTCCGGCGCTCACTTCGATCGCGCGCGATCGATTCGGGTGTTTAGTCTTGCTGGCCATGGGGGTATTGCCCCTGCCGCCAGTTGATGACCGATCGGTCAGTAACATCGCGTCAGCCGCAGGCCCCGGCCGATGTTGCCGGCGCTTGCGTGTGTGCCCGGATCGCGGGTCCGCTGCCCGCTCCCCCATTCAGAGAACCTCCCATGAGTCGAGTCCTCGCGTCCCTGTGTCGTTCCTTGCTCCCGGGGCTCGCGGCCACCGCGATGCTCGGCCTGACTGCCTGCGGGGGGGCCGCCGACGCCCAGGGTGGCCCGCCGCGGGCCGCGCCGGTCAGCGTCGCGCCGGCGGTGCAGCGCGAGGTCGCCGATCGCGAGGAGTTCAGCGGCCGGCTCGAGGCGGCCGAGTTCGTCGAGCTGCGCCCGCGCGTGGCCGGCACGATCGAGCAGGTGCATTTCGCCGACGGCGCGCTGGTGAAGAAGGGCGCGCTGCTGTTCACGATCGACCCGCGGCCCTTCGAGGCCGAGGTGGCGCGCGCGAGCTCGCAGCGCGTCGCGGCGCTGGCGCGCGCCGAGCTGGCCCGGCAGGAGCTGGCGCGGGCGCAGCAGCTGCTCGATGCCAAGGCGGTGTCGAAGCAGGAGTTCGACCAGCTGAGCTCCGGCTCGCGCACCGCCGAGGCCGACATCGCCGCCGCCGAGGCGGCGCTGCGCGTCGCGCAGCTCAACCTCGGCTACACCCAGGTGCGCGCGCCGATCGCCGGGCGCCTGTCGCGGGCCAGCGTGACCGCCGGCAACCTGGTCAATGCCGAGGTCGTGCTGACGACGCTCGCCGGCACCGAGAAGATCTACGCCTACTTCGACGGCAGCGAGCAGACATATCTGCGCGTACGCGCCACCGGGGCGAAGGTGCCGAAGGTGGCGATGGGCCTGGCCGATGAGGTTGGCCACCCGCACGAGGGCCGCATCGACTTCGTCGACAACCGGCTCAACCCGCAGACCGGCGCGATCCGCCTGCGCGCGACCTTCGACAACGCCAGCGGCCGCTTCACGCCCGGGCTGGCCGCGCGCCTGACGATGGCCACCAGCAAGCCCTACACCGCGACGCTGGTGCCCGAGCGCGCGATCGGCACCGATCAGAGCAAGAAGTACGTCTACGTGGTCGGCGAGGACCAGCGGCCGCAGTTCCGCGAGGTCCGCCCCGGCCTGCTGATCGAGGGCATGCGCGTCGTCACCGGCGGCGTCAAGCCGGGCGAGCATGTGATCGTCGAGGGCCTGCAGCGCGTGATCCCGGGCCTGCCGGTCGCGCCGACGCTGCTCAAGGTCGACGAGCAGGGGCAGCCGATCTTCCCGCCCCCGGCCGCGCCGGCCAAGGGCTGAGCGGGCGCCGCACATGGACATCTCCCGCTTCTTCATCGACCGGCCGCGTTTCGCGGCGGTGCTGTCGATCTTCACCTTCCTGATCGGCCTGCTGGCGATCTTCAACCTGCCGGTGTCGGAATACCCGGAGGTCGCGCCGCCGCAGATCGTCGTGCGTGCGCAATTCCCGGGCGCCAACCCGCGCGTGATCTCCGAGACGGTGGCCACGCCGCTGGAGGAGCAGATCAGCGGCATCGAGAACCTGCTGTATTTCGACTCGCAGGGCACCGCCGACGGCGTGATGACGCTGACGGTCACCTTCAAGATCGGCACCGACCCGGAGACCGCCGAGACCGCGGTGCAGAACCGCATCAACCGCGCGCTGCCGCGCCTGCCCGAGATCGTGCGCCAGATCGGCGTGACGACCGAGAAGGCCAGCCCGAACCTGACGATGGTTGTGCACCTCGTCAGCCCCGATAACAGCCGCGACGCGCTCTACCTGCGCAACTACGGCCAGCTCAACATCCGCGACGAGCTGCTGCGCATCCCCGGCATGGGCAGCGTGCAAATGTTCGGCGCGGGCGACTACGCGATGCGCATCTGGCTGGACCCGGGCAAGCTCAACGCCCGCGGCGTCACCAGCGCCGAGGTCGTCGGCGCGATCCGCGAGCAGAACGCCCAGGTCGCCGCCGGCACCGTGGGCGCCCCGCCCTCGCCGCCAGGCACCGAGTTCCAGCTCGCGATCAACACCCAGGGCCGGCTGGCGACCGAGGAGCAGTTCGCCGACATCATCGTGCGCGCCGACCCGGCCACCGGCGGGCTGATCCGCATCCGCGACCTCGGCCGCGTCGAGCTCTCGGCCGGCAGCTACGCGCTGCGCAGCCTGCTCAACAACAAGGAAGCCGCGGCGATCGCGATCTTCCAGTCGCCGGGCTCGAACGCGCTGGCGCTGTCCAACGCGGTGCGCCAGAAGATGGACCAGATCGCGCCGGGCTTCCCGCCGGGCGTCAGGTACGACATCGTTTACGACCCGACGCGCTTCGTGCAGACCTCGATCGAGAAGGTCGTCGTCACGCTGCTCGAGGCGGTCGCGCTGGTGGTGCTGGTGGTGATCGTCTTCCTGCAGACCTGGCGCGCCTCGATCATCCCGCTGCTGGCGGTGCCGGTGTCCATCGTCGGCACCTTCGCCTTCTTGCTGCTGCTGGGCTACTCGATCAACACGCTGACGCTGTTCGGCCTGGTGCTGGCGATCGGCATCGTCGTCGACGATGCGATCGTCGTGGTCGAGAACGTCGAGCGCAACATCGAGGCCGGGCTGGCGCCGCGCGAGGCGACGATCAAGGCGATGCGCGAGGTCTCGGGCCCGATCATCGCGATCGCGCTGGTGCTGTGCGCGGTGTTCGTGCCGCTGGCCTTCGTGCCCGGGCTGACCGGCCAGTTCTACAAGCAGTTCGCGGTGACGATCGCGATCAGCACCGTGATCTCGGCCTTCAACTCGCTGACGCTGTCGCCCGCGCTGAGCGCGTTGCTGCTGCACCCGCACGACACCCAGCCCGATGTGCTGACGCGCGGCATGGACAAGGTCTTCGGGCGCTTCTTCCGCTGGTTCGACCGCGTCTTCCACCGCGGCAGCGAGGCCTACGGGCGCCGCGTCACCGGCATCCTCAAGCGCAAGTCGGTCGCGATGGCGGTCTATGCCGTGCTGCTGGGCCTGACCGCGCTGCTGTTCACGCGCATTCCGTCGGGCTTCGTGCCGGCACCGGACAAGCAGTACCTGATCGGCATCGCCCAGCTGCCGGCCGGTGCCTCGCTGGACCGCACCGAGAAGGTCATCCGCGAGATGAGCGAGATCGCGCTGACCATCCCCGGCATCCGGGACTCGGTGGCCTTCCCGGGCCTGTCGATCGCCGGTTTCTCGGCCGCGCCGAACGAGGGCATCGTGTTCTTCGGCCTCGACGACTTCGACAAGCGCACCACGCCCGATCGCAGCAAGAACGCGATCCTCGGCAAGGTCAACGGCGCGATCCAGCGCATCCAGGGCGCGCGCATGTTCGTCGTGCCGCCGCCGGGGGTCGAGGGGGTCGGCACCGCGGGCGGCTTCAAGCTGCAGGTGCAGGACCGCACGGGCCTGGGCGAGCAGGCGCTGTTCGGCGCGGTCTGGGCCACGCTGGGGCAGGTCTATGGGAACCCGAAGTCGGCGATCGGCACGCCCTACTCGACCTACGACATCAACGTGCCGCAGCTCTACGCCGACGTCGACCGCACCCGTGCCAAGCAGATGGGCGTGGACCTGCGCGACATCTACGACACGATGCAGGTCAACCTCGGCTCGCTGTACGTCAACGACTTCAGCAAGTTCGGCAAGACCTACCAGGTCATCGTGCAGGCCGACGCGCCCTTCCGCGCCGACGCCGAGGCGATCACCGCGCTGAAGACGCGCAACGCCGCCGGCGAGATGGTGCCGCTGGGCGCGTTGATGAAGGTCGAGCCGGCCTTCGGGCCGACGCGCGTGACGCGCTACAACGGCTTTCCCTCGGCCGACGTCAACGGCTCGCCCAAGTTCGGCCACTCCTCGGGCGAGGCCGAGGCCGAGATCGAGCAGTTGCTCGCGCGCACGCTGCCGCGCGGCATGAACTACGAGTGGACCGAGCTGTCCTACCAGGACCGGCTGACGCGCGACTTCACGCTGCCCGGCACCCGGTTCTCGCTGCCGATCCTGGCGGCGGTGATGGGCTTCGCCGTGATCCTCGTCGTGCTCGTGCTGGCGGCGCAGTATGAAAGCTGGACCCTGCCGCTGGCGATCGTGATGATCGTGCCGATGTGCGTGCTGGCGGCGCTGTTCGGCGTGTGGCTGTCGAGCTTCCCGCCCTTCCTGCAGCCGGGCGACCTGAACATCTTCACGCAGATCGCGCTGGTGGTGCTGGTCGGGCTGGCGTGCAAGAACGCGATCCTGATCGTCGAGTTCGCGAAGGACCTCGAGGAGCGCGGCGAGCGCCTGAAGGACGCCGTGATCCACGCCTGCCGCATGCGGCTGCGCCCGATCCTGATGACCTCGATCGCCTTCTGCGCCGGCGTCGTGCCGCTGATCCTGGGTTCGGGCGCCGGCAGCGAGATGCGCCGCGCGATGGGCATCGCGGTGTTCTCGGGCATGGTCGGCGTGACGCTGTTCGGCATCTTCCTGACGCCGGTGTTCTACATGCTGCTGCGCCAGCGGCGCGCGAAGCGCTGGATCGCCGCCCACCCGGGCCAGGCCGAGCCGGCGCACGGGGCGGGCGTGAGCCATGGCCCGCAAGAATCCGTCCGTGGAGATCACGATGCGTAAGACCCTGACCGTGATCGCCGCCGCGGCCCTGCTGTCCGCCTGCGCGGTCGGCCCCGACTACCAGCGCCCGGCGAGCGTGCTCGATGCCGGTTTCGTCAATGCCGGCGCCACGGCCGTCAACGCCCAGGCGGTGTCGGCCGAGATCGCGAGCTTCTGGCGCGGCTTCGGCGACGCGACGCTCGATGCGCTGATCGAGCGCGGCCTGGCCGCCAATGGCGACGTGCAGATCGCCCAGGCACGGCTGTCGGAGGCGCGTGCCGCCCTCGGCGAGGCCGATGCGGCCGCGCGCCCCGGCCTGGGCATCGACGGCGGCGTGACGCGCTCGATCCGCCCGGTCACCCAGCAGCCCGGCGCCTCGCGCGGCGAGCGCACCGGCACCGTCTACGACGCCAGCTTCATCGCCAACTGGGAGCTCGACTTCTTCGGCCGCTTCCGCCGCGGCAGCGAGGCCGCCGCCGCGCTGGTGCAGGCCAGCGAGGCCGGGATCGGCGCCGCCCACACCGCGGTGGCTGCCGAGGTGGCGCGCAACTACCTCGAGCTGCGCGGCCTGCAGCAGCGCCGCCAGGTCACCGAGGCGGCGCTCGTCAACCAGCGCGAGGCGCTGCGCATCGTGCAGGCCCGGCTCGACGCCGGCCGCGCGACCCAGCTCGACCTGGCGCGCGCCACGGCGCTGGTGGCGAACACCGAGGCGGCGCTGCCCTCGCTGCAGACCGCGATCGAGCGCGCGGTGTTCCGCCTCGCCACGCTGACCGCGCAGCCGCCGCGCGCGCTGCTCGCGTCGCTCGCCACGCCCGCGCCGATCCCGGCGCTGCCGCTCACCGACCTTGCCGCGCTGCCGGTGGGCACGCCCGAGCAGTGGCTGCAGCGCCGCCCCGACGTGATCGCGGCCGAGCGCCAGCTCGCCGCCGCGACGGCGCGCATCGGCATCGCCAAGGCCGACTATTTCCCGCGCATCTCGCTGTCCGGGCTGCTCGGCCTGAACGCGGCGCGCTTCGCCGACCTGGGCGATCGCGACTCGGGCGTGTACTCGCTGGGCGTCGGGCTGACGTGGACCCCCTTCGACCTCGGCAGCATCCGTTCGCGCATCGCCGCGAGCGAGGCGCGCAGCCAAGCCAGCCTGGCGGGCTACGAGCAGACCGTGCTGCTCGCGCTCGAGGAGACCGAGGGCGCGTTCAGCGGCTACAACCGCAACGCCGAACGCGCCGCCCGGCTCGAGGCCGCCGTGCGCGCCACCGAGGAGGCGGCGCGGCTCGCGCGGCTGCGCTACGAGGCCGGCGTGACCGACTTCCTCGCGGTGCTCGATGCCGAACGCGAGTCGCTGTCGAGCCGCGACCAGTGGGTCCAGGCCCAGGCCGGCACCGCGACCGCGCTGGTCGCGGTCTACCGCGCGCTCGGCGGCGGCTGGCGCGTGCCAGCCGCGGCGACGGCGCAGGCCAGCGCCGCGCGCTGAGCCTCAGGCGCGCTTGCGCTCCGCGGAGTAGGCCAGCGAGACCAGCGGCATCGGCTGTGACACCACCTCCTCGGCCGCCAGGCAGTGGTCGAGCGTGAGGCGCATGTACTCGTAGCTCGTCACGACGCGCGAGCGGATCAGGTTCCAGCCGCGGTGCGTCGGGTTCGTGCCCATCACGTGGCAGATGATCTCGAGCGCCTCCCAGGGGTGGGTGTCGTCGTACTTGGCGTGCAGCTTGAGCCACTTCATGGCCTTGGCGCGGTCGTCGTCGGCGAAGGTCTGCTCGTAGCGGTCCGACGAGCACACCAGGGCCGACCAATCGCCGGTCACGCCCTCGATCGCGTAATTGGTCGCGGCCATGCCGGCGGCCAGCGAGTCGCGCTCGCAGGTGTGCCAGCACCAGTGCGACAGCGCATGGGTCTCGGGCGGCACCTCGCCGTGCAGCAGGTCCTCGCGGCTGACGCCGCTGGCGACCGCCCAGTTCAGCCAGTGGTCGGCGTGGTTCTGCTCGACGCGGATGTTGCGGATCAGGTAGCGGCGCGCCTCGTCATGGCCGCGCGCGCGGCCGTACTGCACCTTGAGCATGTTCTGCGCCATGTACTGCGGGAACTGCTCGATCACCGGCCACACGCCGACCAGGAAGGTGCTGATCTGGCTCTCGTCGAGGGCGGCGTCGCGCATGCGGTGGAACAGCTCGTGGTCGGCCACCTTGGTGCGCGCCTCGGCACAGCTCTCGACCATGTCCTGGGCCCAGGTCGGGTAGCTGCGGATGTCGGTCAGCTCGCCCTCGCGGATGAAAACGTCGCTCACGGAACACTCTCCTCGTCACGGCGGCCGCTGCCGCCCCTCGATGCGCGCGCCCACCGCCTGCCGGCGGACGTCCCGGAGCACACGGTAACAAGCGGCGTCTTTCGTGACATCTGTCAGAAACGACAGCAGTTTCCGTACCACAGGGACTTTTCAATCCCTAGAAATTGTGCTCGCCGGCCCGCGGATGCGGGAAGCCAGAGGCGTGCTCAGGCCTGCTCGATGCGGAACACCGCCGTGCTGGCGAGCAGGTTGGGCCAGCGCCGCACGATCGCGCCGCGCTGCAGACCGAAGCGGTCGAGCACGCGCAGCCCGCAGCGCACGGCCAGCGCCTCGAAGTCCGCATGGGTGCCGAAGCGCACGTTGGGCGTGTCGTACCACTGATAGGGCAGCGCCTTCGTCACCGGCATGTGGCCGCGCAGGATCGCGAGCCGGTTCGGCCAGTGCGCGAAGTTCGGGAAGCTGACGATGCCGGTGCGGCCGACGCGCGCCGTCTCGCGCAGCAGCTCCTCGGTGCGGTGCAGGTTGGTCAGCGTGCCGAGCTGCAGCACGACGTCGAAGCTCGCGTCGCCGAAGATCGCCAGGCCCTCGTCGAGGTTGCGCTGGATCACGTTGACGCCGCGCTGCACGCACTCGAGCACCTTGGCGTCGTCGAGCTCGACGCCGTAGCCGCTGCAGCCGCGCGTGTCGCGCAGCAGCGCCAGCAGCGCGCCGTTGCCGCAGCCGAGGTCGAGCACGCGCGAGCCGGGCGGGACCAGCCCGGCGATGATTTCGAGATCCTTGCGCTCGCTCATCGTGAGCCGGGCTGGAGCCCGCTCTCCTGGGGGAGCGGGGCGGGGTGAGGGGGGGCGTCCGGGCGGTGCGAGGCGCCTACTTCGAGCGCGACGCGCTCGAAGTAGGCCCGCAGCAGCCCGTGATAACGAGGGTCGTCCATCAGGAAGGCGTCATGCCCGTGCGGCGCGTCGATCTCGGCGCTGCTGACGTCGCGCCGGTTGGCGACCAGCGCCTTGACGATCTCGCGCGAGCGCTCCGGCGAGAAGCGCCAGTCGGTGGTGAAGCTGATGACGAGGAACTTCGCCGTCGCGGCGGCGAGCGCGCGGCCGAGGTCGCCGCCGTGGGCGCGCGCCGGGTCGAAGTAGTCGAGCGCGCGGGTGATCAGCAGGTAGGTGTTGGCGTCGAAGTACTCGCTGAACTTGTCGCCCTGGTAGCGCAGGTAGCTCTCGATCTGGA
>CAYOXW010000041.1:0-18139 GCA_964408005.1 uncultured Methylibium sp.
TTCCAGCGCCGCGCCAGCTCCTTGAGCGTGCTGACGTCGAGGTTGCGGTAGTGGAAGAAGGCCTCGAGCGCCGGCATGTCCTTGGCGAGGAAGCGCCGGTCCTGGCAGATCGAGTTGCCGCACATCGGCGACTTGTTCGCCGGCACGTACTGCGCCAGGAAGGCGATCACCTGCCGCTCGGCCTCGGCCTCGTCGACGCTGGAGGCCTTGACGCGGTCGATCAGACCGCTCTTGCCATGGGTGCCCTTGTTCCAGGCGTCCATCGCATCGAGCACGGCGTCGCTCTGGTGGATCGCGAACACCGGACCCTCGACGCGCAGCGCCAGCTGCGCGTCCGTCACGACCACCGCGATCTCCAGGATGCGGTCGGTCACGGTGTTCAGACCGCTCATCTCGAGATCGATCCAGACCAGGTTGTTCTCGCTCTTGCTCAGCATCGGGGCAACGTCGTTCATGAGGGTCCTTCGGTGAGCGGCGATTGTCGGTCAACCCGTAAACTGCCCGCATGAGTCCGACGCTCGTCACGATGCTGTTTGCCGCCGCGCTGCTGGTCACCCTGCTCGCGCGCCTGTGGCTCGCGACGCGGCAGATCCGCCATGTCGCCGCCCATCGCGGCGCGGTGCCCGCGGCCTTTGCCGGCACCGTGGGCCTCGCGGCCCACCAGCGCGCCGCCGACTACACGATCGCCCAGCTGCGCTACGGCATCCTTGCCGGCGCCTGGGGGACGGCGCTGCTGCTCGGCTGGACGCTGCTCGGCGGCCTCGACGCCCTGAACGGCTGGCTGCTCGCGCACGCGCGCCCCTCGCTCGGCGCACTCGGCACCCAGCTGGCGCTGCTGGCGGCCTTCGCGCTGATCGGCGCGCTGCTCGACCTGCCCTGGCAGCTCTGGCACACCTTCCGCCTCGAGCAGCGCCACGGCTTCAACCGCACGACGCCGCGCCTGTGGCTGGCCGACCAGCTCAAGGGCGGGGCCGTCGCGGCGCTGCTCGGCCTGCCGGTCGCCGCCTGCATCCTCGCGCTGATGGGCGCGGCCGGGCCGCTGTGGTGGCTGTGGGCCTTCGGCGTGTGGACGGCCTTCAACCTCGCGGTGCTGCTGCTCTACCCGAGCGTCATCGCGCCGCTGTTCAACAAGTTCCAGCCGCTCGAGAACGGTGCGCTGAAGGCGCGCGTCGAGGCGCTGATGACGCGCTGCGGCTTCACCGCCCAGGGCCTGTTCGTGATGGACGGCAGCCGCCGCTCGGCCCATGCCAATGCCTATTTCACCGGCCTCGGCCGCGTGAAGCGGGTCGTGTTCTTCGACACACTGCTGGCCCGGCTCGCGCCGGCCGAGGTCGAGGCGGTGCTCGCGCACGAGCTGGGCCACTTCCGGCGCCGCCATGTGCCCAAGCGCCTGGCGACGATGTTCGCGCTGAGCCTGGCCGGCTTCGCGCTGCTGGGCTGGCTGGCGCAGCAGCCGGCCTTCTACGCCGGGCTCGGCGTCGCCCCGTCGCTCGACGCGCCGAACGACGCGCTCGCGCTGCTGCTGTTCCTGCTCGCCGGACCGCCCTTCGCCTTCTTCGTCACGCCGCTGGCCGCCGCGGTGTCGCGCAGGCACGAGTTCGAGGCGGACGCCTACGCCTGCGAGCACGCGAGCGCCGGCGCGCTCGGCGCCGCGCTGCTCAAGCTGTACGAGGACAACGCCTCGACGCTGACGCCCGACCCGCTCTACGCGCGCTTCTACTATTCGCACCCGCCGGCCTCCGAACGGCTCACGGCGATGGGCGCCGCATGAAGCTGTCAGAGCAGCGCTGCGTGCCGCGTGCCGGCCAGCCCCCGATGCCCGACGACGAGATCGACTACTACCTCGGCGAGCTCAGCGGCTGGGCCCGCGCCGAGGGCGCCCTCGAGAAGACCTATGCCTTCGCGACCTTCCACGAGACCATGGCCTTCGCCAATGCGATCGCCTGGCTGGCCGAGCGCGAGGACCACCACCCCGATCTGGCGATCACGCCCGGGCGTTGCGCGGTGCGTCTCGCGACGCATGCGGTCGGCGGGCTGTCGATGAACGACTTCATCTGCGCGGCGAAGATCGACGCGCTGCTGCCTTGACGGCGACGATCGAGCTCGACCTCGGCCTGGTGGTCGCCAACCACGGCCGCCATTGCATCGTCGAGACGCCGGAGGGCCGGCGCGTGCATGCCCGCCCGCGCGGCAAGAAGAGCGAGGCGGTGGTCGGCGACCGCGTGCGCTGGCAACCGACCGCGCCCGGCGAGGGCGTGATCGAGCACCTCGAGCCGCGCCGCAATCTGCTGTTCCGCCAGGACGAGTGGAAGACCAAGTCCTTCGCGGCCAACCTCGATGGGCTGCTGGTGTGGATCGCGGTCGATCCGGTGTTCAGCGAGTCGCAGCTCACGCGCGCGCTGATCGCGGCCGAGTCGGCCGGCATCGCCGCGACCATCGTGCTGAACAAGACCGATCTGCCCGGCGCCGACGTGCAGCGCGCGCGGCTGGCGCCCTACCGCGCGATGGGCTACGAGCTGCTGGAGCTGCAGCTCAAGCCGAACGCCGACGCGGCGCGTGCCGTGCTCACGCCGCGCCTGGCCGGCCGCGCGACGCTGGTGCTCGGCCCCTCGGGCGCCGGCAAGAGCACGCTGGTCAACGCGCTGGTGCCCGATGCGCGCGCCCAGGTCGGCGAGATCTCGCAGGCGCTGAACTCGGGCAAGCACACCACGACCACGACGCAGTGGTACTGGATCGACCGCGCAAGCGGCACCGCGCTGATCGACTCGCCGGGCTTCCAGGAGTTCGGCCTGCGCCAGCTCGACGCCAGCCAGCTCGTCGCCTGCATGCCCGACCTGCGCGCCCATGCCGGCGGCTGCAAGTTCTACAACTGCACCCACCGCCACGAGCCGGGCTGCGCGGTGCTCGCCGCGATCGAGCGCGGCGAGCTCAGCGCGAGCCGCTGGCGCATCTACGGCGAGCTGCTCGACGAACTCGCGCGCACGCGCTGGTGAGACCGCGCGCCGGCGGCGCTCAGGCCGGCTCGTACATCACGTTGATGCGCGCCACGACCTTCGGCACGTCGCCGCTGACCCGCGCGCCGACGTGCAGCACCGAGTCGGGCCCGAAGCCGTGGCGGAAGAACAGCGCCGCGCCCTTGGTCGGCACCACCTCGACGCGGCTGCCATCGGGGCGGAACAGCTCGGTGTGGCCGCCCTCGACGCCATCGTCCGCGCCGTTGAGGTACAGCAGCATCGTCAGCATCGAGCGCAGCCGGGCCGGCCACTCGACCATGTGCTCGCCCTGCGCATCGAGGCCGTAGCCGGGCCAGTCGCCGTCGGTGTGGCGGTTGAACACGTCCCCGCGGTCGTAGCGGTACATGTTGAGGCGGTGGCTCAGCCGCGCATGCAGGCGCCCGCCGTCGAGCCGCTGCGGCAGCAGCGCGGCGATGCGGGCGTGGATCGGGCCCAGCAGCCCCTCGTCGGCCACCCAGTGCACCGACTTGTTCATGCGCATGCCCGGCGCGGTGCGGATGCCCGGTGCCGCATCGCGGAAGCCGAGCGACTCGGCCGCGGCCACGATGCGGTCGGCCTCGTCGGACGCGACGACGTCGGAGATCGTGAAGGCGAGCAGCCCGCCGAGCTCGATGTCCTGCCGCCGCGGGCTCAGCCCGGGCCGCGCCGCCAGGCGCAGCGGCGGGCACAGCGCATGGATCGGCGTGTCGGCGACCAGCCCGCCCATCGGCAGCGAACCCGGCATCGTCGCGACGACCCGGCTGCCGGGCACGCCGGTGGCGTCGTTCATCGCCCCCATGCCGTGCCGCTCACCAGCTGCCGACATTGGGCATCGAGACCCAGGGCTCGGCCGGTGCCAGCGGTTCACCGCGCTGCAGCAGCTCGATCGAGATCTGGTCCGGCGAGCGCACGAAGGCCATGCGGCCGTCGCGCGGCGGCCGGGCGATGGTCACGCCGTGCTCCTGCAGCCGGCGGCAGGCGGCATAGATGTCGTCGACCGCATAGGCCAGGTGGCCGAAGTTGCGACCGCCGGTGTAGGCCTCGGGGTCCCAGTTGTAGGTCAGCTCGACTTGCGCCTCGTGGTCGCCCGGCGCGGCCAGGAAGACCAGCGTGAAGCGGCCCTGCGGGATGTCGCGGCGCGCGATCTGCTCGAGCCCGAGCGCGTCGCGGTAGAAGCGCAGCGAGGCCTCGAGGTCCGTCACGCGCACCATGGTGTGGAGGTATTTCATCGGGGCACTGCGGCTCGTCGGAAAGCCGCGATTGTCCGGCGCTCCTGCCGCGCCCACGCCCGACAGGGGCTTGCAACGCACGCCCGAAACGCAACAGGGCTGCCCGCGGGCAGCCCTGTGCGAGGCGAGGCGCGGTCGCCTCAGCGGCTGTCGCGCGCTCCGAAGCGCGGCGCGCCGTCGCGACGCCCGCCACCACCGAAGCCACCCGGGCGGCCACGGCCCTGGCCGTGACGCTGGCCCGGCAGCGGCTTGTTCGGCCGCGGCTTGGGCGGCGTCGGCTCGAGGCCGGCGATCTCGCGCGCCTCGATCGGCTGGCGGGTGTAGGCCTCGATCGCGCGGATCTTGCCGCGCTCGCGGTGCTCGGCGATCGTGATCGCCACGCCGCTGCGGCCGGCACGGCCGGTACGGCCGATGCGGTGCACGTAGTCCTCGGCCTTCATCGGCAGGCCGAAGTTGATCACGTGGCTGATCGAGGGCACGTCGAGGCCGCGGGCGGCCACGTCGGTGGCGACCAGCACGCGCACGCGGCCGTCACGCACGTTCTGCAGGCGGCGGTTGCGCACGCTCTGCGGCATCGCGCCGTGCAGCGCGATGGCCGAATGGCCGATCTGCTGCAGCGCCTCGGCGATGGCCTCGGTGTCGCCCTGGGTGCTGGCGAACACGACCGCCTGGTCGACCTCGGCGTCGCTGAGCCAGTGCTCGAGCAGCTTCTGCTTGTGCATGAGGTTGTCGGCCCAGTGCAGCGTCTGGGTGATGTCGGCGTGCACGTCCTGCGCGGTCGCCAGTTCCAGTCGACCGGGGTTGCGCATGACCTTGGTGGCCAGCGCCATGATGCGCGGCGCGAAGGTGGCCGAGAACATCAGCGTCTGCTCGCGCTGCGCGGTCGCGTCCTGGATCGCCGCCAGGTCCTCGGCAAAGCCGAGGTCGAGCATGCGGTCGGCCTCGTCGACGACGAGCACCTGGGTGGCGTCGAGCGCGATCTGGCCGCGGGTGTGCAGGTCCAGCAGGCGGCCCGGCGTGGCGATCACAAGCTGCGCGCCGCGCAGGTCGAAGAGCTGCTTGCCGAAGGGCATGCCGCCGACCACGGTGGCCACGCGCAGGCCGCGGACCGCGTCGCGCAGCGGATGGTGCTTGCTGTCGCTGCGCATCGCCTCGCCGACGCCGCGCATCAGGTCGATCGCGTCGGCGGCCACCTGCTGGGCCAGCTCACGCGTCGGGCACAGCACGACGGCGCGCGGCGTGGCAACCCGGGTCTGAGCCGGCGCGCCGGCGTTCAGCAGGCGGTGCAGCATCGGCAGCAGGAAGGCAGCGGTCTTGCCGCTGCCGGTCTGGCTGCTCACCATCCAGTCACCACCCTTCAGCGCGGCGGGAATGGCCTGGGCCTGCACCTTGGTGGGCTGGGTGAAGCCGAGCTGGGCCACGGCATGCAAAAGGGGAGCGGCGAGGCCGAGGGCCTCGAAAGTCGAAACGTCAGTCACAGTTCAACCGCCGGGTGGTCCGGCGGGTCCGTCAGTGCCGCAAAGGCGGCTGGTTGGCTAAACACATCGGCCAACAGACGGAACGCACGGGGCGGGGCTTGCAGCCCAGGACTGGTGACGACATGCAGGAGCCCCGGTGAGCCGGGGCACGCCGCGCATGTTGCGGCGCAGCGAGATTGTCGCACAGACCGTCGGCCCGGGGGCGCCTTCCTAAAATGCCGCATGAGCACCTCCCCCCTGCCGGACTGGCTCGAGCCGCTCGGCCATGGCATCTACGCGATCGACACCGGCTTCGAGCGCCCGCGCTTCGACGCGGCCTACCTGATCGTCGAGGACGGCCGCGCCGCCTTTGTCGACACCGGTGCCAACGCGGCGCTGCCGCGTCTGCTCGGTGCGCTGGCGCATGCCGGCGTCGCGCCCGAGGCCGTCGATCACGTGATCGTCACGCATGTCCACCTCGACCACGCCGGCGGTGCCGGGCTGCTGATGCAGCAGCTCCCGCACGCGCGGCTGGTGGTCCACCCGCGCGGCGCGCGTCACATGATCGACCCCGGCGCGCTGCTCGACGGTGCCCGCGCGGTCTACGGGGCCGACGAGATCGCGCGCAACTATGGCGAGGTCCAGCCGGTGTCGGCCGAGCGCGTGCTCGAGAGCCACGACGGCATGGTGCTCGAGCTGGCCGGGCGGCCGCTGGAGCTGATCGACACGCCCGGCCACGCCCGACACCATCACTGCGTCTGGGATGCCGCGAGCCGCGGCTGGTTCACCGGCGACACCTTCGGCCTGTCCTATCCGGAGTGCGAGGCGCCGCGGGGCCGTTACCTGCTGCCGACGACGAGCCCGGTGCAGTTCGAGCCGCAGGCGCTGAGCCGCTCGGTCGCACGCATGCTCGAGCGCGAGCCGATCTGCATGTACCTGACCCACTACGGCCGCGTTACCGAGGTGCCGCGGCTGGCGGCACTGCTGCTCGAGCAGCTCGACGCCATGGTCGCGCTGGCACGGCCGCTGGCCGCGGCGCCGGACCGGCATGCCCGTCTGCGTGCCGCACTGGCCGCGCTGTACCGCGAGCGCCTGCGCGCGCAGGGCAGCACGCTGTCGGACGCGGCGATCGACGCGCTGCTCGCGATCGACGTCGAGCTCAACGCGCAAGGCCTCGCGGTCTGGCTCGACCGCCCCGCCCCGGCCGCCAGCGGCACGCCGCGTCGCTAGGCCGGCGGCGCCCGGTTCTTTTCCGCGGACCCGCGCGGAATGGACGGGCGCCGACACGCGCCGACAAGAATCCCCTACAGACCACGCCGGGGCGCTCGGCCGATAGTGGCTGCACCGCGCTGCACCGCGACCGCAGCGCTTGCAGCAGTCACGGCGCCCGCGGGGCGCAGAAAGATCGACCGATGCGCCTCAACACACCCGTCACCGCCGCCGAATACCCCTTCCCGCGCGGCGAAACCCTGGTATCCGTCACCGACCTGAAGGGCCGGATCACCTACTGCAACCCGGCCTTCGTCACCGTCAGCGGCTACACCCGCGAGGAGTTGCTCGGCCAGCCGCACAACATGATCCGCCACCCCGACATGCCGGAAGAAGCCTTCCGCGACATGTGGGAGACCATCGCCGCGGGCCTGCCCTGGTCGGGCCATGTGAAGAACCGCCGCAAGGACGGCAGCTTCTACTGGGTGCTGGCGAACGTCACGCCGCTGATGGAGGGCGAGCGCCCGAGCGGCTACATGTCGGTGCGCACGGAGCCGACCCGCGCGGCGGTGCAGGGCTGCGAGGCGCTGTACGCGACGATGCGCAGCGAGAAGGCCGCCGGTTCGCTGGTGCACACGCTCAAGGCCGGCCGCGTCATGAAGGCCGGCTGGTCCGGCCGCATCGCACGCCTGCGCGACCACCTGCCCCAGCTGCGCCTGGGCCTGATCTGCGCGGCGCTCGCCGGTGCCGGCTACGCCGTCGGCAGCTACGAGGGCACCGAATCGATCGCGCTGCCGCTCGCCGGCGTGCTGCTGGCCGCCGCGACCGTCGGCGCCACGGTGCTGCACTCGGCCACGGTCAAGCCGCTGGCGGCGCTGCTGAACTTCGCCAACCGCATGGCCGCCGGCGACCTGACCCAGAAGATCGCCAACGAACGCTACGACGTCGTGGGCCGGCTCACGCAGGCCTTGAACCAGCTCAACGTGAACCTGCAGTCGATCGTGCGCGACGCGCGCAACGAGGTCGACCAGATGCGCGTGGTCACCGGCGAGATCGCCTCGGGCAACCAGGACCTGTCCGGCCGCACCGAATCTCAGGCCTCCAGCCTGCAGCAGACCGCCGCGTCGATGGAGCAGATCACCGGCACCGTCAAGCAGAGCGCCGACTCGGCCCAGCAGGCCACCGCGCTCGCCACCGAGGCGACCGCGGTCACCCAGCGCAGCAGCAACGCGGTGCAGGACGTGACGCGCACGATGGACGAGATCTCGCAAGCCTCGCACCGCATCGCCGAAATCATCCAGGTGATCGACGGCATCGCCTTCCAGACCAACATCCTGGCGCTGAACGCCGCCGTGGAAGCCGCGCGTGCCGGCGAGCAGGGCCGTGGTTTCGCGGTCGTGGCCTCGGAGGTGCGCGCGCTGGCGCAGCGCACCACGACGGCGGCGCGCGAGATCAAGTCGCTGATCGAGGACTCGACCAACAAGGTCGATGCCGGCAGCCGCCTGACCGCGACCGCGCGCACGACGATGGACGAGGCGCTGCGCACCGTGCAGCAGGTCGGCACCCTGATCACCGAGATCAGCCACGGCGCGCGCGAGCAGCTCTCGGGCATCTCCCAGATCAACGAGGCCGTGACCCAGCTCGACACGATCACGCAGCAGAACGCCGCGCTGGTCGAGCAGATGGCGGCCTCGGCCGTCTCGCTCGAGGGCCAGGCCCAGACGCTGTCCGAGACGGTCAAGGTGTTCCGCATCGAGGGCGGCACGGCCACGACCGCCGATGCCGTCGCGCTGCGCAAGGCGATGAAGCAGCGGCAGTCCACGCAGCCGCAGGCGGCCTGAGCGGGCGGCGGGCGCCGCGGGCCTAAACTGCCCTCACCAGGGTCGGGCCCGCCCGGGCGGGCCCGCTCGCACAGGAGGCGGCCTCATGAGCCAGGTGTGCTTCGGACTCGCCGAGCGCGTGACGGTGATCACCGGCGCGGCACAGGGCATCGGCGCGGCCTGCGCCGAGCGCTTCGCGCGCGAGGACGCGCCGGTGGCGCTGTGGGACATCGACGATGCGCGCGGCCGGGCGCTGGCCGACCGCCTGCAGGCGGACGGACGACGCGCGCTCTACACCCACTGCGACGTCTCGCAGGCCGCCGACGTGCAGGCCGCGCTGGGCGCCACACTGGCCGCCTTCGGACGCGTCGACGTGCTGGTCAGCAATGCCGGCATCTTCCGCGCGGCGGACTTCCTCGAACTCACCGAGGCCGACTGGGACACGGTCATCGCGGTGAACCTCAAGGGGGCCTTCCTGGTGGGCCAGGCCTGCGCCCGGCAGATGGCGACGCAAGGCGGTGGTGCGATCGTCAACATGAGCTCGGTCAACGGCCTGATGGCGATACCGACCATCGCCAGCTACAACGCGAGCAAGGGTGGCATCAACCAGCTCACCCGCGCGATGGCCTTGGCACTGGCCGACCGTGGCGTGCGCGTCAACGCGGTCGCGCCCGGCACGATCGCCACCGAACTGGCCGCGCAGGCGGTGCTCACCAGCGAAGCCGCCCGGGCCCGCATCCTCGCCCGCACGCCGCTGCAGCGGCTCGGCGAGCCGGCCGAGGTCGCCGACGTGGTGGCCTATCTCGCGAGCGATGCCGCCAGCTACCTGACCGGGCAGATCGTCTACGCCGACGGGGGCCGGCTGGCGCTGAACTACACCGTCGCCTGAGCCGGCGCCCACCCACGTCCCGAGCCCCGCGCACGGGCTGCGCGTCGTGGCGCCGGCCGCATTTCGCGCCGATGCGACGTTTCACACAGCGCGCGGCGGCTCGCGCTTGACAGCCGGGCGCCGGCCCCGCACGCTAATCACCGTGCAACAGGCGTTTGAGCGCGCAAGCGAAGCGGCCCCCTCCGACGGGACCGACGAGTCGTCGCCGCCGCCCCCGATGCCGCTGCGCGACCCGCAGGTGCTGCTCGAGCGCACGCTGGCCGCTCGCAATCCGCGCCACGACCTGTGGGTCTTCGGTTACGCCTCCCTGATCTGGCGCCCCGAGTTCCATGCCGCCGAGCAGAGGCCGGCGCGCGTGCACGGCTTCCACCGCGCGCTGCAGATGCGCTCGCGCCTCAACCGCGGCACGCCGGAACGCCCCGGCCTCGTGTTCGCACTCGTGCCCGGGGGCTCCTGTGCAGGCATGGTCTATCGCATCGAGCACAGCCGTGCCGAGGCCGAGCTGCAGCGGCTGTGGGTGCGCGAGATGCCCAACGGCGTCTACGACCCGCGCTGGCTCGCCTGCCGCACCGCCGATGGCGCCGTGACCGCGCTGGCCTTCACGCTGAGCCGTCACAGTCCCAACTACACCGGCGAGATCGGCGAGGACGCGCTGGTCTCAATCCTGCGCCACGCGCGCGGCCGCTACGGCAGCACACTGGACTATCTGGTCGAGACGGCGCGCTGCCTGCACCAGCGCGGCATCCGCGACGCGGCGATCGAGCGCCATATCGCGCTGCTGCAACGCCACGGGCTGCTGTCCTGAGCGCGTCGGTTCAGCCCGCCTCGGCCGCCGTGGCCACGCGCGCCGCATGCAGCGCGCGCAGCGCCAGCAGGTCGGCCTCGGTGTCGAGGTCCATGCGCACGCCGGCGTCGGGCACCTCGACGGCCAGGGCCGGATAGCGCGCCAGCAGCCGGCGCGCGCCCTCGTCGCCGCGCAGTGCCGCGAGCTCCGAGTACAAGGCCGGGTCGAAGCCGACCGGATGGCCGCGCCGCCCGCGGTGCTGGGCGTGAACCACCAATTGCTCGGGCAGCGCCGCGGCAACGGCACGCAGCGTCGCGGCCTGGATCAAGGGCAGATCGCCCGGCAGCAGGAGCCAGCCGGACGCATGGGGCCGCGCCATCACGCCGGCCGCGATCGAATCACCCATGCCCCGCGTGGGATCGGCGTCATCGAGCGGCGGCAGGACGACGAGGTCGGATTCCTCGACCCAGGGGGTGGCAAGCTCACGCAATGCCGGCGTCGTGACCACGACGCGATCCAGCCCGCTGGCGACGACCTGCGAGAGCGTGCTGCCCAGCACCGTCATGCCCCCGAAGGACTGGGCCAGCTTGTGCCCACAACGCGCCGCGCTGAAACGCGCACCGCGGCCGGCCGCCAGCACCACCACCACCGGACCCTGGTCCACCCTGACTCTCCCCCACTTTGTCTTGTGTGCATCACACCGCGAGTGCGGCGCAATCGGAACTGGTAGCTTTACCTAAGGCCTTCCCCGCTGCGGGCTGGCCCCGATACGCCGACTGTGCGCCGCGATGAAACACCCCGCCTCGGTGGCGCCCGCACCAGCGTTTCTAACGGTAAATTTCGCAACCCCTTGCCCGCCGCCGCCAGCGTGTTCACGGCGACCGCCCTGCTGCCGCCCATGCCGAGGGGTTGTGCCGCACCCACGGCAGGGGCGTGGCGGGGCCCAGGCGATGCGGCGGTCTCTTGTACCCCCCTACACTTTTGGCCATGGCCGCGAACATTGACATTGCCGACCTGCGCAAGAGTTATGAACAGGGCGAACTCGACGAGCGCCACAGTGCCGCCGAGCCGCTGCAGCAATTCAGCCTCTGGTTCGACCAGGCGCTGAAAAGCGAGCTGCCGGAACCGAATGCGATGACGGTGGCCACCGTCGGCACCGACGGACGGCCGTCGACACGCGTCGTGCTGATCAAGGGCTTTGATGCGCGCGGCATCGTCTGGTACACGAATTACGAGAGTCGCAAGGGTCGCGAGCTGGCCGGCAACCCGCATGCCGCGCTGCAGTTCCACTGGGTCGAGCTCGAACGGGTGGTGCGCATCGAGGGCCGCGTCGAAAGGACCAGTGCCGAGGAGTCGGACGCCTACTACCAGTCGCGCCCGCTGGACTCGCGCCTCGGCGCCTGGGCCTCGCCGCAGAGCCAGGTGATCGCCTCGCGCGCCGTGCTGGTCGCCAACGCCGCCAAGGCGGGGGCACGCTACGCGCTCAACCCGCCGCGCCCGCCGCACTGGGGCGGCTTCCGGCTCGTGCCCGACCGCTGGGAGTTCTGGCAAGGGCGCAAGAGCCGGCTGCACGACCGGCTGCGCTACGCGCTGCAGCCGGACGGCAGCTGGCTGCGCGAGCGGCTCGCGCCCTGATCAGAAGCTCAGGCGCACGCCGGCGAGCAGCGAGCGTCCGGGCAACGGCGCCAGTTCGCGCACCGTCGTGATCGACGCCGCGTTGTAGGCCAGCTCGTCCCCGAGGTTGTCCAGCCGCAGGAAGGCCAGCGCCTCGCTGTTGCCGAGCGTGAAGCGCTTGGCGAGACGCAGGTTGAGCAGCGTGTAGCTGTCGGTCTGCGCATCGTCGGCCGGCACGCGGCGCTGTGCCGCCGCGTGCACGACTTCGACCGCCATGGTCCAGCCCGCTCGAGTCCACGCCGCGCCGAGCTTGGTGCGCAGCGGCGCGATGCGTGGCAACGGCTCGCCGCTGCTGCGATTGCGCGCGCGCACGAGATCGAGCTGGGCCTCGAGATCGAGGCTGCCGCCCGCCACGTCGGGCAGGCGGTGCGCCCCCTCGAGCTCGACACCCCAGAAGCGCGCCTTCACCCCGCGGAAGGCGTAGACCGGGAACAGCTCGCCGTCATCCTCGACATCGGGCTCGCCGGTCGGCAGCAAGGCGATGTAGTTCGAAAAACGGCTGGCGAAGACACCGGCGCGCAGGCGCTGCGGGCCGTCACGCCACTCGAGCGCCGCGTCGAGGTTGCTGCCGCGCTCCTTGCGCATCGTCGCGTCGCCGCGCTCGTAGGCGGCGGTCGCGAGGTGCAGCCCGTCGGCATAGAGCTCGTAGTTCGTCGGCGCACGCTCGGTCCAGGCCAGGTGCGTGCTGGCGCGCCAGCCGTCGCCGAGGCCGAGCTCGCCACCCAGCGCCGCGCTCGCGGCCAGGAAGCGACGTTCACGCGCCGCGCCGAAGCGCGGATCGGCGTCGGCCTCGACGCGGCTGCGCTCGACACGCCCGCCGAAGCTCAGCCGCGAGAGGCCGTCGGCCGCCGCCAGTTCCTCGTGTGCGAACAGCGCCAGCTGCCGTGTGCGGCTGCCGGGCACGAAGGCCTCGTCGCCGAGCGCCTCGAAGTCGGCGTCTTCGGCCTGCAGACCCACCACGCCGCGCAAGGCCCCCAGCGGCGCATGCTCGGCCTCGAGGCGTGCGTCGCGGCCCCGGTTGCGAAAGGTCGTGCCGACCTCACCGCCCTCGATCTCGCGATGCTCGTAATCGGTGAACTGCGCTCGCCCGCGCAGCACGCGCAGCCAGCCGTCGGGGTTGCGCTGCTCGCCGGCCAGCGCGAGCTTGTCGCGCCGCATGCGGATCGTGACGCCGTCCTCGACGACGATGCCGTAGTCGTTGCGGTAGCTGTCAACGGCCGCCCCCAGATGGCCACGATCCCACAGCAAGGAGGCGCCGAGCGCCCCGCCCTCGGCCTCGGAGGCCGAATTGGCGACCTGCTCGCGCCGCTCGCGCCCCCCCTCGACAGGGCGGTCGAAGCCAGGGACGCGCAGGTCGCCGGTGTGGCGCCGGAAGGCGTCGGCATGGACGGCCAGGCCGGCGCCGCCGGTCTCCAGCAACGCGCTCGCGCCGCGCTCGCGCGCCGCACCGCCGCCACGCAACTCGATCGCGCCGCGCGGCTCGTCGATCGCCTCGCCGGGGATACGGTTGTCGATGACGTTGACGACACCACCGATGGCACCGCCGCCATAGAGCAGCGCCGCCGGCCCTCGCAGGACTTCGATGCGCTCGACCGCCAGCGGATCGAGCGGCACCGCATGGTCATAGCTCAGGCCCGAGGCGTCGAGGGTCGCGCCCGCGTTGTTCAGGATGCGGATGCGGTCACCATCGAGGCCGCGGATCACCGGCCGGCTGGCGTTGGGGCCGAAGGAGGAGGCGGCCACCCCGGGCAGGCCGGCCAGCGTGTCGCCGAGGTTGGCACCGCGGCCCAGCACGAGGTCGGTGCCGTAGAGCGCGCTGACCGGCGCGTTGGAGCCGCTGCCGCGCAGCGGGTTGCCGGTGACGAGCACCGGTTCGAGGGTCTCCGACTGCGCGAATGCAGCGGCCGAGGCAAGGGCATGCAGCAGCACACCCGACAAGAGATGTCGTGATCGCATGAGAGCCAGGCCCGCGCGGCGCGCGGGCGATTTCAAGGGGGGACGGACGCGCGCATCCCCACCACGGGAATGCAACGACGCTGCGGCGGGACGTCAGGCGCGCAGCGGTGGCGCTCGCGCGTGGTAGCCGCGCAGCGACTGCGGCGCGGCGGTCGACGTCGCGCAGCTCGCGAACGCCTCGCTCCCCCAGGCCGGCGGAGCCGCCAGCGCGGTGGCCGGCAACAGATCCCCGGCGACGAGATGGTCGTAGAGACGGCATTGCGCGCTGTGCGGCGCATGGCCAGGCTCGTGCAGCCGCTCTCGCGCCTCCAGCGCCACCGTCAGCACGCCGGGCGCGTGCTGGATGCGGTGGGCCAACCCGAGCGCCTGCGCCCACAACAGCGCGAGCACCAGCAGCGCCGCACGGGCACGGCCGAGGCAGCGGGGCGTGGTTGGAAGGCGGGCGCTCATCGCGGCGCGCAGTATGCCCTGGGCGGGATCACACCTTGCGCACGTGCGCCGCGAAGGTCTTGCGGAACTTCTCGAGCTTCGGCGCGACGACGAAGGCGCAGTAGCCCTGCCCCGGATGACGGGCGAAATAGTTCTGGTGGTAGCTCTCGGCCGGCCAGTAGTTGCGCTCGGGCTCGACCTCGGTGACGACCGGGCCGCGCAACGTTCCGCTGGCCTGGAGCTCGGCGATCACCTCGCGCGCCACACGCGACTGCTCGTCCGAATGCGTGTAAATGCCCGAGCGGTATTGCGTGCCGACGTCATTGCCCTGGCGGTTGAGCGTGGTCGGGTCGTGCACGACAAAAAAGATCTCGAGCAGTTGCCGGTAGCTGACCTGTGCCGGGTCGAAGCGGATACGCACGACCTCGGCGTGGCCCGTGTCGCCCTGGCAGACCTGCTCGTAGCTGGGCTTGAGCGCCTGGCCATTGCTGTACCCGGACTCGACCGCCAAGACGCCCTCGACATCGAGGAACACGGCCTCGACACACCAGAAGCAGCCGCCACCCAGCGTGGCGATCTCGGTGGCGAGGGAGGGGGACGGGTTCATCGGCAACTCCAGCAGCGGTGGGCGGCATCCCTGAGTCGCGTCACCCCGCCCATGGATTACAGCCCTCAAAACGAAAAACCCCTCCCGGCCAGAACGGCGGGAGGGGCGGGTGGCAGGGCCACCTTCGGAGCTCCGGGGAGATTTTGCCCAGGGCTCCCGGCACGCAGAGACTGCGCCCTCTGAGTTGCCTGCTAGGCAGGCATGACTAGATTAAGCCGCTGACGGCGAGGCTGCAACGCAGACGTCGCTATGACGCGCCGCCCCCCGATTGCCCGAAGAGCGCAGCCATGCGTGCCTCGATCTCGGTGTCCATGCGGATCGGCCGACCCCATTCGCGCGTCGTCTCGCCGGGCCACTTGCTGGTCGCATCCAGGCCCATCTTGCCGCCCAGGCCGCTAGTCGGCGAGGCAAAGTCGAGGTAGTCGATCGGCGTGCCGTCGACCAGCGTGGTGTCACGCACCGGGTCCATGCGGGTGGTGATCGCCCAGACGACCTCCTTCCAGTCGCGGATGTCCACGTCGTCGTCGGTCACGACGATGAACTTGGTGTACATGAACTGGCGCAGGAAGCTCCACAGCCCGAACATCAGTCGCTTGGCATGGCCGGCGTAGGCCTTGCGCATCGAGATCACCGCCAGGCGGTAGCTGCAGCCCTCGGGCGGCAGATAGAAGTCGACGATCTCCGGAAACTGCTTCTGGAGGATCGGCACGAAGACCTCGTTGAGCGCGACGCCCAGCACCGCCGGCTCGTCCGGCGGCTTGCCGGTGTAGGTGGAGTGGTAGATCGGGTCGCGGCGGTGGGTCATGCGGCCGACCTCGAACACCGGGAACCAGTCTTGCTCGTTGTAATAGCCGGTGTGGTCGCCGAACGGGCCCTCCAGCGCGTGCAGGTAGCCGCCCCGCTCCTTCAGTGGGACACCATGCTCGCTCTCGCCGACATAGCCGGGGGCAGCCGTCGGGATATGCCCCTCGAGCACGAACTCGGCGCCGGCCGGCACCTGCAGCGGGTGCTCGGCCTCGCCGACGCCGCTGTCGGCCACCTCGGTGCGGCTGCCACGCAGCAGGCCGGCGAACTGGTACTCGCTCAGGCTGTCGGGCACCGGCGTGACCGCGCCGAGGATGGTCGCCGGGTCGGCCCCCAGCGCCACCGCGATCGGGAACGGCTGCCCCGGGTTGGCGATCGCAAAGTCGCGAAAGTCGAGCGCCCCGCCGCGGTGTGTCAGCCAGCGCATGATGGTGTGGCGCGGGCCGATCACCTGCTGGCGGTAGATGCCCAGGTTCTGGCGCCGCCGCGGCTTCGCGACGCCCTGCGGCCCGCGGGTGATGACCAGCCCCCAGGTGATCAGCGGCCCCGCGTCGTCGGGCCAGCAGGTCTGCACCGGCAGACGGCCAAGATCGACATCGGGGCCTTCGACCACGACCTCCTGGCAGGGTGCGCCGCGCACTTTCGCCGGCTTCATGTCCCAGACCGCCTTGGCCATCTGCAACAGCCGGCCGGTGTCCTTCAGGCCACGGGGTGGCTCGGGCTCCTTCAGCCGCGCCAACAGCTCGCCAATCTCGCGCAGCGCCCCGGCGTCGTTCGCCCCCATGCCCAGCGCCACGCGCCGCGGCGTGCCGAACAGGTTTGTCAAGACCGGAATTTTGTAAATCTCCCCCGGTCCCAGGGCTCGCTCGAACAGCAGGGCCGGCCCTTCGGCGCGCAGCGCGAAGTTGCTGAACGCTGTCATCTCGAGCCGCACGGCGACTGGATCTGCGACCCGACGCAGCTCGCCAAGGCGGTCCAATCCATCCAGGAAGTCGCGCAGGTCGCGATATTTCATATCCAGAAGTTATGAAGAACTATTTTCATAGGCTTGACCGGTTATTTCTGGCCTTCCTAGAATTCGTTCCCTCCCATCAGGGATAACCCGCGCCAGGTGTTTCCTGGCGCAACGCTGCCGGTGATCACAGCCCGGTCGACCCGCTTCGCGCGGTCGATCAGATACGCAAGGGCCGATTATCGCTGCGGGGTCTGCGGCCCTCGGCTGCCGGCCCTGCACCGTCTGAAAGGAGAGGCATGACAGCGTTGGATTCCGTCAGTACAGCCATCGCCCGCGGGACCCGGGCGTGCGCACGGCCCGTCGCCGTGTTCCTCAAGGATGCCGGCCAAGGCCTGCTGGAGGTCAGCCACAACTCGCTCGCGCTGGTCGGGCTGGTGGTGGTCGCCCTGTCGATGTTCTTCGCCGGCCGGCCCGATCTGCGCCACAGCCTGGAAGAACAGGCGCTGGGCTGGCTGCAGGCCCGCCAGGACGCCCGGCTCGACGCCGACGACTCGCCCGAGGCGCTGGCCCTGGCGTTCGGCGAGCGCGGCGCGATCGACCGCGCCACTGCGCTCGATCCGGCCGAGCTGACCCGCCAGCAGGCGGCGGTCGCCTCGTGGATCGCGCGGCGCTACCGCGTCGCGCCGGAGCCGGTCAGCCGGCTGGTCAAGGAGGCCTGGGCGGTCGGCCAGCGCGCCAAGCTGGATCCGACGCTGATCCTCGCGATCATGGCGATCGAATCCAGCTTCAACCCCTTCGCCCAGAGCTCGGTCGGCGCCCAGGGGCTGATGCAGGTGATGACCCGGGTGCACGACGACAAGTACCACGCCTTCGGCGGCACGCTGGCGGCGTTCGACCCGGTGACCAATCTGCGCGTCGGCGTCCAGGTGCTCAAGGAGTGCATCGCGCGTGCCGGCAGCCTGGAAGGCGGGCTGCGCTTTTACGTCGGCGCGGCCAACCTGATCGACGACGGCGGCTATGCGGGCAAGGTGCTGGCCGAGCAGACCTATCTGCGCAGCGTGGCCTCGGGGCGGCAGGTGGCGATCAACGCACCCATCATCGTTGCCACCCCGGAGGTGCCGGCCGGCCCGGCGAGCGAGCCCGCCCTTCCGGCGGCCGAGCCCGCCCAGGAGCACGCCGAGACCGAGCGGATTGCGCTGCGCTGAAAGTAGACTGATGCATCCCAAGCCGCCGCCTCGCGGCGGCTTTTTCGTTCCTGATTTCCTCTGAGGACCCTCACCATGTTCGACCGCACCCAGTCCACCGTAGAGCGAGTGGATCCTGAGCTCTGGAG
>CAYOXW010000042.1:0-18084 GCA_964408005.1 uncultured Methylibium sp.
GATGACGCCGGTGAACATCGGGCTGCGGTCGAAGCCGCCGCGGATGATCTCGTGGGTGCGCTCGTTGGTGTGGGTGATCCAGCAAGGCAGCTGGCGCGGATGCATGCCGGCGTCACCGAGGAAGCTGAACACCGGCACCGGGTCCATGTCGCCGGGCTGCTCGGCCAACTTCGCGAAGTCGATCGAGCGTCCATCGAGCCGCGGTGGCGTGCCGGTCTTCAGCCGTCCCTGGGGCAGCTTCAGCTCCTTGAGCCGCGCCGACAGACGCACCGCCGGCGGGTCGCCCGCGCGCCCGGCGCTGTGGTTCTCCAGCCCTACATGGATGCGCCCATCGAGGAAGGTACCGGCCGTCAGCACCACGCTCTTGCCAGAGAAGCGAATGCCCACTTGTGTGACAGCACCCGTCACACGGTCTCCTTCGACGATCAGGTCGTCGACCGCCTGCTGGAACAGCCACAGGTTCGGCTGGTTCTCCAGCCGGCGGCGGATCGCCGCGCGGTAGAGCACCCGGTCGGCCTGGGCCCGCGTCGCGCGCACCGCCGGGCCCTTCGAGCCGTTGAGGATGCGGAACTGGATGCCGGCCTCGTCGGTGGCCAGCGCCATCGCGCCACCGAGCGCATCGACCTCCTTGACCAGATGGCCCTTGCCGATGCCACCGATCGACGGGTTGCAGCTCATCTGCCCCAGCGTCTCGATGTTGTGCGTCAGCAGCAGCGTCGCGCAGCCCATGCGCGCGGCGGCGAGCGCCGCCTCGGTGCCGGCATGGCCGCCGCCGACGACGATGACGTCGAATTCCTTGGGATAGAGCATGGGGAGTAGCGCGCCGGCCCGGCGGGCCGCGGATCGCGGGTCGCCTCAATTTTAAGCAGCCGGGCCGCCGACGGCGACAATCGGGGCATGGACTGCCGCCCCGCCTGCGCCGCCTGCTGCACCGCGCCGTCGATCTCGACGCCGCTACCCGGCCACCCCCGGGGCAAGCCGGCCGGCGTGCCCTGCGCCCAGCTCGACGCGCAGCTGCGCTGCCGGCTGTTCGGGCGGCCCGAGCGGCCGGCGGTGTGCAGTTCGCTGCGCCCCAGCGCCGAGATGTGCGGCGCCTCGCGCGAGCAGGCGCTGCGCTGGCTCGGCCACCTCGAACGCAGCACGGCGCCTCCGGCATGAGCCCGGTCTTTCACCCCGAGGCGCTGGCCGGGCGCGTCGCGCTGGTGAGCGGCGCGACGCGCGGGCTCGGGTTCGAGATCGCGCGCGGGCTGGCGGCGGCCGGCGCCAGCGTCTGGCTCAATGGCCGCAATGCCGTGGCGCTCGAGCTGCGGGTCGCCACGCTGCGCGCCGAGGGCCTGGCCGCGCGGGCCCTGCCCTTCGACATCGCCGATGCCGACGCGCGCGAGGCGGCCTTCACCGGCCTCGAGGCGCTCGACATCCTCGTCAACAACGTCGGTCAGCGCGATCGGCGGCCGCTCGAAGCCTTCGCCGCCACCGACGTGCGCCAGCTCGTCGAGGTCGATCTGCTCGCGCCCTTCGAGCTCGCCCGGCTGGCCGCCGCGCGCATGTCGGCGGGCGGCTCGATCGTCAACATCACCTCGATCGCCGGCCCGATCGCCAACCGCGGCGACGCGGTCTACACGATGGCCAAGGGCGGGCTGGACGCCCTGACGCGCGCGCTGGCCGCCGAACTGGGGCCACGCGGCGTCCGCGTCAACGCGGTCGCGCCGGGCGTGTTCGCCACCGAGACCAACACGGCCTTGGCCGCCGACCCGGCCACCCACGAATGGCTGCAGCGGCGCAGCTCGCTCGGCCGCATCGGCCGGCCGGACGAGATCGCCGGCGCCGTGGTTTTCCTCGCCTCCGAGGCGGCGAGCTACATCACCGGCCACACGCTGGTGGTCGATGGCGGCTACGTCGCGCACTTCTAGCGCGGCACCCGGCAACGAGGAGCGCATGGCGTTCGCACGTCTTCGGGATCACCAACCGACGCTATCGATCAATGCGGAACGATAGAGAGCTCTGGGCGACTCAACCGGCCGAATCGATCGGCACCGCCCCTCCCACGCTGCGCAGATCCTGCGCGACCCGCCCGCTCTGCAGCACCACCACGCGGCCCGCCGAGGCGATGGTCTCGGGCCGGTGCGCGACGATCACGCGGGTGATGTTCAGCCCGCGGATCGCGGCGTTGACCTGACGCTCGCGGTCGACGTCGAGCGCGCTGGTCGCCTCGTCGAGCAGCAGGATCTGCGGCCGCTTGTAGAGCGCGCGTGCCAGCAGGATGCGCTGCTTCTGGCCGCCCGACAGGCTCGCGCCCAGGTCGCCGATCAGCGTGTGGTAGCCCATCGGCATCGCGGCGATCTCGTCGTGCACGCAGGCCAGCCGCGCGCATTCCTCGACCCACGCCGTGTCGGCCTGGGTGTCGAAGAAGGCGATGTTGTCGGCGATCGAGCCGGCGAAGACCTGGTCGTCCTGCATCACCGTGCCGATCATGCGGCGCCAGCGCGCCAGGCCGAGCTGGGCCAGCGGCACGCCGCCGACGCGGATCTCGCCGCCCTGCGGCGCATGGATGCCGAGGATCAGCTTGAGCAGCGTGGTCTTGCCGCAGCCCGAGGGCCCGACGATCGCGACCGATTCACCCGGCTCGACCGCCAGCGTGCAGCCGGCCAGCACCTCGGGCTCGGCGTCGGCATAGCGGAAGCGCAGCTCATTGAGCTCCAGCTGCGGCTCGACCGCGCGCGCGCCCAGTGTGCCCTCGGTCTCGCGCTCGGGCGCGGCGAGCACGATGTCGGCCAGGCGCTCGGCCTGCAGCTTGAGCATCTTCAGCTCGACCGCCTTGTCGATCAGCCCGGCGACGCGCTGCGCGAAGGTCTCCTTGAAGGCCAGGAACGCGAACAGCATGCCGACCGTGAAGCCGCCGCCGATCACCAGCAGCGCGCCGACGCCGATCACCGCGACGCGCTCGAGCCCGAACAGCAGCTTGTGCGCGGCGCCGAAGACGAGGTCGAGCTTGCGCGTCGCGATGTCGGCGTTCATCGCATCGACGACCAGGTTCATGAAGCGCGCGCGGCGCTCGTCCTGGCGGCCGAACAGCTTGATCGCCTGCACACCGCGCAGCGATTCGAGGAAATGCGTCGCGCTCTTCGCGTCGTGGACGATGTGCTCCTCGGTCGCCTCGCGCAGCGGCCGGAAGAAGGCCCAGCGCAAGGCGCCGTACAGCGCCACCGCCGCCAGCGCGATCGCGCTCAGCGTCGCGCTGTAGACAAACATCATCGCCAGCGTCGCGACGACCAGCAGCCCGTCGAGCAGCGCCTCGATGAAGCTGGTGGTCAACGTCTGCTGGATCTTGCGGATCGCGCCGAAGCGCGACATCACGTCGCCGGCGTGGCGCTTCTCGAACCACTCGACCGGCAGCCGCATCAGGTGCGCGAACACATTGCCGAGCCACTGCAGGTTCAACGTGCTCGACAGGTAGAGCACGGCCCAGGAGCGCAGCGCGCCGGTCATCGCCTGCAGCCCGACCAGCAGCGCGAAGCCGATCGCCAGCGTGACGAGCAGGTCGCGGTCGTTGCTGGTCAGCACGCCGTCGACGACCCATTGCAGCAGGAAGGGCGACAGCAACACGAAGACTTCCAGCGCCAGTGCCAGCACCAGGATCTGCGCGAGCGAGCGCTTCAGCCCACTGACCGGACCGAGCAGCCGGCGCCAACCGATCTGCTGGCGCTCGACCTTGGGCTGGAAGCCCGCGCCGGGCGACAGCTCCAGCACCACGCCAGTGAAGTGGCGCGACAGCTCGGCCAGCGGCATGCGGCGCTCGCCGCGCGCCGGATCGTGGATCGTCGCGATGCCTCGCTTCACGCCGGCCAGCACGACGAAGTGGTTCAGGTCCCAGTGCAGGATGCAGGGCGTCTGCAGCTGCTCCAGGTGCTCGAGCTCGGCGCGCAGCGGCCTCGCCCCGAGCTGCAACTCGCCGGCCATGCGCACCAGGTCGGCCAGCGTCGCGCCCTTGAGCGACAGCGAGAAGCGCTGGCGCAGCGTCGCCAGGTCGGTCTTCAGGCCGTGGTGGGCCGCGACCATCGCCAGGCAGGCCAGCCCGCATTCGGCCGCCTCGGTCTGCAGCAGCATCGGCAAGCGCCGTGCGCCGAAGCCCAGGTGCAACGCCGCCGTCATGTCCGGCTCCCGCTGACCCGATCACCCAGGCCGAGCAGTGGCTCGAACAGCCACTCGATCAACCGCCGGCGATCGAGCTGGACATCGGCCTCGAGCTGCATGCCCGCCACCAGCGCCTGCGAGCGACCATAGGCCGGCACGTCCTGGCGCTGCAGCGCGACAGTGATGCGGTACAGCGGCTCGCCGTTGACGGTCGACGCCGTGCTCGACACGCCGGCGAGCGGGACGTTCGCGAGCTCGGCGGCCTGCAGCGGCGTGCGCGCCACCTGCAGCACCCGGCCCGACTGCTGGCCGAACTTCTGATAGGGGTAGGCCTCGTAGCGCAGCAGCACCGCCTGGTCGGGCCGCACGAAGCCGAGCGCGCTCGACGGTGCGTACAGATGCGCCTGCAGCGCCGCGCCGGCCGGCACCAGCGTCGCCAGCGCCGCGGCCGGCGACACCGCCTGCCCCGGCTCGGCCAGCACGGCGCCGAGCACACCATCGCTCGGTGCGCGCACGACGCTGCGCCGTCGCGCCTCGCTCTCGGCGGCCTCCTGGGCCACCGAGGCCAGCTCGCGCCGCAGCTCGCCGGCGGCGGCCTGGGCGCGCAGCGGCAGCTCGCGCTCCGCGGCCTCGAGTGCGCCGATCTCGCGCTGCTGGGCGGCGCGCTGGCGCGTCAAGCCGGCAAGCTGCGCCTGCACCGCCAGGACTTCCTCGGACTTGGCCTGTACCTGCGCCGAAGAGATGAAATTGTCGGCACGCAGCGACTCGAGCCGCGCCTGCGCCTCCCGCGCCAGCCCGAGGCGCTGCTGCTGCAGGCGCAGCTCGGCGTCGATCTGGGCGAGTTCGCTGCGGCGGTCGGCGAGCTGCCGGCCGAGTGCGGCGCGCTGGGTCGCAAGCAGCTCCTGCTCGCGGCGCAAGGCCTCGTCGAGGCTGCGCTGTTTGTCGTCGAGGCTGCGACGCACCTCGGTCTGGGCGTCACCGGCGGCCGTCGTGCGGTCCACGGACAGCACGAACAGCACCTCCCCCGCCTTCACCGCCTGCCCCTCGCGCACCAGGCGCTCGACGACGGTGCCCGACTCCTTTGGAACCAGGCGGATCAGGCCGAGGTCCGGCACGAGCACACCGGGAACCCGGGCCTTGCGGGTGTATTCGCCGAAGCAGAGATAGGCAACGACCGCCGCCGCCGCCACGGCCGCACAGCCGGTCAGCACCGACAGCGACAGCGGCCTCAGCAGCTGGATACCTCCCAGCCAGGCGCGCCGCTGGGCTTCAAGGGCTTCGGGGCGGAACAGCGAGGTCACGATAGCGCGCCCTCGCGACCGGACATGAACCCGCGGGCAACGCCCGCGGTGTCACCAGGTCGTGCGCGGTGCCCTCGTTCCTGCGCCGCCGACCTGACCCAGCTGGGAGGGCTCGAGCGGAACGGGCTGGCAAGGCTGCAGAGCGGTTCGATGAGCATCGGTCTTCTTCTCGTCACGACGCGCCAGACGGAGTTGCTGCAGTACCTTGCTGAGGGTGTACACGGTGGAGCTCCTGTAGAGTGTTCACGCCCGTCCTCGGGCATGAAGCAATTGCAGCAGCACCCACGACCTAGGGGTACTGACAACTCTTACAGGGCAGCCGCCGCCGGCTCGTGTCAGCGCAGCAGCCCGAGCCGCAACGCCTTGAGCACGGCCAGGTGCTTGGTCGAGCAATCGAGCTTGTGCATCGCATTGTTGAGATGCAGCACCGCGGTGCGCTCGGAAATCCCGAGGATCGCGCCAACCTCCCAGGCCGTCTTCCCCTCCATCGTCCAGCGCAGGGAGTCGAGTTCGCGCGGGGTCAGCTTGGGCGCCTCAGGCCGCAGGGGCTCCGGCGCCAGCACGCGCATCGCCGTGTCTTGGGCGCACACTGCGAACAGCTGCAGGTCGGCCACCAGTCGCGTCACCTCGTCGCGGCTGGTCGGGAGCGGCTGATCGCGATCGACTCCGAGCAAGAAGTGCCGCCCTCCCGGCATGTGCAGCGCGAGACAGATGCCGGCCCGGTAGCCGTAGCGAGCCTGCGTCTCCCAGAGCTCCGGGACCCCGGCGCTCACATAGGTCTGCTGGTCCCAGATGATCGGCACGCTGTGCCGCTTGCAGTGCTGCATCACCGGGTCGAGCCGGCCGGCACTCGGGTCTTGCATCGCTTCGCGCCACGCCTCGGGGGCGTTGTCGACCTCGATGAACTCGGCGCTGTCACAAGGTCGATCGATGACCGCCACCGCGGCCACCGTCTCGAAGCCGAGCTGCTTCGTGAACTTGATGACCTCGCCGCGAAACTCGTCGCGGTTGCGTACATCGAGCACCGATTGAAAGCTGCCTTGCAGCATTGCGTTCCTCGCTCGAACTGGGGGCGGCATCGCATGCGCTCGCCCCTGACAAGGTTTACAGCTCTGACAGCCCTTACAGATGCACCGCACCCTTCGCGCCACCACACTGAAGTTCGGCATCATCACACGGCGCGAGCCGCAGCACATCATGAGCCCTGCATGGACCCTTGGTACATGGCCCGGCGTTTTGTGGCAACCAGACCTCGACCCCTGGCCCCATTTCGTGCATCTGGCCACCCACATTGCACCCCGCATCGCGCCCGACTGGCCCCGCACCGGTCAGACGGTCTGGGGTGGCCGCGCCGGCGACAGTTCCGCCGGGCTGTCGTGGGACTGGGTCGAGATCGACGAGGGTATCGTCGCGATCGCCGACCCGATGTCCATGACGACCAACCTGCGCCTGCTCGGCCCCGATGGCGCGGTGCTGACCACCTACGCGACCGCCCCGTATCTGAACCGTCTGGTGCACGCGCTGGCATGGCAGCCTGAGGTGCTGCGCTCGATCGCGGAGATCGAGGCCGACGCCATGCTGCTGGCCCCTCGCCCGGCCCGCAGGGCGGCGTCGGTGCAGCGCAGCGGTGCACCGGCGCTGGCGGTCTGATCCACCGCCCAGGCCTCAGCGTCGCAGCATCTCGATGTGCGGCAGATCGTCCTCGAGATAGGGGCGACCGACGCGCTCGAAACCCGCCTCGCCGTAGAAGCGCTCGAGTCGCAGCTGCGCCGAGATGCGGAGAGCCTGGCCGGGCCACAAGGCCTGCGCCTGTGCAATCGCGCGGGCCAGCAGCGCACGGCCGAGGCCGCTGCCGCGCGCCGGGGCGGTCGTCAGCACGCGGCCGATCGACGGCTCGGCGTACTTGACGCCCGGCTCGACCAGCCGTGCGTAGGCGAGCAGCGCGCCGTCGGGCGCGCTGCCCGTGAGGTGCCAGCATCGCTCGTCGGCCGCATCGGCGTCCTGGAAGGCACAGGCCTGTTCGACCACGAAGACCTGCTGGCGCGCGACATGGATGCGCTGCAGCGCCAGCGGGCTCAGCGACTCGAGGCGCTGGCAGCGCCAGCTCAGATCGGGGGGCGGGGTCGTCACGGTCGCGATGATGCCGCGTCGCTCAGCGCACGAAGGCATCCCAGCCGGTCTTCAGGATCAGCACGCCGACCACACCGATGAACACGCGCCGCACGAAGCCCGCACCGTGCCGCAGCGCGAGCCGGGTGCCGAGCAGGCTGCCGACGACATTGGCCAGCGCCATCACCAGCGCGACATGCCACCACACGTGCCCGGCCCAGGCAAACAGCGTCAGTGCCGACAGGTTGGTCGCCGTGTTCAGCAGCTTGGCGCAGGCGCTCGCATGCAGGAAGTCGTAGCCGAGCCAGCGCACCAGCAGGAACACGAAGAAGCTGCCGGTCCCCGGCCCGAAGAAGCCGTCGTAGAAGCCGACCACCAGCCCGATCGCCGCCGCTCTCCAGGCCTGGGCCGCTCCTGCGTGACGCGGCGCGTGGTCGCACCCGAGATCCTTGCGCGCCAGCGTGTAGACCAGCACCGCCAGCAACACGAAGGGCAGCGCATGGCGCAGGCCCTCGGCGCTGATCTGTGTCACGGTCCAGGCCCCGGCAAAGGCGCCGACGAGCGCCGCAAGCGCCGCCGGCGCCAGCGCCGACCAGGGCAGCGTGACCCGGCGTGCGTACTGCGCGCAGGCCCAGGCGGTGCCCCAGACCGCCGCGCCCTTGTTGGTGCCGAACAGCGTCGCCGGCGCCGCGCCGACGTAAACGCTGAACAGCGCCGGCACCAGGATCAGCCCGCCCCCGCCGACGATGGCGTCGACGAAGCCGGCCAACAGCGAGGCGAGGGTGACGGCAGCGAGGTCGAGCATGCGGGATCGAGAAGAAACGCCAAGCCCGCCCCTCAAAGCAAAAGAGCGCCGGGGTTACCGGCGCTCTCTCGGGGGCGCAAGCAGACGGGTGGGCCCGCCTCGCCTTCTCTCTGGTTGTCTTGCGGCGCACATCGAAGGCACGCCATCGTTGGGTTTGTCTCCTCGAACCCCCGCTGGGCAGGCAGGCCTGCCGCGAGTGAAAGCAATGGTGTCAGCGCCCCACCCGGCCCAGCATTGGGGTTTACCGCAGCGTTTTGGTGCCAATACAACACAAGCGCCGCGCGACCCCGGCGCCGCGCCTGTCGACCCGGCTCAGCCGCGCGGATCGCGCCGGCGACGGCCCATTCAGCCTGGGATCCTCATCGCGCCAAGGGCCCCGCCAGCACCGGGAACAGCTTGAGCAGCCCGTCGGCCATGATCTCGACCGCCATCGCCGCGAGGATCAGGCCCATCAGCCGTGTCATCACGTTGATGCCGGTGCGGCCCAGCACGCGGGCGATGCGCGTGGACGCCGCGAACGCGAGGTAGACCGCCACACCGACCACCACACCGTAAATCACCAGCTGGCCGAGTTGCCACCAGTGACGGCTGCGCTCGGCATAGATGATCAGCGTCGAGATCGTCGCCGGGCCGGTGAGCAGCGGAATGGTCAGCGGCACGACTGCGACGCTGTCGCCGGCGCCGGCCCGGCTTGCGCCCTCGGCGACGTCGTCGGCGCCGCTGTCCGCCGGTTTCGCGTTGAGCATGTGCATCGCGCTGATCAGCAGCAGCATCCCGCCACCGACCTGGAAGGACGCGAGGCTGATGCCGAAGAATTCGATGATCTGCAGCCCGGCCAGCGCGCTGACCGCGATCACGACGAAGGCCGCGAAGGCGCTGACGCGCATCGTGCGCCGCCGCGCGGCCGCGTCCAGGCCCTGGGTGAAGCTGAGGAAGAAGGGGATCGCGCCGATCGGGTTGACGATCGCCAGCAGCGCGATCAGCGGCTTCAGGTCCATCGGTTCATTGTGGCGCCGCAAGCGCCTGCAGATGGTGCAGTCCGGCGACGGCACGCGGCCCGTACCAGCCGAGCAGCTCGCCGTCGATGCACTGCACCCGCGCGCGCGGGCACAGCGCCTGGGCCTCGGCGGCATGCTCGGGGCCGAAGCGGTAGGGCTCGCTCGACAGCAGCACCCGGTCGACCTCGGCCAGCCAGGCGGCGCCGGGCTCGACCACCGGGTAGCGCGCCGCGCCGCGCTCGCCGCCCTCGAGCGCCGGCAGGGTCTGCCAGCCCACGCAGGCCAGCATCCGCGCGATGTAGGTGTCGCGCGCCACCGTCATCCACGGCGCGCGCCAGATCAGGTAGAGCACCCGCTCGGCGGGCCAGCGCCGCGTCGCGGTCGCGGCCAGTGCGTCGCGCAGCGAAGTCGCCAGGGCGCCCGCGCGCTCGGCCACGCCGGGCACGACGCCGAAGACGGCGGCGAACTGCTCGAGCAGCGCGAGGTTGTCCTCCGGCGCGCAGGGATGGGTGACGACGATCCGCGGCACGAAGGCGCGCAGCGCCTCGACGGTGTCGAGCCGGTTCTCGTCGATGTTGACCAGCACATGGGTCGGCGCAAGCCGGCGCAGCTTGGCCAGATTCACGTCCTTGGTGCCTCCGATCTTGGGCACCGCCGCGAGCGCGTCGGCCGGATGGATGCAATAGCCGGTGCGCGCGACCAGCCACGGGCCGAGCCCGAGGGCACAGGCCAGCTCGGTCAGGCTGGGCACGAGGCTGGCGATGCGCAGCGGCCCGGGCGGCGGCGGCGGGCTCACGCGCCCGCCGACATCGAAACAACACCGGGTTGGCGCTGGCTAGCCAAATTTTCCGCTTCACACATAATGGATTTGCTGTGTTTGGGTGCGGCGCCTTTTCTGGATCGTTTCCGGCGGGTTGAGCTTCCACATGGTATTCGGGGTACCGCGGTACCGCTTTCTAGGGAAGAAAGGCGCTCTCCATGGGCAATAAGTTGTATGTGGGCAATCTCGCCTACAGCGTGCGTGACGATGATCTTCAACAGGCGTTTTCCCAGTTCGGGGTCGTCAGTTCTGCGAAGGTCATGATGGACCGGGATACCGGTCGCTCGAAGGGCTTCGGTTTCGTCGAGATGGGCTCGGATGCCGAGGCCCAGTCCGCGATCGAGGGCATGAACGGGCAATCCCTGTCCGGCCGAGCCATCGTCGTCAACGAGGCCCGTCCGCGTGAGGAGCGTCCTGGCGGCTTCCGTGGCCCTTATGGCGGTGGCGGCGGCGGTGGTGGTCGCAGCGGTGGCGGCGGCTACGGCGGTGGCGGCGGTGGTGGTGGCTACGGCGGTGGTGGCGGCGGCTACGGCGGTGGTGGCGGCGGCTACGGCGGCGGCGGTGGTGGCTATGGCGGCGGCGGTGGTGGTGGTGGCCGCAGCGGCGGTGGCGGCTACGGCGGCGGCGGTCGCAGCGGCGGTGGCGGCGGTGGTGGCTACGGCGGTGGCCGCGGCGGCTACTGAGTCCCGTTCGACGTCCGACGAGGCGGTGGCGCGCAAGCCCACCGCCTTTTGTTTTCTGGCGCCGCCGCGCTATTCGCCGCGGCGCTTCTTGCGGGCCCGGCCGGCCAGCAGGCGGTCGAACACCGCGTTCGGCAAGCACCGCAGCAGCTTGGCAATGAGGCCCATCGGCCAGGGGATGACGCGGTAGCTGGCGCCGGCGGCAATCGCCGCGACCGCGCGCTCGGCGAACGCCGCCGGCGTCATCAGGAAGGGCATCGCGTAGGCGTTGCCGGCAGTCAGCGGCGTGGCGACATACCCGGGCAGCAGCATCACCACCTTCAGCCCGTAGGACCGGCACTCGCCGCGCAGACTCTCGCAATAGGCGACGACGCCGGCCTTGCTGGCGCAATAGGCCGCATGCCCCGGCAGCCCGCGGATCGCCGCGACGCTGGCGATGCCGACCAGCGTGCCGTGACGGCGCTCGCGCATCGGCTTCAAGAAGGGATGGAAGGTCGCGGCGACGCCGAGGTTGTTGGTTTCGAAGGTCGCGCGGACCACCTCGAGGTCCTCGAATTCCGCGCTGTCGACGCCGACGCTGATGCCGGCGTTGGCGATCACCACATCCGGCAGCCCCTGCCGCTGCAGGCATTCGCGGCCGGCGGCGACGGTCGCGTCGACGTTGCGCACATCGGCCGCATAGACCCGCGCCCGCTCCGGCCCCCAGCCCTGGGCGCGGCACCAGGCCTCGAGCTCGGCGCCGCGGCGCGCGACCAGCGCGAGCCGCCAGCCCGCGCGCGCGTAGCGCGTCGCCAGCGCCTGGCCGATACCGCTCGAGGCGCCGGTGATGTAGACCAGCGGCGCGGCAGCGCTCACGGCAAGGCTGGGCCGTCGCGCAGTTGCCCGGTGACCCGCCCGCCGAGGTGCGCGACGCGCTCGTTGCGGTCGTAGTCGAGCGTGCCGGCGCGCAACTCGCCGCGACCGGTGAGCAGGGTCACCGGCTGGTCGGACCGCACCCGCTTGGCCTGGCTGAACACCTCGAGGAGCTCGCCGCGGATCTCGACACGCGTGTCCTCGCCCTCGCCCGCGGCGGGGTCGCGCACCACGCGCGCGCGCCCGATCAGCCGCACCTCGCTGCCATCGCGGTTGCTGTGCGCTCGTGCGGCGCTGGCGCGCAGCAGCCGGCCCGCATCGTCGAGCGCGCGCAGTCGCACGCCTTCGATTTCGATGGTGTCGCTGATGGGGTAGTGCGACATCTTGTCGCCCTCGACCTGCGAGCGCCGCGTCCCGTCGGCGTCGTAGCTGCTGAGCACGAAACCGCGCATCGTGTAGTCGGGCGTCGGCAGAGGTTCGGCGGGAGCGGCGGCGTCATCGGCCACCGGCGAGTTCTTGACCAGCCACCACGTGAAGGCCGCCACCAGGCCCATCAGCAGCACCGGCACATAGCGCTGCAGGCGCTCGAGCCAGCGCGCATGCCAGGGCCCCTGAGGCGGCGGATTCAGCGCCGCCGGGCGCGCCAGCACCGCGAGCTCGCTGAACGGTGCGTCGTCGGTGTCGCCGCGCTCGATCACGACCGCCCCCCGGCCGGCCCGCCCCGGACGTCCGCCCTCATGATCGAGGGCCCGCGTCGAGCGTCACCAGGTGGCCCCGCAGCAGCGCCTCGTAGCGCCCGCAGGCCAGCAGCAGCAGATCGCAGAACTCGCGCGCGGCGCCCTGCCCGCCGCCCGCCGTGGTCACATGGTCGACCATCGCGCGCACCTCGGCATGGGCATTGGCCGGCGCGACGGCGAAGGCCGCACGGGCGAGCAGCGGCAGGTCGGGCCAGTCGTCGCCGATCACGGCGACCTCGTCCCAGCCCAGGCCCAGCGCCGTCAGCAGCGCCTCGGCGGCCGCGAGCTTGTCCTGCGCGCCATAGACCGCGTGCCCGATGCCGAGATCGGCCATGCGCCGCCGCACCGCGGCCGAGTCGCGCCCCGTGACCACCAAGGGCACGATGCCCCCCTGCGCGAGCAGCTTCAGGCCATGGCCGTCGAGCACGTGGAAGGTCTTGACCGACTCGCCCTGCGCATCGATCACGAGCCGCCCGTCGGTCAGCACCCCGTCGACGTCGAAGATCGCCGCCTTCAGGCCCAGGCCGGCGCCCTGCGCCTTGAGCAGCAGCGCCGGCGGGAAGTCGAGCGTGGGTCGGATCTCGCGCATGGGCTCGACGGCTCAGATGACCTTGGCGCGCAGCAGGTCGTTGGAGGTCAGCGCGCCGACCAGCACGCCGGCCTCGTCGACCACCAGCACGCTGGTCACCTTGGCGATCTCCATCACGTCGGCCGCCTCGACGGCCAGCGCGTCGGCGCGCACGCGCTTCGGATCGGGGCGCATCACCGCACCGGCACGCAGCTGGCGCACGTCGCCGCCGCCCTCGATGAGCCGGCGCAGGTCGCCGTCGGTGAAGATGCCGATCGGCCGGCCCGCGTCGTCGACGATGGCCGCGCAGCCGATGCCCTTGGCGCTCATCTCCTTCATCGTGTCGACGAAGCCGGTGTCGGGCCGCACCGCCGGCACCCGCTCCCCCTGGCGCATCACGTCGCGCACATGGGTCAGCAGCTTGCGGCCGAGCGAGCCGCCCGGGTGCGAGCGCGCGAAGTCCTCGGCGGCGAAGCCGCGCGCGTCGAGCAGCGCGACCGACAGCGCGTCACCAAGCGCCATCTGCGCGGTCGTGCTCGCGGTCGGCGCGAGGTTCAGCGGGCAGGCCTCCTCGGCCACCGCGCTGTCGAGCACCAGCTCGGCGTGGCTCGCCAGCGTCGAGTCCGCGCGGCCGGTGATCGCGATCAGCGGCACGCCCAGGCGCTTGAGCACCGGCAGGATCGCGTTGAGCTCGTCGCTCTCGCCCGAGTTCGACAGCGCGATCACCACGTCGGCCGGCGTGACCATGCCGAGATCGCCATGGCTGGCTTCGGCCGGGTGCACGAACATCGCCGGCGTGCCGGTCGAGGCCAGCGTCGCGGCGATCTTGCGGCCGACATGGCCGCTCTTGCCCATGCCCATCACGACCACGCGGCCGCGACAGGCGAGCATGGTTTTCACCGCCTGCGCGAAGGCCGCGGCCATCGGCCCGGCGATGCGCTGCTGCAAGGCCAGCAGCGCCTGCGCCTCGATGCCGAGCGCTCGGGCACCCAGGCTCACGCTGCGGTCGGGGATGGCGGTCGGGTCGGCGCTCACGGCGAAGGCGGCCCCGCACACGCGGGGCTTCGGTAGAGTCGGCGCATTCTAGGCGGCGCCCCCTGGCGGCACGCCCTTGCCCCCGCTGCGGACCTGATGGCTTCTTCGCTGGACCTCGCCCTGCTCTACCTCGTCGCCGCCGTGCTCGGCGTGGTCGCCTGCCGCATGCTGCGGCTGCCACCGATGCTCGGCTACCTCGCCGTCGGCGTGCTGATCGGCCCGAACATGCTCGGCCTGGCCCAGGATTCGGCCGGCATCGGCTACCTGGCCGAGTTCGGCGTGGTGTTCCTGATGTTCGTGATCGGGCTGGAGTTCAACCTGCCCAAGCTGCGCAGCATGCGCACGCTGGTGTTCGGGCTCGGCCTGTCGCAGGTCGCGCTGACGATCATCGCCGCGGTGGCCGGCAACGCGCTGCTCGCCACGCTGCTGGCGGCCCAGGGCATCGCCTGGGGGCTGGGCTGGCAGAGCGCGGTCGCGCTCGGCGCGGCGCTGGCGATGAGCAGCACCGCGATCATCGTGAAGATGATGGCCGAGCGTCTCGAGCTCGAGACGCCGCACGGCAAGCGGGTGATGGGCGTGCTGCTGTTCCAGGACCTCGCGGTGGTGCCGCTGCTGGTGCTGATCCCGGCGCTCGGCGAGCCGGCCGGCGAGCTGGCCCGCGCGCTCGCGATCGCCGGCGTCAAGGCGGCCGTGCTGCTGGCGCTGCTGCTGCTCGGCGGCCAGCGCCTGATGCGCTGGTGGCTGACGCTGGTGGCGCGCCAGCGCAGCGAGGAGCTGTTCGTGCTCAACCTGCTGTTCGTCACGCTCGGGCTGGCCTGGCTGACCGAGCACGCCGGGCTGTCGCTCGCGCTCGGCGCCTTCATCGCCGGCATGCTGATCGCCGAGACCGAATACAAGCACCAGGTCGAGACCGACATCCGGCCCTTCCACGACGTGCTGCTCGGGCTGTTCTTCATCACCATCGGCATGAAGCTCGACTGGCGCCCGGTGTGGGAACAGTGGCACGTCGTCGTGCTGCTTTCGACGGTGCCGGTGCTGTTCAAGTTCGGCCTGGTCACCGGGCTGGCGCGGCTGTTCGGCGCGCCAGCCGGCGTCGCGCTGCGCTGCGGTCTCTACCTCGCACAGGCCGGCGAATTCGGCTTCGTGCTGCTGACGCTGGCGCAGCAGAAGGCCCTGCTGCCGTCGGCGCTGCACAGCGCGGTGCTCGCCGCGATGGTGCTGTCGATGCTCGCGACCCCGCTGCTGGTCCAGTACAGCAACCGCATCGTGATGCGGCTGGCGGCCAGCGACTGGCTGCTGCAGTCGGTCGCGCTGACCAGCATCGCCAAGCGCGCGATCCACGCCGAGGCGCACGTGATCATCTGCGGCTACGGCCGCAGCGGCCAGAACCTCGCGCGGCTGCTCGAGACCGAGCACATCCCCTACATGGCGATGGATCTGGATCCCGACCGCGTGCGCCAGGCCGCCGCGGCCGGCCAGAGCGTGGTGTTCGGCGACGCGGCGCGGCTGCAGAGCCTGATGGCGGCCGGCCTGGCGCGCGCCACCGCGGTCGTCGTCAGCTACCACGACACCGCCTCGGCGCTGAAGATCCTGCGCCTGGTGCGCGAGCACGCCCCGGCGGTGCCGGTGATCGTGCGCACGCTCGACGACAGCAACCTCGAGGCGCTGCAGGCCGCCGGTGCGACCGAGGTCGTCCCCGAGGCGATCGAGGGCTCGCTGATGATGGCCTCGCACGTGCTCGCGCTGGTCGGCGTGCCGATGCGCCGCGTGATCCGCGTCGTGCAGGACCAGCGCGACGCGCGCTACGGCCTGCTGCGCGGCTACTTCCACGGCGCCGACGACGACACCGTCGAGGAGCTCAAGCAGGCGCGGCTGCGCAGCGTCACGCTGGCCGAGGGCAGCGCCGGGCGGGGTCACACGCTCGACCAGCTGGCGCTCGAAGCGCTCGGCGTACGGGTCGTCTCGGTGCGCCGCGCCGGCGGCGCGGCCGTCGCGCCGACGCCGGGCCTGGCGATCAACGGTGGCGACACCCTGGTGCTGTCGGGGCGGCCCGAATCGCTGGCGCTGGCCGAGGAGCGCCTGCTGCGCAACTGAGGCCACCGCCAGCGCGGCCTATCATCGCCGCGCAGCGCCGCCTGCCCCCGAGGCCCCCATGGACGACCGCACGCTGATCCGCGACACCATCCGCACCGTGGCCGACTGGCCTGCGCCGGGCATCCAGTTCCGCGACATCACGCCGCTGCTCGCGAACCCGAAGGTGTTCCGCGTGCTGATCGACCAGTTCGGGCACCGCTACTTCGATCGCCGCCCCGACGCGGTGGCCGGGCTCGACGCGCGCGGCTTCATCATCGGCTCGGTGCTGGCCTACGAGCTCGGTGTCGGCTTCGTGCCGATCCGCAAGCAGGGCAAGCTGCCCTTCACCACCGTCGAGGAAAGCTACGAGCTCGAGTACGGCTCGGCCACGGTCGAGATCCACACCGACGCGGTGCGTCCCGGCGAACGCGTGCTGCTCATCGATGACCTGATCGCCACCGGCGGCACGATGATGGCCGGCAAGCGCCTGCTCGAGCGCCTCGGCGCGACGGTGATCGAGGGCGCGGCCATCGTCGACCTGCCCGAGCTCGGCGGCTCGCGACGGCTGCGCGAGGCCGGGCTGCCGCTGTTCACGCTGGTGAGCTTCGCGGGCCACTGACCCCGAAGGCCGAGGGCCGCGCAGAAAGACCGAGGGCCGCGATCGCGGCCCCGGTGTCGGCTGCGCGCACCGCGCGCCTACGTCATCGGGATCTGGCGCGTGAGGTTGGCGCGCATGCGCAGCGCCATCACCGCGCCGGCCGAGCGCAGTACCTCGATCGCGATCGCCGGCATGCGCGCGCACAGCTCCTCGAAGCGCGGCAGCCGCAGGGCCCAGACGATCGACGGCGTCATCGCCTCGACGGTGGCGGTACGGGCGCCGTCGGCGAACAGCCCGGGCTCGCCGACCATCGCACCGGCGCGCAGGATCGCGATCTTGTTCGTGCCCGGCGCGGCCCCCGCCACATAGACCTGCAGCATGCCCTGGCCGATGAAATAGACCGTGCGATCGATCTCGCCCTGGCGCAGCAGCATGTCGCCGGCGCGCACCTCGTGGCGAGTCAGGTAGCCGAGAAAGGTGCGCCACTGGCCCGGGTCGAGCCGCGGGCGGAAGGCGTCTTCCGCATTCAGCGACTGGATCGCGTGGAGCAGGTCGTCGATGGTCATGGCCGCGCGGGGACCGCGTTCTTGGGGATGGACAAGTCCATTATGGGCACCTGGCGCTGACGCGACAGCCCCTGCACACGGGGATCGCTGCGCCGCAGCGACATCCAGGCCCGAGGCGTTACTTGCCGATACAGAAACGGCCGAAGATCTCGCCCAGCAGCGCGTCCGCGCTGCTCGCGCCGACGATCTCGCCGAGCGCCTCGTGCGCCGCGCGCAGCTCCTCGGCGAGCAGTTCGAGCGCCGCGTCGCCCTGGGCCACCAGGGCCTCGGCCTGCTCGACGTGGCGACGCGTCGCTCGCAGCGCCTCGAGGTGGCGGCTGCGGGCGATGAACAGGCCCTCGCCGCCGGCCTGCCAGCCGGCCTGCTCGAGCAGGCGCCGGCGCAGTGCCTCGAGGCCGGCCCCGGTGCGCGCCGACAGCGCGAGCGCGCCCTCGGGCAGCGCCTGGCGCACCGACGGCGCGGCCGCGTCAGCCTTGTTGTAGACCTCCACGCGCGCCACGCCCGGGGGCAGGCGCGCGGCGATGTCGCGCTCGGCGGCCTCGTAGCCCGGCTCGCCGCGGCGCGTCAGGTCGTGCAGGAAGACCACCGCGTCGGCCTCGGCGATCGCGCCCCAGCTGCGCTGCATGCCGATGCGCTCGGCCTCGTCGGCGGCCTCGGCCTCGTCGCGCAGGCCGGCCGTGTCGATCACGTGCAGCGGCACGCCCTCGATCTGGATCGTCTCGGCCACCTTGTCGCGCGTCGTGCCGGCGACCGGCGTGACGATCGCCAGCTCGGCGCCGGCCAGCGCGTTGAGCAGCGAGCTCTTGCCGAC